>NZ_SOGT01000008.1:0-352791 GCF_004403345.1 Cryobacterium lyxosi
TCGAACTCGGGGCTTTCTCAGGTTCACCCCCCGTTCAGGGGCAGACGATGTGCGCACAGTGCGCGCAAAAAAGCGGCCGGACCTGCACTAACAGGCCCAGCCGCATCCAATTGCCAAAATAAACAAATTTCGCGTTTCTGCTTCGCGCGCGCGCCGGGCTACGCGGCTACGGACCATGGGCGACGGGCATGGGCGTGGGCGTGCGAACACACGCTACTGGCCGGACACGGTGGAGTGGCGCGGGCGAGCGGGGTCAGGAGTCGACGGGGGGCCAGATGCCGTCGCATCCGCTTTGATCACAAGCGAACTGCCATGCATCCCCGTTCGGCACGACCTGCATCGGCATGAGGCAGCGCACGCAGTTGGGCGGACCGAGCACGACCGTGTTGTCACTGGCTAGTTCAGCCTCGGTATAGGGCGGACCGCAGTAGACAAGCGAGCACGCATAGTTCTCGCAGCCGTAGTCGTAGGAGATGCCGTGCCAGGAGACCTGCATGGGGTCGTTGCACTGCGGGCACAGGCGCGGCCGGGCCACGTCTTTCTTTTGAAAAACCCACGACACGTTGTCGTCCATGAGGTGAGACTAGTCCTGCTAATGGGAGCTCGGTATGGTTTTGCCAATTTGTGGAGAGCCGAGCGGTTCCTACTCCGGTCGACGTTCACACGTGCGCAGAACTTGGGTCAGCGCAGGGGCATAGTGGCGCGGCTGGCGAAAATTTGCCCAGGTAACCGCGGCATCAGACTCCTACCGCGATGAGGGCTGCCGTGATCGTGGTGACGGAGCCGTTGATGGCCGCCGCCGCACGGGCGTACACGGTCGCGGACTGCCGGTAGGGGTCATCGACGTCGTCGAGAGTGGGGGGAGTGGGCGAAGGATGGAGTCCGCGGGTCAAGGCGACGTCGGCGATGAAGGCTGCGAAGTCGAGGGGCGGCCGGGCCCTGGAGACGGGGGGCAGGACCCTCATGGAGGTCTCGACAGGCTCGACCGCCGAGTTCCGGGCTGCGGAGCCGGCGCCGGCGCCGGCCGAGGCCGACGCGTCGACGAGAGCAGCCGGGGCTACCAGACGCGCAAACTGGTTGAGGGTGAAGGTATAGCGAGTTGCCTTAGGCAGCATCGATACGACCTGACGACGGTGCTCTCTGGTGGCAGTCAGCACCAGGTCAGCACCGGCGATAAGTTCTTCGGTGAGTTGCCGCGCTACGTGCCTGGTGTGTGACGCACCGTACTGCGACGACAGCGCCGCTGCCTCGGGTGTCATGTCACTGCCGGTCATGGCTCGGGTTCCGGCACTGGTGATGACGGCGTCGATGCCTGCTGTGCGCAGGTCTTCGCGCAGCAGCTGCTCGGCCAGCGGTGATCGGCAGATGTTGCCGGTGCAGACCATGAGAATACGGGGGGCGCGAGCGGACACGGCGCTCACGTGCGCGGATGCAGCGGCCTTCAGGTCTCTACTGGCCTGGGGTTCGTTCATGTTTTGCTCTCGATCGGCGGGAGTTTGTGGGGACGATAACTTCGGGGCCGGAAACGTCACCGTCGGTGTGTCCGTTTCCGCAGTGGCTATAGCCGTCAGTATCCGGCCTCTCAGTATCCGGCCTCTCAGTAGGCATCCTCTCAGCATGCAGCATGGTCACGACGGCTCCGCGAGCACGACCAGAAGTTTTCGAAGGTGAATCCCTTGTAGTGCGTTGGCACCAAATGGCTCTGATCACCCAGGATCACGGCGTTCTGCGATCACTGTGGTCATTCGTGGCGAACCTAACACGTGAATTCTAATGATGCGGTGTCGTTGAGAACGATCAGTGGTGTGCTGCGCAGTTCGAGCTGGCCGGTAAAGGGCTCGGCGCCCAGCCAGTTGAAGCGCAGCACGGTGCTCTCGCCGGGTGCCAGTTCGATGCCGATCGAACTCACCGGATACCCGGCATCGGCAGCCGGATGGTACGGCACTTCGACGCCGTCACGGGTGAGGCCGAGGTTTTGCACCTCGGGGGTGCCGTAGCCCGCGATCATGGTCTTAATATTGCCGGGTGCCACACCGAAGGCGCCGCCACCGGTGATGTAGGCCGGGAGGCTGGTGGCGGCATCCGCTGGGGCAGTGTTGGTGAGGGTCACCTCGAACGCATACTGCGGGCGCCGGTCCTCGCGGCAGGTCTGCTGGCCGATAGCTGTCTGCACGTCGAGGTAGAGGTCCATTTTGGAACCGGTTCCGTCGTTCAGGTAAAGCCCGAACCGGTTGGTCTTGTCGTCACTGACCGGTCTGGCGCCGGCCAAGGTGGTGTCGTTGAGAATCGTCTGCTCGGCTTCGTCGGCATTCCAGACCAGCACCCGGTTCTCGTCAGCGGCCCTGGCGAGTGCTGCGATGAGCTTGGTCGGGTCGGCGTTGCCGCTTTTTACTGCGTTGAACACGGCGCCGGCTGCGGCCGCGAAAAAGATGTCTTGCTGCTTCGGGTCGTCATACCGCGCGTACACGTCACTCAGCAGCAACTGCACGGCATTGTCGGCGTTGAGCTGGTCGCCGGTGGAGAGGGTGATCGGACCGGTGGCCTTGAGCAGGTAGCTGAGCGCGACCGGGTCGATCGACAGCACACCGTTTGCTTCCAGGCCGAATTCCAGGCGCCACATTTCGCGGGCGAGCTCACCGGTTTGCGCAAAGTCAGGGGCCATCGAGACATTCTGAATGAACTGCCCGGTGATGTCTCCGTAAATGCTGCGAATCTCGTCGCCGAGGGGTAGCACCGGAGCTGGATATTGCGGAAAGGAGGTCGAGCTGGCCTGCTGGGTGAGTTCAATGCTGCCGTTGTCAGTGTGGAGTAGCGCGAGCGCACCGGGGATGCCGCCGGTGGAACGCAATTCGGCCGGGTTTTGGAATAGCAGAATGTAGTCGCGCGGCTCGGTAGCGCCGAGCATGGCCGGCAGCAGGGTCACTGCCCGGTTCATACCGTCGAGCGTGGCCGACGTTTCACCGGTGACCGTCTGCAGCCGGGTGACGGCACCGCGCACGACGTCGAGCACGTCGTTGGTCTCGATGGCTTTCACGTTCGTGACTGCCCGGGCCAGGGCTGCATCGGCAGCTGCTACTGCCGGCTGCGCATCGAGCAGCGGTTGCAGGGCAATGGCGCCGTCGACGGGCTTGAAATCGGTCAGGTCGAGATTGCCGGCCAGCGCAGCCAGGGGGGTGACGGCACTCAGCGCAACGTCGTCGACGACCGCGGCGATTTGACGCACGGCCACGAGGTTGGAGCCGAGAAAGGGCAGCAGCTCGTAGGTGCGCCAGACCGGATCGCTCGTGCGTGACCGGGCGGTGTTGGTGTATGCGGCCAACAGTGCAGCGGTCCGGGCAGCAGCCTCACCGTCACCGGAGACGACTTGGTCGGTGATTTTCTCGGCCAGCGGCACCGCAGCTTCGAGTGCGTCCTTGGCCTGCAGGCCACGAATGCCGACCCAAGCGGTGGCTGCCACCACGATGACCAGCAGGCCGAGCACGAGGAACCCCACGGTGGTGCGTGTTCGCGAGCGCTTCGGAGGCATGGTCTGGGCCGAGCGAGAAGAGGACATGGCCATATTCAAGCAGACCTCGGATGTCGGCTACGGCTTGACGCGCGCCGGTGCGGCATCCGTTTCGCTGGCCTTCGGGCGGAGCGCTGGCGCAATCATCGCGGACGTGACTTTCACCGGCCTCGTGATCGAGCCAGCGCTGGTGATTTTCTGACGATATGCGTGCTGGGCGTGCGCTCACATTGTGGCACCGATCTAACTGTCCCCAGAATTGGGGCTGGGTTATAGCTACCTAAGCGAGAGACTCTGTGTCGGAGTTCACTAGGCTCGGCAGCACATGGAAATTGTCGTTCCCGTTTTGGAAATGAAACCCGTGGTTGTATGCGATTCGGCCTGCCGTTCGCGTTCGCCGATGAACCAGCGCGAGGCAGAAAAATGGGCAAGTTGACGTATGACTCGAGCCTCACCGTCGATTTCGACGACCGAGTACTCGCGCACATTCAACTCGTGGTCGGCGCCAAACTGCGCCGCGGCGAATCGTTCTATTTCTCTTGGCGCGACGACCCCCCCGTCGGGGGAGGCCGCAGCACCGTTTGGATGCACCCCGGCATTTCCTTGGCCTATAAGTACTTCGGCAGCAAGGTGCCGGTACTCAACCGCGACTGGGTTGAGGCGCTGTCGCTCTCGGCCAACTCCGCGACCGGCCTGCAGCTGATGGCGGAACCGGCGCAACGCACCCCCCTAGCGCTGCGTCCGGGCGGTTAGCCCCACGTATGCCCCGGCTGCTTCCAAGGGGGCTGAACTCGCACGGGCTGGGCGTCGTCTCCCCCGGTGAAGGCGCGCACGGCCGCGCCCCGGGCGCGGAGGCGGTCGACGTTGCTCGTGGTTGTTGGCCCGTCCGCGAGGCGCGATCATGGGAACGAGCGCCCCACCGGCTTTATGCGGGCGCTGGCCGGCTGCGATTGTTCAGCACGCCGTGGCTCTCATCGAGGTAACAACTGCCGCAGAGTGACTCGTAGGTGACTTCTTCGCCATCGATGGCTACCTGGTCGCCGTCGAACACGAAGACGCCGTCGATCTTGCGACCGTTGAACACGGCCTTGCGCCCGCAACGGCAGATGGTCTTGAGCTCTTCGAGGCTATGAGAAATTTCGAGTAGGCGGCGACTGCCGGGAAAAGCGACGGTCTGAAAGTCCGTGCGGATGCCGTAGGCCAGCACGGGCACGTTCTCCAAAATCGCGATGCGCAGCAGGTCATCGACCTGGGTTTCGGTAAGAAACTGAGCCTCGTCGAGCAGCAGTGCACTCACGTCTCGGCCGGACCTGTGCAGAACCTGCGCGCGGTGCTGTTCGAATGCGGCGTACGCATCCGTCTCGGGGGTCAGCAGAAAATCGACGGTTCTGGTGACGCCGAGGCGGGAGAGGATGCCGCGGTCCCCCTTGGTGTCGACGCTCGGCTTGGCCAGCAGCACATGATGGCCGCGTTCCTCATAGTTGTAGGCCGCCTGAAGCATGGACGTGCTTTTGCCGCTGTTCATGGCGCCGTATCGAAAGTACAGTTTTGCCATTATTTGATGCCCTTGATCGTGGTGCGTTCAGCATTGAATTCTAGCGTGAGCAGCGCATGCCGACTGGTCACCCGCACCCGAGTGAACACGGCGCGCAGCACACTGAGGTACGGTCGCAGGGCGCGGCGGCGCTGGTGCGGCGGCAGTGAGAGTACGACCTGGATGGTGATGGTGTCTACGTCGCGGTCATCTCGGCGGGCTTGTATCTGGGAATGCAGCTGCGCTTGGGCACGCGCCTGGGTGCGGGCCTGCGCGGATGCCTGTTCCTGGGCGGCGGTGACGATGGCAATGGTCGTGGTGTCGGTAGCCGGCGTGGGAAGAGATCCGCGCAGTCCGAAGGCCTGGGTGACCTGGGCGGTATCGGTCGGGGCGGCGCCGGATCCGTCGATCTGCACGACAAGGCTGGTCGGGTCGAATCCCTTGAGGGTGCACAGAGCCACGATCATGGCGCCAGCGGCGGCGCGCTGGTCGGAGTCGAAAGCGGTCGCTCGACGGTCGGGGTCGGCGATGACGCAGAGCGGGTCGAGGCCGCGATCGGTGAGGCCGATGCGTTCGCGTCCGATGAGGTCGTCGAGCCAGGTGTGGTCGACCTCGGCGACGAGCACCCGCCGCACCTGGAAGGCGAGGGAGCGTGCGCGTTTGATGTCGGCGGCAGTGAGTTCTTGCCGAACGAGGACGTCGGCCAGAAAGGGGAGTACATCGGCGCCGAGATTGGTCAGGCGATGGTCCACCACCTCGTGCGCGAGGGGGCCGCGGCTCTCTTCCGTGCGCGCGCGGATGGCGCGGCGGGCATCCGTCTGCCAGCGGTGAATGGAGTTGACGACCTGTCGGGAGTATGCGGCGGAGGCCAGGGCGGGCGCGAGCACCTGCGTCATGGCGATGATGGCGAACAAAACGGGCGGCGTCTGCACACCGAGAAACGGTGACTGAACCAGGGCCGTGATGCCCACTACGGTAGCGGACGAGCCGCCGAGCACGAGGATTTCTTTCCACGGCCGGAACGGCGCGAGGGCCAAGAGCAGCAGGCCGAGTCCGATCGGGGCGAAGTCGTCCTGGATCATGCCATTGAACTGCCAGGTGCTCGCCGCGGCGAGCAGGTGCGCCGCGAGCCCCAGGGCCACGATCACGATGGCGCGGATGCGGGTGAACGGGGCCAGGTCGGGACGAGCGGCCCAGACGAGCACGGCGGCTGCGATCATGAGCACGCCAACGGACACCACCGCGAGCTCTATGAGCACAATCTCATGCATGCGCGAGATCGTCGCGGCGACGGCGTAGGTGACGACGATAGCCGAGACAACCGGAGCGAGCGGCCAGGCGGCAAGGCCTCCGATCGGGTCGAGCCGCTGCTGAGAAGCGGATGCCGGCGCGCGCGGCCGACGCGGAGTGGGGGTCGCGCGGGTCATGCGGCGGGCCGTTTGACGCGGTTCGGCTGATCCTGGGGCTGTATTTGTGCCGCCGGCACCGTCAGGCGCACGTTTGTGCCGGCGCCCGGCCTGCTCCAGATCAGTACGGATCCGCCGAGTTGTTCGATACGGCGCCGCACGGACTGGCGGATACCGAGGCGGTCGGATGCGGATTCCGATTCGGTGAAGCCGCGGCCCGCATCTGTTATGAGCAGTGAGATAGTGCTCAGGTCGGATTCGACGGCAACCTCGGCGGAGGCGACGCCAGCGTGCAAGATGACGTTGACGAGGCAGTGCTGTACGGCGAGGCCGACGTCGCGGTCGCTTTCGGCGTCGAGGCGGGCGAGGGCGTCGCGGTCACCGGTGACCTCGACGACGAGTCCGCGGTCACGGCTCCGTTCGATGGCGGTGTACACGGCGCTGGAGAGCCAGGCGTCGCTGGGCAACTTCTGGGTGTCGGTCGGTTGTAGGGCGGTGTTGGTGCGGGCGTCGATGTCGGTGAGCCAGTTGGTGTCGTGCAGGGTGGTCAGAGTGTATTTGAGGCTCGCGGTGAGGCCCGGTGAAAGCGCTCCGGGCTCGGCGAGCGACAGCGCGACGAGCTGAGCCACCGTCGTGTCGTTGAGTAAGGCAATGGCGCGGGTATCGAGGGCGTCACGCAGCTGCCGGTTGGCGCCGTCTTGCACTGCGCGGTGGATCGCGGGCTGGGCGGCGTTGCTGGCCCGACGGTCGATTCCGGCGAGCACCATGGCGCCGACCAACACGAGGTAGGTGGACAGGGTGAACAGATCGGGCCGGTACGGCACGGTGGTGGTGAGGATGGCAAGGAAAGCGGAGGCCTCGGCAAGAATAAAGGCGGCGGTGCTCCAAAGCACACCGCCGACAGCGGTGATTCCGGCACCGCCGACCATGACGAGCGCCATTTTGGGCATGGCAACGAGGAACATATTCGACGCGGGGAATGCGTCTGGGACGCCGAGCACGGTCGTGGTGAAGACGTAGACGCCGAGGGTTCCCACGACAAGGTAGGCGACCGCGAATGCAATGCGGCGGTGCCGGGTGAAGAGCACGAGCAGGGCGCCCATGGCCACGACGACCCCGACTGTCACCCAAAGTTCGGGACTGTGCAGACTAAGAACGGCAACCGAGACGACTGCGGCCATGAGACAGGTCAGCGCAAACCAGTGTGCGGCCCGCGCGAGGGCACGCGTGAGCGTCAGCTGGACCAGGTGGCCGGGTAACCCTAGAGACATATTTCCCCCGCGTTAAGTATGCCACCGGGGGTGGGCGGTGGTTGAGCGGGGGTGCTGTTGGGGTGCTTGGGGTTGGCGTTCGCGGCATCCGCTCGCCGGGCCCATGTTATGGCCCCGGGCCCAGTTTCTAAGCTGGGCCCACGGCCCGGGCCCGGGCCCCGTCCCGGAACGGAGTCAGAACAGGGTCGGCGCCAGATCGGGCGGAAGCTCCGCCGCGATCAGCGATCGCGGCGCCTCCGCAGCGCGGGCCCACGTTATGGCCCCGGGCCCCGTTTCTAAACTGGGCCCACGGTCCGGGCCCGGGCCCCGTCCACTTGACGCGGCCGGCACACTTGAGGCGGCCAGCACACGGGGCGCGGGCGGGGGCGACGCGGGCGTGCGGGAGCCGGACGTCGGCATCCGCTCTGGGGAGACCGGAAGGGCACTTGACCGCAGGCCACCGGTGGCTGGGTCGACGATTCCACGCTCCAGGCCGTGCGCACGAATGAGGGGTTTGATGCGGGCGGCGAGCCAGGTACGGTACTCCTTGGGCGCGTATTGGCCGCCGGCGTAGAGTTCTCGATAACGGCCAACGAGTTCCGGATGCTCGCGCGCCAGCCACAGCAGGTACCAGTCTTTGACGGCGGGCTTGAGGTTGAGTCCCGAGTAGAGCACGCTCGTGGCGCCGGCGGCCTTGGCCCGCCGCAGGGCCTCGTCGAGGTGGGCGCGGGTGTCGGTGAGAAAGGGCAAAATTGGCATGAGAAAGACGCCGCAGTCGAGTCCGCGTTCGCGGACCGCGGTGACCGTGGCAAGGCGCGCCTTGGTGGTGGGGGTTCCGGGCTCGACCGACTGCTGCAACTCGTCATCGTAGATTGCGATCGACATGGCCAGGTCCACCGGAACGTGTTCGCTCGCCTCCACGAGCAGGTCGAGGTCGCGGCGCAGCAGCGTGCCTTTGGTGAGAATGGAGATGGGCGTCTTGCTGTCGGCGAGGGCCGCAATGATGCCGGGCATGAGGCGGTAGCGTCCCTCCGCGCGTTGGTAGGGGTCGGTATTGGTGCCAAGAGCCACTGGATGCCGGCCCCACGTCGGCTTGGCGAGTTCTTTTCTCAAGACCTCGGCCACGTTGACCTTCACGATGATCTCGCTGTCGAAATCTTTGCCGGCGTCGAGGTCGAGGTATTGGTGCGTGGTGCGCGCAAAGCAGTAGGTGCAGGCGTGTGAACAGCCGCGGTAGGGGTTGATCGTGTAGCCAAACGGCATCGTGCTCTGGCCGGGAACATGGTTCAGCGCCGACTTGCACAGGATCTCGTGGAACGTGATTCCCGCGAACTCGGGCGTCTGCACGCTGCGCACGAGGTTGTTCAGGCGGGCGAGTCCCGGCAGCGCCCCAACTTGTTCGGTCTGTAATTCTTGTGAGCTCCACCGCATGCATCCAGTCGAACACAGGTACTAGTCAAATGCAAGTGCTGCGCAATAGATCCGGACTGAAACGAATGCCGGCGGCCGCCCCGCGCGCGCTGCCTCTTCGCAGCACTCGTCCGGAAAGCGGGCACCCCTAACACGGGGTGCCGCGAAATGTACCGGGTGCCGCGAGGCCTGACGTGCGGCGCGACCTCCGAGACGGGGGGCGTCGCATCCGTTCGCGAGTGATTCGCACTACTCTTCCGGGCAGGCGCACAGAGAGGGGATCCGCATGACCCGGTTACGACGCAGCGACCCGACCCGACCAGGGTATTCCCGGCGGCGGGCGGGTACGGGGTTCAGCTATCGCGACCCGGCCGGGCAACAAATCACCGACACGGAACTGCGGCAGCGGTTCGCGGCCCTCGCTATCCCTCCAGCGTGGAACGACGTCTGGATCTCACCGCACTTGAACGGTCATATCCAGGCGATCGGCATCGATGCCGCCGATCGCCGCCAGTACATCTACCACCCGGCCTGGCGTGAACAGAAGGACCGCCTCAAGTTCGAGCGCGCGCTGCAGTTGGCCTCGTCTCTGCCGCGGGTGCGCGGCCAGGTCACCCGTGAACTGCGCGGCGACGGCCCGCCGCGCACTCGGGCACTCGCCGCGGCATTTCGCATGCTCGACCTGGCCTCACTGCGCATCGGTAGCGAGCGCTATGCCGACACCTACGGCAGCCACGGACTCTCGACCCTGCTCTGCTCGCACGTCACGGTGCGCGGCGACGAGGTCAGGCTTGATTTCCCGGCTAAGAGTGGGCAGCAGTTCGAGGGCGTGATTACGGATGCCGACCTCGCCACCTACCTGCGTGCCCGGCTGCGCGAACGGCCGGCCGCACCCCTGCTGTCCTGGGTGTTGGATGGCGTCGAGGACGTCGTCTCGGCCTCCGACATCAACGATTTCATCAAGGAACGCACCGGCGGCGAGTTCACCGCAAAGGACTTTCGTACCCTGCGGGGCACGATCGCGGCCGCACAGAGCCTGGCGCAGAGTTTGACGGCGAGCCTGGCGGCGAGCGCGCGACCGGCGGGGCCGGCTGCCGGGGGGCCGGCCGGTGGGGCGGGCCCCAGTGGTGTGCCAACCTCGTTTGCTGTGTCCCCGGCATCCACTGCGCGGCCACCACGCGCGGCAACGCGCAGCCGACGCTCCGATGACCGCGCCATCGCCGAAGCGATGCGGCAGGCCGCCGATGCGCTCGGCAATACGCCGGCGATCGCCCGCACGAGTTACGTCGATCCGCGCGTCGTCGATCTGTTTCGCGCGGGTGAAACCATCGACCCGGCGAGCCGGGTATCGGTCGAAACAGCCCTGCGGGCACTTTTGCTCGGCGACACGGAGTGAGCAAAAAAGTCACCCGGCACATTGTCGCGCCGGCAGCGCGAGCAAATTTCAGTGAATGTCCCCTGTTCGGGGTATAACTTAAATGTCGCCGGTCGAGGCGCAGCTATGGTCATCGAGAAAGGTATGCCCGTGTCCCACGATTCTGATCCCGTTGAAGAGCCGCCGCTCAGTATTCCGGAGCCGCCGAGCACACCGACCAATCCCGACCAGCTCGTGGGACCGGACGGCCCCGACGGCCCCGACGCGGAACACGCGGAGCCTGCCGGGAATCCAGGCGGGTCTTCCAGGGAACACCCCAAACCGACCATTCCGGTCGCGAGTGCGAGTGCGAGCACCGGCCCGGACGGTCCAGCTCCGAGCACCGATGGGTCGACTGCGGGAGAAGCTGCCGTCGCAGCCGCGGTCGAGCCGGACAGCGACACCGAGGTGAACCTCGACGACGTGGACCCGGTCGACAACCCCTCGAACCCTGATCTGATCGGCCGCGACGTGGGTGACGATGATCCCACCCGCGCCGAACCCACGACGCCGATCCCACCCGCGCCGAAGCCAGGGCCAACACCCCGCAACCTGAAGGAGTCCCCATGAAAGGCAAATTCCTGTTCCTCGCCGGCACCGCAACGGG
Organism: Cryobacterium lyxosi; assembly: GCF_004403345.1. Taxonomy (NCBI): domain Bacteria; kingdom Bacillati; phylum Actinomycetota; class Actinomycetes; order Micrococcales; family Microbacteriaceae; genus Cryobacterium; species Cryobacterium lyxosi. Next base: position 11,127 of record NZ_SOGT01000008.1, read on the forward strand.
CTTTGTGCTCGGGTCCAAGGCTGGCCGCCAGGCCTACGACCGGCTGAGCGCGAAAGCCCACCGGCTCTGGGGTGACCCCACCACGCAGAAGGTTATCCCGCAGGCCGAGACCATTGCGCGCGACGCAGCATCCGTGGCGCAGACCAAGGTGAGCGATCTGCTGGATCGCACCGAGGCATCCGTCAAGAAAGAAGAGTCCAGGACCAGTCCGAAAGCGGATGACGGGGGCCACGTCATATAGACCACCGGGGAGTCGGCGGCCACGCGGGCTCCCTGCCGGTGCACGGTCTCCCTACTGGTGCACGGTCTCCCTGCCGGCGCACGGTCTCCCTACCGGTGCACGGTCTCCCTGCCGGCGCACGGTCTCCCTGCCGGACATAGGCCCTGTACCGGTACACAGCTTCTCTGCCGGAAACGGTCTCTGTGCCGGTAAACGGTCTCCCTGCCGGGAACGGGCTCTCTACCGGTACACAGTTTCTCTGCCGGAAACGGTCTCCCTGCCGGGAACGGGCTCTCTACCGGTACACAGTTTCTCTGCCGGAAACGGTCTCTGTGCCGATGCTTAGGCAGGCGCGTCGTGTCACACGGGCCAATCGCGTCGGCCACTCCGCTGTGCGTGAACCGACCGGCCGGACCGGCTGCGATACACGCAGGTTTCCGCATCCGAAACGCCAATGTTCGGGTTCACGTGCCGCCTCCGGACCGTTCTGAGCCTCAAGTAGACATCAGCTGGTAGACATCAGCTGGTAGACATCAGCTGACTGCCTCGATCGAAGGGTTGACCGGGCGCAGCTCCAAAACTCTCACGCCACTCCAAAGCACCGCCCGCGCATGACTCCGGCAAAGCCCTCCGGCCAACTTCTCTCAGGCGCATAACTCCTGCAATTTGCTCCAGGCACGCCGAGGCTCCCGCGTGATCACGCAGGAGCCCAGGTAGCAGCACGCAGATTGCAGGAGTTATGCGCCTCGCCGGCCACTCAGCAGACGTCTAGCAGACGCCCAGCAGAAGCCGAGCAGTAGCCGCGCAGGCGAAAGCCACGTAGACGCCCGCCCGGCCGGTGCCGGACGGCTAGTTGCTCAGGTGCAGGATCTCAGCGGTGGCGGCCAGCGACGCCGCGGCCGCGGCAGGGTCGTCGGAGAGTTTGGTGCCGTAACTGGGGATCATCTGACGTATACGCGGCTTCCAGCCCTCGATGCGGTCGGGGAAGCAGCGGGCCAGCAGGTCCACCATGATCGGCGCGGCCGTCGAGGCCCCCGGCGAGGCACCGAGCAGGCCGGCGATCGACCCGTCAGCGGACGCGATGACCTCGGTGCCGAACTGCAGCACCCCGCCGAGCTTGGCGTCGTGCTTCATGACCTGCACGCGTTGGCCGGCCGTGATGAGCTCCCAGTCGTCCGAGACCGCAGCGGGAATGAACTCCCGCAGGGCCTTGAGCTTGGCATTTCGCGAGGCGAATACCTCGCCGAGAAGGTATTTCATCAAGTCGAAGTTGTGACGTGCGACGGCGAGCATGGGGCCGAGGTTGTGCGTACGAATCGAGAACGGCAGGTCGAACCAGGTGCTTGTCTTCAAGAACTTCGGGCTGAAACCGGCGTACGGGCCGAACAACAGCGACATTTCGCCGTCGACCATGCGGGTATCGAGGTGCGGCACCGACATGGGCGGCGCGCCCTTGGCTGCCTTGCCGTATACCTTGGCCTGGTGCTGGGCTACGAGCTTTGGATTGGTGGTGCGCAGAAACTGGCCACTGATCGGAAACCCGCCGAAACCCTTGATCTCGGGGATTCCACTCTGCTGCAGCAGCGCCAGGGCTCCACCGCCGGCACCGACGAAGACGAAGCGGGCGTTGATGCTGGTGCGGGTCTGGCCGACATGGCGCAGCAGTTTGAGGTTCCAGGTGCCATCCGCTTTGTGCTTGAGACCGACGACCTGCTCGTTCATGTGCATCGTGACCCCCTGCTGTTCGAGGGTGTCAAACATGAACCGGGTGAGGGCGCCGAAGTCCACGTCGGTTCCGCTCGCGATGCGCGTCGCGGCAATCTTCTGGCCGGCCGGGCGCTTGCGGGTGAGCAGCGGCGTCCACGTACCGATCTTCGCCGCGTCGTCGCTGAACTCCATGCCGGAGAACAACGGCTGGGTGACCAGCACGGCATGACGTTTGCGCAGGTACTCCACGTTGGCTTTACCGTGCACAAAAGTCATGTGCGGGGTGGAGTTGATGAACTTGTTCGGCTCCGGCAGGGCGCCGATTGAAACGAGGTGGGCCCACAGCTGGCGGCTGATCTGAAACTGCTCGTTGATGACGACGGCCTTGTCGGCCGTGACCGAACCGTCGGGCGCCTGCGGCATGTAGTTGAGCTCGCACAAGCCAGCGTGGCCGGTGCCGGCGTTGTTCCACGGGTTCGAGCTCTCCTGGGCAAGTTCGCCGAGACGCTCGTACACCTCGATGCGCCAGTCGGGCTGCAACTCCTTCAGGAGTATGCCGAGGGTGGCGCTCATGATGCCGCCACCAATGAGGACTACGTCGACGGTTCCCGAAGAATTCACACTGCTGAGTGTATCGCTGCGAGCGGATGCGCCCTACCGTGCCGCCCAGTTCCGCGGCGGCCTGCACCTATCGGTGCGGGCGCGTTGAGGCGCCCAAAGGGGTGCAGTACCGCTCCGCGGCTACTGTCGCGACGCAGCGGACACCAGGGTCGATCACCGCCCAGAGCCCACCCCCTGCCAGCAGATGGCAGCTGGCGGAACGTCGGAGTGATTTTCGGCCGGGGTCGGAACGGTCAGTTTATTAACGCAATAAGTCACCTCGGTGAGGATCTGCCAACTTAACGGGATACTGGAACGCATGTTGTCAGAAAAACCCGAGCAGCGCGTCGCCGTCATCATCGAAGACGACGCAGATATTCGCAACCTGCTGGAGGCCGTGCTCACTCAGGCCGGGTTCGAGACAATCGCCGCGAGCAACGGCCTCGACGGTATCGCCGCGGTACGCGCCCACGATCCGATCGTCACGACCCTCGACGTGAGTATGCCCGGTATGGACGGCTTCGAAACAGCCAAGCGTATCCGCGCGTTCAGCCCTACCTACCTCGTCATGCTCACCGCCCGCGACGACGAAATCGACACCCTCCAGGGCCTCGAAGCCGGCGCTGACGACTACCTGACCAAACCGTTTCGTCCGCGGGAGCTGCGTGCTCGCATCGAAGCAATGTTGCGACGCCCTCGCCAAACCACCACCGCGGCTACCGCCGCCGTGCCCACCGCCGCGCCTATCGTGCCCGCGCCGGTGGCCGCCCGTGCTGAGGCGGTGGTGGCCGACCCACTGGTCGCCACGCCCGCCAGCACTAGTTTGACCAACGCTGCGCCAACTGACACCCCTCTTGACCCGGTGTTTCGACAGACCCACGTCGCATCCGCTCCGACCTACGCACCGGCCGAAGACGCCGCGAGCCCGCTGCGCAGCGCCACACCACGAAATGGCTGGTTTGAACACAACGACCTGCGGCTGAATCCGGAGGAACGCCTCGTGCAACTGGCCGGCACTCAACTCGAACTGACCCGCACAGAGTTCGAACTGCTCGCCGCCCTGCTCGAATCACAGCGGCGGGTGCGCAGCAAGAACGATCTCGCCCTGCTGCTGCGCGGTGAAGCCTATGCGAGCGCCTATCCGGTGAACGAGGCCGATCGGCGCGCGGTCGAAGTGCACATGGGCAACCTGCGTCGCAAACTCGGTGACAGCAGCACGACACCGCACTGGCTGGAAACCGTGCGTGGCGTGGGCTATCGCCTGGCAGCCGAGGAATAGTACGACGAGAGCAATCGCTGGGCCAAATCCGGCCGGCTCAAGCGATCTAACGCGCGATATACCGCGACAGCGCCAAGCAGGTATCTGTGGCCACCGCGGCGAGACGGGGCAATTGCTGCCGGCACCCGGGCAGATCCTGGTCCTTCAGGGTGCGGTGCAGAAGGCCCGCAGTGTTTTCGAGACGCACGGCTCCCAGCATTTGGCTGCTTGAGCGGATGCTCAACAGCACAATGTCGGCATCCTCGAGGTCTGCTGTGGCCAAGGCGCGGCACAAGCGCAACTCCCGGTTGTGCCAGAGATCGAGAAAATCGTTCACGAACCGGTTTTGTATAGCGACGTCCCCGCCGAGATCTCTTCTCAGTCGCTGCAGTGTGGCTGGGTCGACCAGCGAACTCATGCCGAGCCTCCGCTGGTCGAGGTAGCAGAATGCATCGGCAAGGTCACGCCTATCACTCTGACAGATCTGGGTGCATTTCGGAGCTGCTTCGCGTCAAGATCTGATCAAGATCCGTCGTGGCCGGTCGCGGCGAGTTCGACGGCGATATCGTTACCGCCGCGCTCCTTGACGGTCTCTATGGCCGTATTGACTGCGATGCTCAGCGCGGTCAGCGCATAGCCGTGGTCGAACGTGTCGGCAATACCAAAACTCGCGGTCAGTCGAATCAGGGAAGCCTCCTTCAACGGTTCGTCGACGAGGGTCGCCTGCATGCGTTCGGCGACCGCGCGGGCTTCGGCCGCCGACCCGGCGCCGACGAGCACTAGAAACCGCCCGCTGGCCGGGTGCCCGATGATCGAAAGCACCGGAGCACTCGCACGTAGTTTCGAGGCGAACGAGGCGATCGCCTCATCGCCGGCCACCCGGCCGAAGGCAACGTTGATTTCCGGCAGATTGTCGATATCGGCACCGATCACGGCAAGCCCCACGCCCGCATTTCTCGCACGACTCAGATGGTCGGTGGCCGCCTGCCCAAAGGCGGCCGCCGACAGCACGCCCGCCGCCGAGTGGATGCCGTCGGTTAGGTCACCGACGGCACTGCCCGACATTTGCTGCGCGCGCAGGGCGGAAACGGCGATGGTCAGGAGCACCACGATACACAGGCTGAGCGCCGTGGCGTTGGCCGTGTTGAAATAGGTCAGGAACAGCGCCCCGGTTTCCCCGCCCACGGTGAAGACGATGGAGCGAGCCGTAGCCGCCGCTGCAGTGACCCACAGGGCCACGGCCAGAATCTGTCCGCTCAGGTTGCGGCGCATACGCCCGCGCACGGCTTCAAGTGCACCGAGAAGGCACAGGACCGCCACAGCAATCCACAATTCTGCGGCGCCGGCCCAGCGGCCGGCGGATTCTCCATGCAGCAGCGTTGCGGAGAGCACAAGAACGCTGATCGCGCCGACCATCCACAAGCAGCCACGGCTGCGCCGGTTGCACCGCCGGAGCCCTGCCCACAGCGACCCGACGGCGATCGTCAACGATACGTTCGCGACAACGATGGACCACCAGATCAGCTGGCCGGTCGCGGAAGCGCCGTGCGCGATGGTGACGACCATGGCGGCGATGAAGCCCAAGCTCCAAATGCGGCCGACGGAATCGGTGCGATGGAACGCAGTATTCAGAATGAACGACACCCCGCACAGCGCGATGACCACGCCATTCACAACGAGCAGTGTCGGTGTGTCGAGGTTCATTCGTCTATCCCTTGCTGTGCATTCATGATGGGCGCGGTAACGTCGCGATCGCGGTGGTGCCCTTGCCGGGTGCGGATTCAACCGTCAGGTCGCCCCCGTGCCGGCGGCAGATATCGCGGCTGATGCTGAGTCCGAGACCGGTGCCATGGATGCTCGATCCACGCACCGAATCGGCCCGGTAGAACCGATCGAACAGGTTCAGCTGCTCACCCTGGGTCATCCCCCGGCCGGTGTCGACCACGCGAAGCTCCACCTGGGAGATGGAATCCTCCAGGGTCACGTCAATGCGACCGCCCGTGATGTTGTATTTGATCGCGTTGGAGAACAGGTTGTCGATCACCTGGCGCAGGCGGAAAGCATCCGCTTGCAATCGCACGGCCGGCAACGCCACCAGCACGAACGTGATGTCGCGATCGGCGGCGATCGGCCGCATCGACTCGATGGCGTCGGTGACGATCGCCGCCAGGTCGCACGGGGCCAGGGTGATAGCGAGCTCGTGCTTGGTCGCGGCGGCCGTAGTGAGCAAATCGGCGACCAGAGCCAGCAGGCGGTCGGAGTTCTTCGACGCCACTTCAAGCATGCGCCGGGTCGACGGATCGAGGGCATCGTCATCGAGGGCCAGTTCGAGGTAGCCCATGATCGAGGTCAGCGGAGTGCGCAATTCATGGGAAACGGATGCGACGAGGTCATCTCGCGCCTTGATCGCACGCAGTTCGGCGGTGACGTCCCTGGAGACCATGACACCGCCGTCGAAGTTGTCGTTCTCGTCGAGAATAGGCCGGGCAGAAATGATCACGGCGGCCTGGTGCTGGCCATGCTCCCCCACCCAGACAGTCACGCGGTCGATTGTTTCGCCGCGCATCGCCCGTTGGAACGGCCGATCAGCCTCGGCAAAAGGGGTGACCTGGTCTTCGTGGTAGACCTCGATCGACGAGATCTGGCCCTCTTTCACGCCGAAACGGGAGAGCATTTCGCGTTGGGCTCGGTTGATGAAATTCGGCTTGGACTCTCGGTCGAACCCGACAACGCCAAAGTCAACGCTGTTGACGATCTCGTCGAGGGTGCGTTCCTCACGGCGAGAGCGGCGCAGGGCCCCCTCGAACAGGACGGACTGCTGGGTGAGCAGCGCCTGCTGCGCTGTGGCACGCTTCGTCGTCGTGTGCGTTGTCGCTGCGACGAAGGCCAGCACGATAGGCACGATGGCCAGCCGCGGAATCTCACTGCCCGAAACCGAATCCGCTCGCATCAAACCCGCAGCCCAGAGTAGCGCCGAGGTGAAGACGACACCTCCGACGGCGCCCCGACCACCGAAGTGCGTCGACAACCAGATGATGGGAAAAACAAGCAGAAACGTCGTGCCGAGCAGCGGCTCGCCTTCCCGGGCGATCACCAGCCCAACGAGGTCGAGGATGGGCAGGACGACGATCCACTTCTTATCGACGTGCCGCCACGGCACCCCGGCCGACACAGCGGTGGTGAGAAAGATAATGAGAATACCGGCTAGGAACAGCTGGTTGTTGAAGAGGTGCCTGTCGAGCAGCCCCGACACAGCGACCAGAAGCAGCGTCGCCGATCCGACCAGCAACTGCGTCAAAAAGACGGACCGTTCGACCCGATCGCGGTACGCCCGATTTGAGCGGTGGCGCTGGATCATGACGGTGCCCCCGAACCAGGCGCGGCTTGGGCTGCCGGCTGCGGCTCGGGGTGCACGACCGCCCCACTGTGGGAGGGCAGCACGGCCTCAGCACCGAACTCATCGAGCCGATCAACCGTTTCAGTGAACCCCTGTGGCACCCCAAAGTGAAACCCCTGCGCGCTCCGAATGCCAAGCTGGGTCAGCTGAACGGCCATGTGTTCGTTTTCAACACCTTCGACGATCATCGAATACTCGAGCTTGTCGCCGAAACTTTGCAGGGCGGTGAGCACCTCACGCTGGCGCACGTCGGCAAGGTCATCGACCAGGCTGCGATCAATCTTGAGAATGTCCATCGGCACCCGAACGAGCGAATCGACCGAGGAATCTTCGGACCCGTAGTCATCGAGTGCGATCAGAATACCCACCTCGCGCAGCCGATCAGCCTGCTCTCGTATCTGCGCCGAGACCCGCGCCGCCGAACGTTCGTTGAGCTCGAGGCACAGCAAAATCTCGGGGTAGCGACTGTTCAGGTTTTCTGCGAACGTGCCGAGTCGTTCCGGCGCCAGCTGCCCGGCCTCAACGTTGACGGTGATGCAGATGATGCCGGGTTCGACAAGTCGAAATTCGGCGGCCGCGGCCATGGCCTTCTCGGCAACCTGCCGGGTCAGCTTGTCGAACCGCCCCAGGCTCTTGGCCTTTTCCACCAGCGACGGCGGTGAGATCGCGCCCAGCTCCGGGTCGACGTAGCGCAGCAATGCCTCAAACGCCCAAATACGGCCGGTAACGAGGCTGACGATGGGTTGATAGGCCAATTGCAACTGGTTTTCGTCGATAGCACGAGCAACCGTGGCGTCGAACCGCGACGAGCGGTGGCCAGACACGTTCATGCTCGCCACGCCGTCTGTGTTGCCGCGGCGGCGGCGCCTTTTCTTGACCATGAGCATGCTGTGGTCAGCGTCGCGAACGAGCGAGGCGATATCCGTTTCGATGACAGCGGAAAACGCCACGCCGATGCTGAGGCTCGGAGTGAAGGTGTCGGTGCCGACAACGAGCGGCGCCGCGGATGCTCTGCGGATCGTTTGAGCGATGGCCGTGGCTTCGTCGAGGGTGGCCAGGCGCGTGAGGATGATGACAAATTCGTCGCCGCCGACCCGGGCGACGACATCGTGCGGACGCACAGCCTGGCGCAGTCGTTGGCCCAGAACCCGCAGCACCTCGTCACCTACCTGGTGCCCGCAGGTGTCGTTGAGGCGTTTGAACCCATCAAGGTCCATGAACAATACGGCGATGGCTTCGGTGTCGCTGCGGGTGCTGTTGATGGTGTTCAGGGCCTCCTGGAAGGCGCCATAGTTGGGCAGACCGGTGAGCGGGTCGGTGTTGGCTTTCGCTGTGAGTCCGGCCACATTCTGCCGGGCTTTTCCGGCTAGTTCAGCGGTGGCAGCGAGGGCTTGCAACGTGTGCCGGTCGACGCCGGAGAACGCGCCATCCATCGCGTCACGACGGGCCACCAAAAACTGAGGTTCCCCGGGGGTGAACGTGACGGGGACACCGATGGCACCGGCCTCGGCGGGGCCGGGCTGCAGGGCGATCGACTGCACACCGACCGCGGCGGCCGCAGCCTGGCACAGGGCATCCGCGAGGCTATCCACGCTGCGTGTGTGGCTGAGGATGCTGCTGCCGACCACGATACCGTTCAGCCTCCGTCGCATATTCCACGCGGAGCGCACAACAATGACGATCGTGGCTACCGTAAAACTCCCCAGGAGCGTGCCGACCGCAGTTTGGATGCTGGTGCGACCTTCTCCAGGGGTGGGCAAGCCGACGCTGACCCAGTGGACCGAGAACATAGTCAACGCGGCAACGGTGCCCAGCAGCGCAGCCAGTCGCAGCGGCGAGACGAATAGACGGCCGCCCCGGTCTGCGGGGGTGTTGAGCAGGTGCATTCTGAGGACTTCGAGTGCCAATACGAACAACACATATCCAGCAGATGCCACGGCGGCGGCTGGCAGCGCGGCTGCACCGAACTGACCGAGAAGCCAATCGATCAGGAAGTAGACCATGCAGCCCACACCGGCGAGGCCCGAGCTGTAGACGGCCAATTTGATGCGACGGGATTTCATCAACAGCACCACGAGAATTCCGAACATCACGACGCCGATGATGGCCTGCCCGGGCAGTACCGGAACGAGCGCGGGTACGGCGAGAATTGGCAGGCTGACAACGGGCGTTCGATGACGCACACTGCCCACTCGAATCCACGCTAATTCGAGGGCGGCAACACACAGGATTCCGCTCACCGCAGCGGCGATTCTAGTGCTGGGATCAGCCAGAACGGCGACGACTGCGCCCGTGATGAACGCCAAAGCCACGGCCGTGAGCACGCCAAAGGAGACGCGCTGCAGCACGCCAGACACCCCACTTCGACTCACGCAGTCAAAGCCTACGCGACTTGTCTTGGAACGCACGCGCGTGACCGGATTTGGTCGCGGTCGTTTGGTGGGGCTGTGGTGACAAACGGGGTTCCGGGTTCGCGCGCACCAGCGGAAGCGGGCCCGCGCGCGTCGAGGTTAGGCTACGACGAGATCGACCGCGATGAGCTCGGCGATCTGCACGGCATTCAGTGCTGCACCCTTGCGGAGGTTGTCATTACTGATGAAGAGGGCGAGGCCGCGACCATCTGCTACGCCTTCGTCCTGGCGGATGCGACCGACGAAGCTGGCGTCCTGACCAGCAGCCTGCAGCGGGGTGGGGATGTCGGTCAGTTCGACGCCAGGGGCGGATTTTAGTAATTCCTGGGCGCGGGCAACGCTGATCGGCTTGGCGAACTCGACGTTGATCGACAGGGAGTGGCCGGTGAACACGGGTACGCGCACGCAGGTGCCCGAAACGAGCAGCTCGGGCAACTCGAGAATCTTGCGGCTCTCATTGCGCAGCTTCTTCTCTTCGTCGGTCTCGAACTGGCCGTCATCAACGATGGAGCCGGCCAGCGGAATCACGTCGAACGCGATCGGACGGGCGTAGATGGTGGGCTCGGGCAGGGCAACCGACCTGCCGTCGTGCACGAGCTGCAGAAGGTTTTCGTCCTGCGCGGCGACGCGTACCTGGCTGGCCAGCTCGAACGCGCCGGCCAGGCCGCTGCCAGACACCGCCTGGTAGGTACTGACGATGAGCCGTTCGAGGCCGGCCTCATCGTGCAGCACTTTGAGCACGGGCATAGCTGCCATGGTGGTGCAGTTCGGGTTGGCGATGATGCCCTTGACGGCTCGTTTGATGGCTTCGGGGTTGACCTCGCTGACGACCAGCGGAACGTCGGGGTCCATGCGCCAGCCCGAGGAGTTGTCAACGACGAGCACGCCGGCCGCGGCGAAGCGCGGGGCCTGGGCCTTCGAGAGGGTGGCTCCGGCCGAGAAGATGGCCACGTCGAGCCCGGCGGGGTCGGCGATCGACGCATCTTCGACCGTGATGGGCTCACCCTTGAAGGTGAGGGTACTGCCAGCCGAGCGGGCCGAGGCGAAGAAGCGGATGCTCTTGACCGGAAAATTGCGCTCCTCGAGCAGGCGCCGCACCACGGCGCCGACCTGTCCGGTGGCTCCGACGACGCCGATGTTGATACCGGCTGTGTTGGCTGAGGTGGTCACGTGTGTTTCCTAACGTCGTTCGCCCTCACGGGCACTTCATGCTGTCGAGGGGCTAGCGGCCGGAGCCACCGTGCACGACGGCCTCGATCTCGCCGTCGAGCCCGAACGCGGTGTGCACCACGCGAAGGGCTTCGTTAATGGTGTCGGCCCGGGTGACCACCGAGATGCGGATCTCGCTCGTGGAAATCATCTCAATGTTGATTCCGGACTCATAGAGAGCCTCGAACAGTTTCGCCGATACACCGGTATTGGTGCGCATGCCACCGCCGACGAGGGCGAGCTTGGCGATCTGGTCGTCGTACTGCAGGCTCGCGAAACCGATGAGGTCCTTCTCGTTGGTCAGCGCGGTGAGTACCCGCTCCCCTTCTGACTTAGGCAGCGTGAACGAGATGTCGGTGAGCCCGGTGGCGGCAGCCGACACGTTCTGCACGATCATGTCGACGTTGGCGTTGGTGCGCGCGACGATCTTGAAGATGAGCGCGGCCTTGCCGGGGATGTCGGGCACACCGACCACGGTGACCTTCGCCTCGCTCAGGTCAGCGGCGATTCCGGCGATGATTGGCTCTTCCACGATTTCTCCTTTTTCTCGCGCGGTCACGGCGTTGTACACGATGGTGCCGGTGTTGTTGTTGAACGAGGAGCGCACGTGGAGCGTGACGCCGTGGCGGCGCGCATATTCCACAGCGCGAATATACAGAACCTTGGCCCCCGCGGCGGCGAGTTCCAGCATCTCTTCGCTCGTGACGCGCTCGAGTTTGCGAGCGCGGGGAACGACGCGCGGATCCGCTGTGAAGACGCCATCGACATCGGTGTAGATCTCGCAGATGTCGGCGCCGAGGGCAGCGGCGAGGGCGACGGCGGTGGTGTCCGAGCCCCCGCGTCCGAGGGTAGTGATGTCTTTGGTGTCGCGGTTAAAACCCTGAAAACCGGCAACGATGGCGACGGCGCCCTCGTCGAGCGCCGAGCGGATACGCCCCGGTGTGACGTCGACGATACGCGCGGAACCGTGCCGGGCATCCGTGATCATGCCGGCCTGGCTTCCGGTGAAGGAGCGTGCGTCGTAGCCGAGGCTTTTGATGGCCATCGCGAGCAGCGCCATCGAGATGCGTTCACCGGCCGTGAGCAGCATGTCGAGTTCGCGCGGGGCGGGCAGCGGGGTGACCTGGTGGGCGAGGTCGAGCAGTTCGTCAGTGCTGTCGCCCATCGCCGAGACGGCGACGACGACCTCGTTGCCAGCCCTGCGGGTGTCGACGATGCGCTTGGCGACCCTCTTGATACTTTCGGCATCGGCGACGGATGACCCGCCGAACTTCTGCACGATCAAGCTCATGTGACTCCTGAGATGGGGGTTTGCGGGCCGATGATGCGCGCCCCGTCCAAGGTTCCATCCTAAATGCTGGCGCTCGGGGTCGGCGCCATGTGACGCTGCGCTGCAGGCTGGGGCGGGGTGGGAGTGGCTAGTGCGCGACCTCGCGGCGACCCTCGAAGGCTCGGCCGAGGGTGACCTCGTCGGCGTACTCAAGGTCGCCGCCCACCGGAAGACCGGAGGCGAGGCGGGTCACCTTGATCTCGAGGGTTGTGAGCAGGCGCGACAGGTAGGTCGCGGTAGCCTCCCCCTCGAGGTTCGGGTCGGTCGCGATGATAACCTCCTGCACCGTGTTATCGGCGAGACGCTGCATCAGCTGGCGAATGCGCAGGTCGTCGGGGCCGACGCCGTCGATCGGGCTGATGGCGCCGCCGAGCACGTGGTACAGCCCCTTGAACTCGCGGGTGCGTTCTATCGCTACGACGTCTTTGGCCTCTTCCACCACGCAGATCGACGTGGGGTCGCGACGTGGGTCGCGGCAGATGAGACAGGTCGGCTGTTCGGAAACATTGCCACAAATTTCACAGAATCGCACCTTGTCGCGCACCTCGAGCAGCACGTTCGCCAACCGGGTCACGTCGAACTTCTCGGTCTGCAGAATGTGGAATGCGATGCGCTGGGCGGACTTTGGTCCGATACCCGGAAGCTGGCCGAGCTCGTCGATCAGTTCTTGAACGATGCCTTCATACATGGTCTAGTAGTCGTTTCTGGTTCGGGGCGCCGCGGTGTACGGCTGCTCTTCGATGAAGGTGGCGCCGAGTATCTCGCGCACGACGGCCTCGCCGTAACGCTGCTTCGTCGCGAACGACGGCGCCCGCGACGGATCTTTTTGGGCGCCGCGCTGGCCGGCGTTCGGGTGCTGTCGCCCACGCTGCGCGCTGGGCTGGACGGCGTTTGTCTGCACGGCGTTTGTCTGGACAGCGTTTGTCTGCACGGCGTTTGTCTGGACAGCTGATGCCTCAGCCTGCCCCGCGTAGTTCGGCACACGTTCGTCGGCGGGTGCGTCCATCTCGGGGGGAACGTCGTCATCGAACGGCGGTGGTACGTCGTCAAACGGCGGCTCGTCGTGGCGCTGCGGCGCGGCAAACGGCGCAGCAAACGGCGCAGCGGCCGAGGCGTCGGGTACCGCGGAGTTCGCAGCCCCGGAAGTCGCAGCCTCGGAAGTGGCAACTGAGGTCGCGGACGAGAACGACGAAACCGGGACCGGGGCAGTCGTCGAAACCGGCGCAGCAGCGTCGGCCGTGGCGTCCGTTGTCTCGTCGGCGATGACGGGTATTGCCGGACCATTGGGCGAACCGGGAATGGCCACGGTGGCCCACCCACTGGTTGATGCGGCGACCGGTGACGCGCCTGCGCCCGGCGACGCTACCGCGCGCGCAGCAGCGGCCGGAACGGACGCTGTGCGCGGGGTAGCACCAGCCCCACGTGCAGTCGGTGTCGCTGCAGTCGGTGTCGCTGCAGTCGGTATAGCTGCAGTCGGTACGGCTGACCGAGATGCCGCCGAAACCGCAGTCCCTGGATCTGGCTCGGCCGCTTCGAGCGCCTTAGCGGCAGGTGCTGCAATTGCGGTTGATTCGAGTGCGGGGTTCGCTGGCGCAGGCTCCGCGGCGACGGTCGGCGATGCCCCGGACGACGCGCTGGGCGAAGAGGTCTCACGGCTCGCTTCGACGCGCGCGATGAACTTGACCCGCAGGCCGAGCACAGCCACGATCGCCGTGCGCAGAAAATCGCTGGTTCCCATTCCGGGAACCTTTTGCTGCTTGAAGCTCTCGACGTCGGCTTGGCTCGGGAACGAGAGGGCGAGCACGTCGCCGTTCAGGCCGAGCACCTGAGCGGTGTAGACGACGAGCCACGCCGTGGTCTTCTCGTTTTTGACAGCTTCGAGAATCTCCGGCCAGGCGTCCTTGAGCTGCTGCAGAGTGACCGGGGCGCCGGGGGCGACAGCGGGGCGGTCAGCCTGCATTCCCGAAGTGGCGGACTCGGCCACCGGTTGTGGAGACACGACCGGTGGTTGTGGAGACAGGATCGGTACCGAGGCTGCGGGCGCGGAGGATGGCGACGTTTGAGAGACGGGCAGCATTCCCTGTGCGGCGGTCTTGGCGGGCTCGACCAGCGGTGCGGGCGCAAAGGAGGCGTGCACCACAGGAGGCGCGACAAGCACGCCCGAGGCCGGCGGCACAGATCCCGCGGAATTCGCCGAGCCACCAACGGCGGGCGCCGCAGCAACACCGTCGACGCCGATGCGACGCTCGAGGCGCTCAACCCGGGCCAAAGCGCCGCGCGTCGTGTCATCGGTCGCGGGAATCAGGGCGCGCGCGATCATGAGCTCGAGGTGCAGGCGCGGCGAGGTGGCCCCGCTCATCTCGGTAAGCGCGGCGTTGAGAATATCGGCGGTACGGGAGAGTTCGGCCGCCCCAAAAGCGGCGGCCTGCACGTTCATGCGCTCGAGTTCATCTTGCGGCACACCGCGCAGCACGGCCGCCGCCCCCGCGACGCTCGTCGCCGCGACGATAATGAGGTCGCGCATGCGTTCCAGCAGGTCTTCGACGAACCGGCGCGGATCTTGCCCGGTCTGGATGACCCGGTCGACCGCATCGAACGCGGCGGCTGGATCGCGGGCGCCGATGGCCTCAACGGCCTCGTCGAGTAGGGACGCACTCGTATAGCCCAGCAGTGCCACGGCGCGCTCATATTCAATGGACTGCCCGTCGGACCCGGCCATGAGCTGGTCCAGGAGCGAAAGAGTGTCGCGCGGCGAGCCGCCGCCGGCGCGCACCACGAGTGGCAGCACCCCGGGAGCGACGACCATCTTCTCGGTGTCACACATCTGCTGCACGTATTCGAGCATCGGTCCCGGCGGCACCAGCCGAAACGGATAGTGATGGGTGCGCGAACGGATGGTACCGATCACCTTTTCGGGTTCTGTGGTCGCAAAAATGAACTTCACGTGTTCCGGCGGCTCTTCGACGATCTTGAGCAGCGCGTTGAAGCCCTGCGGCGTGACCATGTGCGCCTCGTCGAGGATGAAGATCTTGTAGCGGTCGCGCGCTGGCGCAAAAATAGCGCGCTCACGAATGTCGCGGGCATCGTCGACACCGTTGTGGCTGGCCGCGTCGATTTCGACGACGTCGAGGGAGCCCCCGCCATCGCGGGCGAGTTCGACACAGCTCGGGCAGACACCGCAGGGAGTGTCGGTAGGACCCTCAGCACAGTTCAGGCAGCGGGCCAGGATGCGCGCCGACGTGGTCTTGCCACAGCCACGCGGACCACTGAACAGATAAGCGTGATTCACCCGGTTGGTGCGAAGCGCCGTCATCAGCGGATCGGTCACTTGGGACTGGCCGATCATCTCGGCAAAGGTCTCTGGCCGATAGCGGCGATACAGGGCGGTAACCACGTTCTCAATGGTACTTGCCCGCACCGACACTCGCCCGCGCTCGCGCCGCTTTACTGTTCTGTGCCTGCGCGTAAATCCGGTCGATCCGCGACACACCGGTCGAACGAGCTAACCCACCGTCGCCAGGGTCTGGCGGGCGATCTCAAGCTCTTCGTTGGTGGGAATCACCAGTACGGTGACCGCGGAATCGTCGGCGCTGATGACACGCGCGCCTCGATCGGTGGCCGTGTTGCGCTCGGGATCGATGCGGATACCCAGCGCCTCCAGCCCGGCAAGCGACCGTTCGCGCACGAGCGGCGCGTTCTCCCCGACACCGGCCGTGAACGAGATCACATCGAGCCGGCCGAGCTGCGCGTAGTACGCCCCGATATAGCCCTTGATTCGGTGCACATACACGTCGATCGCGAGTTGCGACGGCCCGTCACCGGCGGTTGCGGCTTCCATGACATCGCGCAAGTCGCCGCGTCCGGTGAGGCCCAGCAGCCCGCTACCGCGGTTGAGCAGGGTGTCGAGGTCATCGAAGTCGAGTCCGGCCCTGCGGTGCAGGTGAAAAAGCACGCCGGGGTCGATGTCACCGGAGCGGGTGCCCATGACGAGTCCCTCGAGCGGCGTCATGCCCATGCTGGTCTCGACCGAACGGCCGCCGGCGACCGCGCAAACCGAGCCTCCGTTGCCGAGGTGCAGCACGATCTGGTTGAGCTCCGTCACCGGGCGCGCGAGAAAGTTGGCCGCCTCGCGGGCCACGAAGCCGTGGCTCGTGCCGTGAAAGCCATAGCGACGAATGCGAAAACGCTCCGCCAGGTCGGCATTGATCGCGTAGGTGAACGCCTCCGGAGGCAACGTCTGGTGGAACGCCGTGTCGAAGATGGCCACATGCGGCACATCCGCGAAAGCTTCACCGGCCGCGACGATGCCCTGCAGCGCGCCCGGATTGTGCAGCGGCGCGAGCCCGGACAAATCATCGATGTCACGCTCGACCTGCGGCGTCACCAGGGTCGGCTCGTGAAAACGCGCTCCGCCGTGCACGACCCGGTGCCCGACCGCGACTGGCGCGTGGGCCGCGAGCGATGGCCCATGGGTCGCGAACGCCTCAAGCATCACGGCAAATCCGGCCGTGTGGTCGGCAATAGGCAGCTCACGCTGCCATTTCTGATCAGCGGATGCCGGACCTGGAGTTTTCGACGCGACGTCCGCCTCTGCTGTAGTCGCCGCCACCCCCGCGACAGAGTGTGCGGCCGCGCCCATGAGCTCGCCGATGCGCTCGACCAGACCGCTCGCCAACGTGGTCTCGGTATCCATTTCGATCAGCTGATATTTGAACGAGCTCGAGCCTGAGTTGACGACGAGAACCGCAGTCACCGAGTTGCCCCGGCGGGTGTGGCATCCACGACAAGACTGTTCCGCGCGCCGGTGTCCAAAGCGGAGGCAAGCCCGGCCGCCTGGATGGCCGTGATCGCGACGGTGTTGACAATGTCCTGCACCAGGGCACCGCGGGAGAGGTCGTTGATCGCCTTGCGCAGGCCCTGCAGCACGGGGCCGATCGCGACGGCGCCAGCGCTGCGCTGCACCGCCTTGTAGGTGTTGTTGCCGGTGTTGAGGTCGGGAAAGATGAACACCGTGGCGCGGCCAGCCACGCTGGAACCGGGCATCTTGGTGGCGGCGACCGCGGCATCCGCTGCTGCATCGTACTGAATCGGGCCTTCGACCAGCAGGTCGGGCCGGCGCTCGCGCACGAGGGCGGTGGCGGCGCGTACCTTCTCGACGTCGGCGCCCTCGCCGGAACTGCCGGTGGAGTACGACAGCATGGCGATGCGCGGCTCGATGCCGAACTGTACCGCCGTCGCCGCAGCGGAGATAGCGATGTCGGCGAGTTGCTCGGCCGTGGGCACCGGGATGACGGCGCAGTCGCCGTAGACCAGCACGCGGTCGGCGAGGGCCATGAGGAACACGCTCGACACGACTCCGACACCGACCTGGGTCTTGATGATCTCGAAGCTCGGCCGGATGGTGTGCGCGGTGGTGTGGGTGGCCCCGGAGACCATGCCGTCGGCGAGACCCTGCTGCACCATCATGGTTCCGAAGTAGCTCACGTCGGTGACGGTCTCGTTGGCCTGGTCGAGCGTGATGCCCTTGTGGGCGCGCAACTGCATATATTCGTGCGCGAACTTGATGCGCAGCAGGTCGTCATAGGGGCTCACGACGTGGGCCTTGGAGATGTCCAGCCCCAGGTCGATGGCGCGCGAGCGCACCTCGAATTCCTCGCCGAGGATGGTCAGTTCGACCACATCGCGGGCCAGCAGGGTGGCAGCGGCGCGCAGCACGCGGTCGTCCTCCCCCTCGGGCAGCACGATGTGCTGGCGGTTCTGCCGGGCCCGTTCAAGCAGCGTGTACTCGAACATGAGCGGGGTGACAACCTCGGCCCGGCTCACATCGAGCCGATCGAGCAGTGCGGCCGCGTCGACGTGCGTTTCGAACAGGGCCAGCGCCGTGTCGTGTTTGCGTTGCGAGTCGGCGGCGAGCCGCCCTCGGGTGCGGGTGATGCGCATGGTCGTGTCGTAGGAACCGAGCGACGTCCGAATGATCGGCAGCGATGGGGCGAGGCCCTCCATCAGCCGCTGGATAGCGTCGGGGAGTTCGAAGCCGCCATTGAGCACGATGCCGGCGATCGATGGGAACGTTGCGGAGGCGTTGGCGAGCAGCACGGCCAGCAGCACGTCCTCACGGTCACCAGGCACGACGACGACAGCGCCTTCGATCAGTCGTGGCAGCACGTTGACCATCGACATGGCCGCCACGACAACGCCGAGCGCCTCACGGGCCAGTAGCGCCGGGTCGCCCTCGATCAGGGTGCCATCGGTCGCCTCCATGATGCTCTGCATGCTCGGTGCGACAAGGTAGGGGTCTTCGGGAATAGCCCAGATCGGCACGCCGAAGGCTCCGCCCGAGCGCGCCGGCTGGGCGTTGGTCGTGGCGCGCACCGACTGGATGATCTCGGCCAGGGCCATTTCGTCGGCGCGGTTGACGATGATCGCCAAAATGGATGCGTGTTCGTCGCGCAATTCCGCCAGCGCTACATCGGTCTGCTGACCGATGTCCACGGCGGAGCGGGCGTCGCTCTGGCCGAGGCGTTCACCCTCGCCGGGGCCGACACGGCCGCCGAGCACGAGCAGTACCGGGGCGCCGAGGTTCGCGGCGATGCGGGCGTTGAAAGCGAGTTCGGTGGGGCTGCCGACGTCGGTGTAGTCACTTCCGATGACGACAACAGTGTCGCAGTTGGCTTCAATCGCCTTGTAGCGCGCGACGATACGGGCCAGGGCCGCGTCGGGGTCGGTGTTGACGTCGTCGTAACTAACCCCGATGCTCTGTTCGTAGGTCTGCCCGGCCGCAGCACCGGGTCCGGCGTTGGCTTGCAGGTGGCGAAGCAGGAGCTCGACGACGTAGTCGGGTTCGGTTGCGGTGCGGGCAACAGGGCGAAACACGCCCACCCGCTCCACCAGGTGGGTGAGCGTGTCGAGCACGCCGAGAGCGATTGAAGATTTGCCGGTATTGCCTTCGGCGCTGGTGATATAGATGCTTCGAGCCACGGTGTCCATTCAAGCGTATGTGGGGTGTGAGTTTGTTCTAGCTAGATGTTGTCGCTGCCGGTTTGGTCGATGCGCGGCGCGACATCCGTCTTCGACCAGGACCAGTCGGTGACCGCTGGCAGGTCCTCGCCGAAGTCCCGGGTGTACTGGCGCGCGGCCAGGCGGGCGTCCTGCATCTGCTGCCGGAGCAGGCCGGCGCGGGCAGCGAGGCCGGGGGTGCGGTCGATGACGTCCATGACGAGGTGATACCGATCGAGGTCGTTGAGCATGACCATGTCGAATGGGGTCGTCGTGGTGCCGTTCTCCTTATAGCCGCGGGCATGCAGGTTCTCGTGGCCGTGGCGCTTATAGGTGAGCCGATGAATGAGCCACGGGTAGCCGTGATAGGCGAAAATGATGGGCTTGTCTGGCGTGAACACGGCATCGAAGGCGCTGTCGCTCAGGCCGTGCGGATGGTCGTCCTCAGACTGCAAGCGCATCAGGTCGACGACGTTCACGACCCGCAGCTTGAGATCCGGCAGGTTCTCGCGCAGAATCTCGGCGGCGGCGAGCACCTCCAGCGTCGGAACGTCGCCGGCCGCGGCGAGCACGACATCGGGCTCCTGACCGGCAATTTCGGTGCCCGCCCAGTCGAAGATGCCCAGTCCCCGGTTGCAGTGGGCGACGGCCTCGGTCATGGTGAGCAGGTTCGGCGCTGGCTGCTTGCCGGCCACGACCACGTTGACATAGTTGACGCTGCGCAGGCAGTGGTCGTAGGTGCTCAGCAGCGTGTTCGCGTCGAAGGGCAGGTAGACCCGCACCACGTCGGCGCTCTTGTTGACGACGTGGTCGATGAATCCGGGGTCCTGGTGGCTGAACCCGTTGTGATCCTGCCGCCAGACATGCGAGCTGAGCAGGTAGTTCAGGCTCGCGATCGGGGCCCGCCACGAAATATCGGCGGTCACCTTGAGCCATTTGGCGTGCTGGTTGAACATGGAATCAACGATGTGAATAAACGCTTCGTAGCAGTTGAACAGTCCGTGCCGCCCGGTGAGCAGGTAGCCCTCGAGCCAACCCTGGCACTGGTGCTCACTCAGCACCTCCATGACGCGACCAGCTCGCGCCAGGTTCGTGTCACCGGGCCGGATCTCGGCGTCCCACTGTTTGCTGGTCACCTCGTAGACCGGCGGGGCCAGCCGGTTGGAGGCGGTTTCATCCGGCCCGAAGATGCGAAAGTTGTCGGGATTCAAGCGGATGACTTCGGCCAGGTAGCCGCCCAGCACCCGCGTGGCCTCATCCGTCGTCGCAGCCGGCTCTGGCACGTCGACGGCGAAATTGCGAAAGTCGGGCAGGTGCAGGTCACGGCGCAGGAGTCCGCCGTTGACGACCGGGTTGGCGCTCATGCGCAGGGGGCCGACCGGGGCGAGAGCTCGGATGTGTGCGACGGGAGCACCGTTGGACTCGAACAGCTCTGCGGGACGGTAGGAGAGCATCCACTCTTCGAGCAGGGCCGTGTGCTCCGGGGTGTCACGGGCGTTGGCGAGCGGAACCTGGTGGGCGCGCCAGGTGTTCTCCACCTGCACGCCGTCGATGATGGCGGGACAGGTCCAGCCCTTGGGAGTGCGCAGGATGATCATCGGCCAGCGTGGACGGGCAAAATCCTCGTTGTTTTTATCGGCCTCCGCGGCCGCTGCCTTGATCTCGGCGATCTGGTTGAGCACCCGATCGAGGGTCTCGGCCATGCGGGCGTGCACGAGCAGCGGATCTTCGCCGTCGAAGCCGCCAGAGACGATGTACGGAGTGTGACCGTAGCCGCGCATGAGGTCGAGCAGCTCGTCTTCGGGGATGCGCGCGAGCACGGTGGGGTTGGCGATCTTGTACCCGTTGAGGTGCAAAATGGGCAGCACGACGCCGTCGTGAATCGGGTCGATGAACTTATTGGAGTGCCAGCTGGTGGCGAGCGGCCCGGTTTCAGCCTCGCCGTCGCCCACCACCGCGGCCACGAGCAGGTTGGGATTGTCGAATGCGGCCCCGTAGGCGTGGCTGAGGGCGTAGCCGAGTTCGCCACCCTCGTGGATGGATCCGGGGAGTTCGGGCGAGGCATGGCTGGGGATTCCGCCGGGAAAGGAGAACTGGCGAAACAGCTTCTGCACGCCGCGGGCGTTCTGTTCGATGTCGGCGTAGACCTCGGTGTAGGTGCCGTCAAGATAGGCGTTGGCGACCATTCCGGGGCCGCCGTGGCCCGGGCCGGTGATGTAGATAGTGCTCTGGCTGCGTTCCTGGATGGCGCGGTTCAGGTGCGCGTAGAGAAAGTTGAGGCCGGGCGTTGTGCCCCAATGGCCGAGCAGGCGCGGTTTGACGTGGTCGCGGGTGAGGGGCTCGGTGAGCAGGGCGTTGCCGAGCAGATAGATCTGGCCGACGGTCAGGTAATTCGCGGCACGCCACCAGGCGTCGATACTCGCGAGGGCCTCCGGGCGAAGCGGTGCGGGTGCACGCGTATGCCAGGTCATGGTGCCGGAATCATGGATCATCGGTCCTCCGCATCGTCTCGCGGCCACGCAGCCGCGCTTCCTCCATCCTATTGAGCCTTGGTCGTGCCTCAAGTGCCAAAGGTCCCGTTGGCCGCGGAGGCGTCCACCCCCGGGCTTCAGTCCAGTAGATTCACTTCTGAACGCGACCTGATCCAGTCATAGGATCGTTGAATGGAACTCCGTCAACTTGAACATTTCGTTACGGTCGCCGAGGAACGTCACTTCACCCATGCCGCCGACCTCTTACAGATCTCACAGTCCGGCCTCTCGGCTTCGATTCGTGCCCTCGAAGGTGAACTCGGGATGTCGCTTTTCGCCCGCAGTACTCGACGGGTGGAACTGACCGCGGCCGGACAGGCGCTTCTGGCGGACGCCCTGCGCACGCTGGCCAGCGCCGCCGCCGCGCAGAATGCGGTCGCGGCCGTTCGTGGTCTCATGCGCGGCCGGCTCACCGTCGGGGCCGAGCCGTGTGCCGGCGCAATCGACCTGCCCGCCGAACTGGCGCAGTTCCGCACGGTCAACCGTGGTGTCGAGGTCAGACTGCGCTACGCGGGTTCGGTCGAACTCATCGAGAGCGTCGCAAGCGGGCGAGCGGATATCGCGGTCGTCGTCGAGACCGGTCCCACCCCGCCAGGGGTTACCCTGCACGAGCTCGGTACGCAAAGGCTCGTTGTACTCGCTCACCCCGACCATCCGCTGGCCGCCCGATCCTTGATCACTCTGGAGTCTTTGCGCACCGAGTCGCTGATCGGTTTTCAGTCCGGTTGGGCCGCGCACGTGCTCGCCCGACGGGCCTGTGCCGCAGCCGGATTCGACTATCGGGCGGCGATGGAGGTCAACGACGTGCATTCTCTACTGGATCTGGTGGGCTACAACCTCGGAGTCGCCATTGTTCCGGCGAGCTTCGCCGCCAAGCGTCCCGAAACCCTGCGCACGATCGAATTGCCCGGCGGCCTGCCGACGTGGAGTGTCGCGGTCGCCGTCGCCGACGAGCCGAGCCCGGCCGCCACGGCGTTCCTGGATCAGCTCTTGGCAAACGTGGCGGTTCAGGTTGCGGGCAACTCGGTCGACGCCAGCTCGGTCGACGTTAGCTCGGTCGACGCCAGCTCCGCCGCCACCTGAGCCGAAACGCTTTTTCCTGTTTGCTAACCCCTCGTCCTAGCCGCGTCAATGAGCGCCTCGAAGCTGCGCTCGAGGCCCGTGTCTCTGATTTGCGCGTCGGGGTGTGCGTCGTACCAGCGGATGGTGTCGCGCGCGCCGAGCGCGAGCGGGGTGGTGCAGACAAAATCGGGCACGAGCGCCTTTATCTTGCTGTTGTCGAAGATGACGGAATGCGCCTTGTCGCCGAGTAGTGCCGGGCCGAGATGCGGCACCGCAGCCGCGATGGTCTCCGACGCCACGTGCACCAGCTCGGGCAGTGGCACGCCCGCTGCCTCGGCGTACAGCTCGTAGATTCTATTCCACGGCAGAAATTCGTCGGAGGTGATGGTGAAACTGTCGCCGATGGCCTGTGGCAGGCCGAACAGCCCGACAAAGGCCTTTGCGAAGTCTTGGCTGTGCGTGATCGTCCAGAGCGAGGTGCCGTCACCGTGCACCAGCACGGGGCGGCCGGCGCGCATGCTGACGATGTCACTCCACCCGCCGGTGAGTGGAATCGCCGTCTGGTCGTAGGTGTGCGAGGGGCGCACGATCGTGACCGGGAATCCCTGCTCACGGTAGGCCGCGACCAACAGGTCTTCGCAGGCAATCTTGTCTCTCGAATACTGCGAGTAGGGGTTTCGAAGCGGCGTGGATTCCAGAATGGGCAGTCGAGCCGGCGGCTTCTGGTAGGCCGACGCCGAGCTGATGAACACGAACTGGCCCGTATGCCCCGTGAACAGCTCGATATCTGCCGCCACGTGCTCAGCCGTGAACGCAACGAAGTCCACGACGACATCGAAGGTTCGCCGACCCACGGCAGCCCGGATCGAGGCCGGGTTGCGCCCGTCTGCCGTGAGCACCTCCACACCGGCGGGAACCGGCCGCTGGGTCGTCGTCGCCCGGTTCAGCACCGTGAGGCGGTGCCCGGTCGCGACCGCTCGTGCAGCGGCGGCAGCGCTGATCACGCCGGTACCGCCGATGAACAAGACGTCGAGCCCGCGCATCACCATGCGTAGTCTTCCGGAGCGCTCTTCTTGCCGGGGAAGATCTCGTCGAGGCGGGCCAGTACCGACGCGTCGAGTTTCACATCGAGTGCGCGGATGCCCGCAGCCAGCTGGTCCTGCGTGCGCGGACCGATGATCGGGGCGGTGACGCCGCCCTGGTGCAGCAGCCAGGCGAGCGCGACGTCGCCGGGTTCGTGGCCGAGTTCGGCGGCGAAGTCTTCGTACTTCTCGATGGCGTCGCGGTGAGTCGCGAGGGCTTGCACGGCATGGTCGGAGAGGCGACGCTTCCCGTCTCGCTGCTGGCGGAGAACTCCGCCGAGCAGTCCGCCCTGCAGAGGGGACCAAGCGATGACGCCGATACCGTTGGCCTGTGCGGCCGGCAGCACCTCGAGCTCGATATCACGGGTGATCAGGTTGTAGATGGACTGCTCGCTGACCAGTCCGGTGAAATTACGTCGACGCGCTTCGGCCTGGGCCGTGGCAATGTGCCAGCCGGCAAAGTTGCTGCTGCCGGCGTAGAGGATCTTCCCTTGCGCAACGGCCGTCTCCATGGCCTGCCAGATTTCATCCCACGGGGTGCTGCGGTCGATGTGGTGAAACTGGTACACGTCGATGTAGTCGGTCTTGAGCCGGGTGAGGCTCGCGTCGAGGGCGCGGCGGATGTTCAGGGCCGAGAGCTTGCCGTTGTTTGGCCAGTCGGTCATGTCACCGTAGAGCTTGGTGGCGAGCACGGTCTTATCGCGACGCTCGCCGCCCTGGGCGAACCAGTCGCCGACGATCTTCTCGGTCGCACCGTGCCCGAGGCGACCGCCGTAGACGTTCGCAGTGTCGACATAGTTGATTCCCGCGGCCTGGGCGGCGTCCAAAATGGCGAACGATTCGGACGGGTCCGTTTCCGGGCCGAAGTTCATGGTGCCGAGGCAGAGGCGAGAAACCTTGAGGCCGGAGCGGCCAAGCTGGGTGTATTCCATATCTTTAGGTTGGCCGCGCATCGGTCGGCTGTCCAACAGCACCCACGGATACCACTGTGCACCTGCGCTTCTCAATCGAGAACGCCTGCCCAGCCGTTTCGGCACACGGCGCAGCCCTGGTTGCCCCCGCGCTTCCCCGTATAGAAAAGACTCCTCGCGCACCCGCCAGAGCCCGGTTACCCTTGCTACGTTTCCGTCCTGGGGGAATTGGCCAAGGTGGCGCCACGCGAGGAGCCGAACCTCAGTTTAGGGTACGACGTGGGGCGTGGCCAACCGAGCGCGGTCTGGGCCGGTGGCGGCAGCATCCGCTGGAAACAGGTAAGATTCTCTGGTGCCGTTGCTTTACTGAAACGGCGGCCAGGAGAATTCGCCTAGTGGCCTATGGCGCACGCTTGGAAAGCGTGTTGGGTGAAAGCCCTCGGGGGTTCGAATCCCCCATTCTCCGCCAGATAAGCAAACCGCAGCGTGTCGGGTGACGCACAGCCCCACTTGCGGGGTTCGAATCCCCCATTCTCCGCCAAAACAACAAACGCAACGTGTTGGGTGACGCCCGCGGCTCAGACGCCAGCGCGATCGGCGAGACCGCGCACGAAGGCGGCCTGACCGGCGTGCTGCAGGTCGTCGGAGAGCACACTAGCGAGGCGCACACCGACCGTGACGGCGGGGGTCCAGGACTCGTCGACGACCCGGTCCAGGTCCGCCGCGCTCAGACTGGCTAGATAGGCGAGGGTCACGGTGTGCACGGCGTCGTAGTAACCGCCAAGCAGGTCGGCGTCGGCGCGGACGTCGGCGACCTCGGCGGATGTGAAGCCATAGCCGATCCTCTTCGGCTCGAACGGCAGGTCGAATCGTTCGGCCCACCCCTGCTCGGTGTACACCTGCTCGGTGCCCGCCAGGTCGGCGATGTGGTCGTCCTGCAGGCGGGACAGGTGCCAGGTGAGCCAGGCAATGGTGTTGGCATCGGCATCCGCTCGATACGTGAGGGTGGCGATGGTCGCGTTTTTCAGGGTCGCACCTACGTATCCCTGGATACGGGAAAACTCTTCGATGAGCAGTTCGGACGGGGTCATGGCTCTCCTTAGTCGTTCTGCCACCGTACCCCCGCGCTACGCCGCGATGCGGGCGATGTTATTGCTACGCTCCGACCAGACGTGTCCAGCCATGATGGTCACAATCCCGAAATCGCGCAGGCCATCGATTCCGGCCGAGCGCAGTCTTGTGTTGTTTACGTGGCGTAATCCTAAAACTTCGTGCCCCGATCAGCGGTGTGGCCCAACGAGCAAGCGTTGCCGCGTGAGCTCGAGCCCGAGGGCAACGACGCGCGCCGAAAGGCCCACGGGCCCTTCGGTGAGCGCCCTCACCTCGAGCGCGTGCTGCAGCACCGACGCACTTCGGACGGGGAGCGCGCGCCAGATGTCAGCAACGGTGTGGCACAACAAGATCGAGCCCGTGGCGCTGGTCACCGACCATCCCGCGGCGAGCGCCGCGATGCGAGGTGCGCCGGGCACGCCGGCACAGACGGAGGACACCGTTCGCGCCACCAGAATGCGATTTCTGAGGGTGTGTTCGTTGCCCATCACCGGGTCGGGGTAGACCGTCGTGCCGCATGCTCCGCACATTTTTGGTTCCTGACTGACCTGACGGTCCGAGTTACTGCATCACGTCGCCGGAGTTGGGCCCGAGGGTCTGCCCCACATAGAGGTTTCCTCCCGGCTCACTCGCAAGCAGCAGCGCCGTCGGGGCGACTTCGGCCGCAACGCCGAACCGCCCGAGCGGCAATTCGGCGCGCTTGGCACTCTTCCAATCTTCGGAGATGCCTTGCACGAGCGGGGTCTCGATCGGGCCGGGAGCGATGCTGTTGACGAGCACGTTGTCGCTGGCAACTTCAAGCGCCAGCGATTTAGTCAGAGCCACGACCCCGGCCTTGGCCGCCGAATAGTGGCTCAGGCCGGTGCCGCCCTTGATGGCGAGCTGGGAGGCGATATTGATGATGCGGCCCCATTTCTGTTGGCGCATCTCCCCCACCACCTCCCGGCAGCACAGGAACACCCCGGTGAGGTCGACCGAGAGAGTCTCGTTCCACATGGCGAGTGTCATGTCTTGCAGGGGCGACTCGGTGAGCAGGCCGGCACTGTTCACCAGAACGTCAATGGTGCCAAGTCGTTGGCGAGCGGTCGCGAAGGCCGCGCGCACGCTGTCTTCCTGCGACACGTCGACGTTGATCGCGTCAATGTCGGTGCCCGCGCGATCGAGGACGACCACGCGGTCACCGTTGGCGACAAATGCTTCAACGATCGCCCGGCCGATTCCGCTACTGCCGCCGGTGACGACGACTCCGCGGCCGGTGGACGCGCGATGGTGCAAGGTCATTTCTGTTCCATATCTAGGCGCGCATTTTCACGGTGAGTCCGCCGTCAACGATGAGGGACTGCCCGGTGACGTACCCGGCCTGCGAAGAAGTGAGAAACGCGATGACACTGGCCACTTCTGCCGGCGTACCCACGCGACCCCAGGGGATGTCCTTGCCTGCTCGGGCGAGTCCGTCCGGTCCCAGCGAATTGACCGGGTCGAGTGACTGCGGAGTTTCGATGAGTCCGGGAATGACCGCGTTGGCCCGAATGCCCTGCGGCCCCAGTTCAACAGCCACACTGCGAATCAGACCGAGCACGCCGGCTTTCGCCGCAGCATAGTGAGCATGACCCTCCCACCCGTAGACCGCGCCGGCGATCGAGGAGACCGCCACCATGGCGCCGCCCTCGGTCATGCGTTCGGCTCCGGCACGCAGCGTGCGCAGCACACCGGTGAGATCGACATCGAGCATGTCGGTCCACCGGGCATCCGTCATGTCAGCGAGGGATGAATGACGAAGAATGCCCGCGTTGGCGACGGCGTAGTCGAGGCGGCCGTACTCGTCGACCGCTCGTTGGGCGAAAGCGTCAACGGATGCCGTGCTGCGCACGTCGACCTCGTGCACGACGGCTTCGCCACCGGCATCTCGCACCAGCCGCAGTGTTTCCTGCGGGTCGTGCGGGTCGCCCGGGAAGGTGCCGATGATGCTGCGCACCCCCTCGCCGGCGTAATGCACGGCGAGGGCCCGACCGATGCCGCTAGCGGCTCCGGTGATGATGGCGACGCGGGCTTCAGACACGCTGGGCTTTCAGCTCGTTTTCCGGTGCGACAGCGAGGGGAGCTTCTGCCATGGGCTTGGCGGCGAACATGAGCACACCCGAGATGAGGGTACCGAGGGCGCCGACCCAGAGCGCGGCTGTTCCCGTGTTGGATCCGGCGGCAACGGCGGTGAACAGCGCGCCGCCAAGGACGATGCCGGGCTGGCTCATCGCGCCGATGAACGCGGTGCCGGTGGCGCGGCAGCTCACCGGGTAGCACTCGGCCATGAAGTACTGAATAGCTGCGTACGGGCCCACCAGAAAGAACAGGCCGGCGCCAAAGCTCGCCACGATGGTCACGGGGCTGTTCGCGAGGGGACTCAACATGATGGTGAAGGCGACCGATGCGAGGATCCAGCCGCTGATGATGGTGCGCTTGCGGCCGATCTTGTCGCCGAGCCACCCGTGGAAGACGTAGCCGAAGTAGGCCAGGGCGTTGATGATGATGAGCATCCAGAAGGCATCGGAGAGTTCGACGCCCTTGGCGTTCTTGAGAACGGAGCTGCCCAGAATGCTGAAGATCATGATGCCAAAGAAGTTGAAGATCCAGGCGAGCGAGAACACGATCGTGTTGCGGCGCAGCTTCGGCTCCCAGATGAGCTTGAGTGGTGCGGTCGAGGAATGCTCGACGCCGTACGACCCGGCGAGCAGGTGGGCTTCTTCGGTGCGCCCGGCCTTGTCGAGTCGGGTGAGTTCACTGTGCAGTTCGAACTGGGGAGTTTCTTTGAGCTTGCGTGCGATGGCCCAGACGATGAGGGCGGCGGGGATGGTGGCCATCAAATAGAGGGCACGCCAGCCGAAGGTCGGGAGAAAAGCCAGGGCGAGCGCACTGGCGAGCAGAAAGCCGAGCGGCCAGCCGCCCTGAATGAAGGAGTAGCTCAGGCCCGGGCGCTTGCGCTTCTTCTCGTCTTCGGTGACCTGGTAGACCTCGTTCATGTAGGTCGCGTTGACGGCCTGCTCGGAGAACCCGAGACCGCCAAAGGAACGCACGATCACGAGTAGGCCACTGCTCAGGAAGGCCATTCCGGTGGGGATGATAGCGGTGAGGCCGGAGACGATGGCCGTGCCACCGACGGTGACCATCATGCCCTTGCGTCGTCCAAGACGGTCGATGACCGGGCCGACGCCGAAGCAAACGATCGCAGTTCCGACGGCGATCCAGGTGTTGATCGCGTAGGCTTCCGGCGCGGTCCAGCCAAAGGATTCCTGCATGGCGGGAAGGAGCGTGCCGAACAGTCCGTAGTCAAAGACGGCAACGGTCCAGGCCAACAGCGCCAGAATCGTGGCGGTGCGGGTCTGCTTCACGGTGAAGGCGGGAAAGCGACGTTTCTCGTTGACGGTCGCCGCCGTGAGATCGAGGGTGGGAGATTTCAGTTTCATGTGGAGGGAACCTTTCGGGGGGAACGGGCGAGGAACGAATCTGCAATCTGGTCGAAGGTGTTCCAGCTGACGCCTTCGTGGGAGTTGAAATGCTCGATGAGACGCTCGAGCATGAGGAGCACTTGCGGTCGTCCGGAGACGTCGGGGTGGATCGTCATCGTGAAGACGGCCTGATCCATTTCGCGGTAGACCCAGTCGAACTGGTCTTTCCACATCTGCTCGATATCGCGCGGATTCACGAAACCGTGTGAGTTGGGGGCGGCCTTGATGAACATCATCGGCGGCAGGTCATCGAGGTACCAGTTGGCGGGAATCTCCACCAGGTCGGTCTCGATGCCGCGCACGAGCGGCTCCATCCAGGTCTGGGCGTTCTGGGCATAGTCGATCTTTTTCCAGCTGTCACCGACACGCACGTAGTACGGCTCGAAGTCATTGTGCATGAGCGAGTGGTCGTACTTGATGCCGCGTTCGAGCAGAATTTCGTTCGTCACCGTCGAGAATTCCCACCACGGGGCGACATACCCGGTGGGGCGGCGGCCCGAGACGTTTTCGATCAGTTCGATGGATCGGTCTAGGATCGTGGTCTCCTGTTCGCGGGTCATCGCGATCGGGTTCTCGTGGGAGTAGCCGTGCACGCCCATCTCGTGGCCCGCGGCAACGATCATGCGGGTGAGCTCGGGAAAGGTCTCGATGGAGTGCCCTGGAACGAACCAGGTGGTGGGCAGGTCGTACTTGTCGAACAGGCGAATAAGACGCGGCCCACCGACCTCGCCGCTGAACATGCCGCGCGAGATGTCGCATGGGGAATCTTCGCCGCCGTAGGAACCGAGCATGCCGGCGACAGCGTCGACGTCTACTCCAAATGCAATCTGGATATCTTTTTTCATATCTGTGCCTTTCGTTGCACTAACAAATTTGGGTGGACTCGACGATGGCTGCCCCGTACAGGGCAAACGCGTCGGCGATCTCGTCATGATTGCGATCGAGCTGCAGCAGAAGGCTGAGCAGAATCAGCGATTGTGAGGGCCGCAGCAGGCCAGTGGGGATGGCACCGGCCGCGACGAGGTCTCGTCCTCCGCCGGCACCGTAGATCGGGAGGACCGGGCCGGCACCCACCCGGGTGCTCGTCACCACGACGGTGCCGGCCGCGGCGGCCGCGGTGACGGCTGCGCACAGGGCGGGGTTACCGTTGCCGCTTCCCGTCGCTTGCAACACGATTCCGCTGGCCCCGGCAGCCACGGATGCCTGCAGCAAGATTCCGTCAGCCCCCGGATAGGCAGACACCACGTCGACGCGCCTGGCCTGGCGAGGAGGGATGGGCGGGAGCGGGAGCGGGGGCATCCGCTGGTTATGGCGGGTGATGACGACGTCACCGGTGGCGGTCAAAAAACCGGCCGAGCCAAAGTCGGGGTTGGTGAAGGCATGAAGCGCGAAGGTCTGTGCTTTGCGCACGCCGTGGGCGGGGAATATCTCGCCGGCGAAAACGATCAACACGCCGAGGTCTGCTGCCGCAGGTGATCCAGCGACCGCGATCGCATCGGCGAGGTTGCCGGGGCCGTCGGGGTCGGCGGCGTCGGCGGATTTTTGCGCCCCGGTAAAGACCACCGGGCTCACGTGGTCGTGGGTGAGGTCGGCCAGGTAGGCGGTCTCTTCCATCGTGTCAGTGCCGTGCGTGACGACGACCCCCCGCACCGATGGGTCGGCGAGGGCAATCTTGATCTGCGCGCAGATCGCGATCATGTCGACGAGAGTGAGCAGGTAGGACCCCTCACAGGCGACGTCGACGACCCGCACGGGGTAGGCCGGGGCTGTGGCCAGACCGCCGAGAATTTGGGCACCGGCGTCGGCGGCAACCGCGGCACCGCCTTCCGCAGAGTGGGCGCGCGACGAGATTGTTCCCCCGGTCGCCAGCAACACCACGTGGGTGCCAGCACGATCTGTCATTATTTTCTCCGAGGGTCGGTACCCAAACGATTGGGTTTCTTGATGAAAGAGTAGATACCCAATGTTTCGGCCGACTGCACGCGTCATTGCGGGTACGTAACGCTCACTACCCAATCGTTTGGGTAGTGAGGTTGTCAAACTATAGAATGAGATCGACAGGCAAGTCAAGCTTCGTATCCGGCTCTCTCGGATCACGGAAACTGGAGACAGCGACATGACAGGCATCGGACCGGGGTCCGTCACCCTAAAAGATCTGGCCGCCGAACTCGGCCTGCACCCGTCGACCGTGTCACGGATCCTGCACGGGAAAGCTGACACGGCACGCGGCGCGGCCGCGCCGGTGACGGCCCAACGTGTGCGTGACCTCGCCAAGAAAGTGGGCTACTCCCCCGACCCCCAGGCCACGAGCCTGCGCACGCGGCGCACGCATCTTCTCGGAGTTATCGTTCCGCGTCTTTCCGACCTCGTGCTTGCGGTTATGTACGAAGGGATCGACGAGGCAGCCGACGACGCGAACTATTCCACATTCGTCATGAACTCTCGTGACGATACATTGATACAGCGGCGCAAGATGGAAATCATGCTGTCTCGGCGGGTAGATGGCCTCATCATCGGTGACGCGCACCTTGACGGCAATATTCTCGACGATCTCACCGAACGCAAGGTGCCGTTCGTGCTCATGAACCGCGCCATTGCCGGCTTTGCATCAGCCACCTGCGATGACGTCCTTGGCGGAGCTCTGGTGGCGCAGCACCTCTGGGACCAGGGCCACCGCGATGTTTCCATCATCGCTGGTGAACCCTACGCCAGCACTGGGGTCGATCGCACGCACGGTTTCGTCTCCCGGTTTCGCGCGCTCGGCGGAACAATCCCCGAGAGCGCCATCGTGTGGTCGCGCTTCGACACAACGGGCGGGCACACTGCGGCGGATAGCATTCTGCGAGGCACACATCGTCGCCCCAGTGCGATCTTCGCGGTCAACGACTTCGCGGCCATCGGCGCCATGGGCGCGGCAAATTCTCACGGATTGCACGTGGGCCGCGATCTGGCAATTGTCGGATTCAATGACACGTCGCTGGCCGCGCAACTGCCCATCGCGCTGTCGTCGGTGCGATCGCCGATGCACGACATCGGCCGGGTCGCCGTGAAGTTGCTCCTCGGCGTGCTGAACGGAGACGCCGTGGAGTCGGTCAAACTCCTTCCTGTTTTATGCGTGCGAGACAGCAGTGATTTCACGTGGGCGGCGGGGTAAGAGACGGTTCCTACCCGAAAACGGTGAGGCTCCCCCGGCTACTTGGATGGTGCCACGTCACAGGTGACGCTCTCCGGCACACCATCGTGAAATACCTTTTTTCTCAACGCTGACCCCGTCCCTGGTACCCGGAACGTAAACGTCAGCGACGGTAGGCACTCACATCGGTGGCCTTGACCGAAAGCCAAACCGTCGAGCCCACCTGCAGGCCGAGGTCGGCAACCGCGGCGGGGGTCAGCTCCGCGATGACCTCCGGGTCGCCGCTCGTGCGCAGGCGCACTCCGCCCGTGCCCGGCTCAATGCCTCTCACCCGGGCCGACCAGACGTTGCGGGAGCTCGCGTGATGGGGCCGTTCCGTGAGCACGACGACGGATGCCGGGCGAAAGACGGCCGCGGCGGACGCGGGGGCTTCTGCTGCGGGGGCTGCGGAGGCGGGGGCTGCTGCGGCGGGGGCTGCGGAGGCGGGGGCTGCGGAGGCGGGGGCTGCGGAGGCGGGGGTCGCGGGCGACAGGGCCGCGGCATCCGCTGGGCGCACCCAGAACATGCGGCCGTCTGGGGCGACGACCGCGCCGTTCTGCGCGGTGCCCACCACGAGATTGACGCCGGCGAGCGCCGCAACGAAGGGGTTCTGCGGGGCAGCGAGCACCGCTGCAGTCGTGCCTTCGTCGATGAGCGCGCCGTGGTGCAGCACGGCGACGCGGTGGGCGAGCACGACGGCGTCGACGATATCGTGGGTGACGATGATGGCGCTGGTGCCGGTTTCGGCAAGCTGCTCGCGGATGAGTTGACGGATGAACGGTGCTGTTTCCGCGTCGAGGGCGGCCATCGGCTCGTCGAGCAGGAGAACACGCGGGCCGGCCGCGAGGGCTCGGGCGAGGGCGACGCGCTGCTGCTGCCCGCCGGAGAGGGCGCCCGGCAAGCTGTTGCCGAGGCCGGCCAGGCCGACCCGGTCGAGCCAGCGGTCAGCCTGCACCCGGGCCGAGGCCGCGTTCAGTCGCGCTTCGCCGACCCGGAGCGCGAAGGCCACGTTGGCGCGGGCACTCAGGTGCGGAAAGAGCAGGGGCTCTTGTCCGAGCAGGCCGATAGCGCGATTCTCGGGTGCCACGAGCCGACCGGGCGCGGTGAGGGTCGCGCCATCGAGGGTGATGGTTCCGGTATCGGGGGTGGCCAGTCCGGCGAGCAGGTCGAGCACGGTCGACTTGCCCGAGCCGTTCGGGCCCAGGAGGGCCAGCACCTCGCCGGGCGCGAGCGTGAGTTGCACGTCGAGGGTGAACCCGCCTCGGGTGAGTTGTAGGTTCGCAGCGAGAAGCGTGGTGGCGGCGTCCTGGCCGAGGGTGGCGGTCACGAGAGTACGCTCGCCCGGCGGGTTCCGACCAGCACGAGGATGATCACAGCGACCGCGATCAACAGCAGTGACAAGGCGACAGCCTGGTCGGTCGTCACGCCCGAACCGTTGAAGGCGGTGTAGATGGCAAGGGGCATGGTGCGGGTGACTCCCGCCTGGTTGCCGGCGAATAGGGCGGTCGCACCGAATTCGCCGAGCGCGCGGGCGAAGCTCAAAACGGTGCCGGCGAGAAGTCCGGGGGCGACGAGCGGCAGCGTGATGCGCGCGAAGACCGTGCCGCGACCGGCGCCGAGGGTCGCGGCGACACGCTCGTAGCGGATGCCGGCTGTGCGCAGGGCGCCCTCGACCGCGATCACCAGGAACGGCAGGGCCACGAAGGTTTGTGCGATGACGACCGCCGCGGTCGTGAAGGGAAGGCGCAATCCGGCAAGTTCGAGGGTGTTGCCGAGTACGCCGCCGCGGCCGAGCAGGGAGAGCAGCGCGATGCCGCCGACGAGCGGCGGCAGCACGAGCGGCACGGTGACGAGCGCCCGCAGCAGACCGGCTGCACGCGGCTGCGACCGCGCGATGACGACGGCGAGCGGCACGCCGAGAAGCAGGCAGAGCAGCGTCGAAACGGATGCTGTCACCAGCGACAATCCCAGCGGCTGCAGGGCCTCGGGTGAGAGCAGCAGGGCGGGCAGGGCGGCCCAGTCGACCTTGAGCAAGAGACCGGCGAGCGGCAGCACGAGCAGGGCCAGGCCGATGCTCGCGGGTACATAGAGCAGGCGCGGGATCACGCGCGACACCTCTTGGATTCGTTCGCGGATCCGTTCGCGTTCGCGGCTCCGTTCCGGGCTCCGTTACCGAGTCCGTTCCCGACTCTGTTCCCGACTTCGTTCGCGGATTCGTTCGCAGCTCCGTTCCGGGTGTCGTTCCGGGTGTCGTTCCGGGTGTCGTTCCGGGTGTCGTTCCGGGCCCGGGCCCGGAACGCAGGCCCAGGTTCTAACCTGGGCCCACGGTCACAAGGTGGGCCCAGACGAACCAGAACCCTCACGGGGCAAGAAAGCCGTGGGCGGCGAGCACGGCCTGACCCGCTGGGGAGAGGACCAGGTCGACGAAGGCCTGGGCGGCCTCGGCGTGCGCGCTGTCGGCTACGACCGCGATCGGATAGTGCCCGACGACCGCATCCGCTCCAGCCGGCGTCACGCCCTGGATGCGGTCGGGATTGGCGGCGACGTCCGTCGCGTAGACGAGGCCGGCATCCGCTTCACCCACGGCGATCTTGGTGACGACGGCCGTCACATTCTGTTCCTCGCTGGCGGGTGTGAGGCTGACGCCCGCGTTGGCGAGCAGGCTGGCGGATGCCGCGCCGCACGGCACCTGCGCCGCGCACAGCACGGTGATCACGCCGGGTCGGGCGAGATCCTTCAGGGTCTCGATCTTGAGCGGGTTGCCGGGGGCGACCGCGATACGAAGCGTGTTGCCGGCGAACAGGGTGGCCGGACCGACCAGTGCGTCGTCGCCCAGCGGCTGCATGTTCTTCTGGTCGGCACTGGCGAACACGTCGGCGGGGGCGCCGGCCGCGATCTGGGTGGCGAGGGTGGAGGACCCGTCGTAGGTGACCTGCACGTCGACGGCCGGATTCTCGTGTTCGAGCAGGGTGGCGAGCTCGTCGAAGGCGCCGGTCAGGGACGCGGCGGCGTAGACGCTGAGGGTCTGGGGCGCCAGCCCCAGAGCGGTCGGCGCATCGGTGTCCAAGGCATTCGAGGCGTTCGAGGGTGCACAGCCGGTGAGGGCCAGGGCGAGCACGGCCAGAACGGCCAGTGCCGGCGGGACGCGGCTCACGGCATCCGTCCCGGAGTTTCGACGATCACGTTGGTGGCCTTGATCACGGCGACGCTGAGCGAGCCGACCTCGAGGCCGAGTTCGCGCACGGCCTCACTCGACATGAGCGAAACTACGCGGTGCGGGCCGCACTGCAGTTCGACCTGGGCCATGACCGTGTCCAGGGTGATGGCGGTGACGATGCCGACGAATCGATTGCGGGCACTGCGCCCGACGCTCGACGGGTCGGTCGGGGTGCTCGCCTGGTCGACCGCGAAGGCCGCGAGCGCGGTTCCGTCGACCGCGAGGCGACCGGTGGCGTCGGCATCCGCTGCGAGACGGCCACCGTCGACCCAGCGTCGTACGGTGTCGTCGCTGACGCCGAGCAGCTCGGCGGCCTCACTGATCCGATATTGCGTCATAAATGGCACGATAGCACCGCATGTGCGGTTTCAACCCATCCGGCGGTCCCGGAAACCACGCCTAGCTGGTCCCGGAAACCACGGCCAGCTGGCCTAGGAACCACGCCCAGCTAACCCGGAAACCACGGCGGGCTGTCCTGCGCCATGCGCATAACTCCTGCAAATTGCTCAGCCCGACCGGTACGAACCGCTCAGATAGGGGCAGAGTGACGGCGACGACGACAGATTGCAGGAGTTATGCCTCTGCGCAGGGCGGTTCGGCAACGCTCTTCCCCGAGCTGGTGGCCGCGGGGCCGCGCAGCGCCTAGCGTTAAGTCATGGCTATTCCACCCCTTGTCGAGCCCGTTGATCGGCTCACCGCCTCCGAAACCGTGCGTACCGCCCGCCAGCGCCGCCTCCCCCAGCTCAATGAACTCGGTCAGCGCCGCCTCGCCAACGCCCGGGTGCTCGTGCTCGGCGCCGGTGGACTCGGCTCCCCCGCCCTGCTCTACCTCGCAGCGGCCGGCGTGGGCACCATCGGTATCGTCGACGATGACGACGTGGAACCGAGCAACCTGCAGCGCCAGATCGTTCACGGGCAAGCGGATGTCGGCCATCCCAAGGTAGACAGCGCCGCCGAGCGCGTCGCCGAGATCGCTCCGGAAACCACGGTCGTCCGGCACTCCGAGCGTCTCGTGGCGAGCAACGCGGCCGAGATCATCGGCGGCTACGACATCGTCATCGACGGCACCGACAACTTTCCCACCCGGTTCCTCGTCAACGACACCTGCGCGCGGCTGGGGCTGCCGCTGGTGTGGGCATCCGTTTTGCGGTTCGACGCCCAGCTCTCGGTGTTCTGGGCCACTCCGCCGGCCGGCAGCGGCATCACCGGAGTGCACCTGCGCGACTTGTTCCCGACGCCACCGGCCGAGGGCGAGGTGCCCAACTGCGCCGACGCCGGTGTGCTTGGCGCGCTGTGCGGCCAGGTCGGGTCGCTCATGGCGACCGAAACCATCAAGCTCATCACCGGGATCGGCTCGCCCCTGATCGGTCGGGTGCTCGTGATCGACGCGCTATCGGGTCGGTTCAACGAGATTCCCCTGCTCGGAACCGGCATTGCCGCGGAGCCGACCGCCGCCGAGATTGCCGCCGAGCGTTCAGCTGAGCTCGCCCAAGCGGCCCTGAAGAGCACCCCCGAGGTCTCGAGCGTGGAGCTTGTCAACCGCCTCGCCGCGCAGAGCGCCGGCACCGACAATTTTCTCGTCGTGGACGTGCGCGAGCCGAATGAATTCGCCGAAAGCTCGATTCCAACGGCCCGGCTTTTGCCCATCGGTGAGCTTCTTACCGATGGGGCGCTCTCAGACAGTGGCCGCGCCGCGCTGCCTCAAGACACGCCACTGATTTTGCATTGCCACGCCGGCGGCCGGGCCGCCCGCGCCGCGAACGCGCTGCGCGAGGCGGGATTCACCGATGTTTCGGTGCTCACCGGCGGGATCCTCGCCTGGGATGACCTCGTCACCGCCGGGGGCGCCTCGGGTATCGGCAGCCGCTGGGAGTCACCAGAGCCCGTCCCCACCAGGCAGCACGCCTCGGCGGGCGACGACGGCACCACCGACCAGTCAGACAGTCTGGTCTAGCCGGTGACCGACACGGAACGCACACACGGGCACACGCACACCGAGCGGGCGGATGCCTGCGCACCCGCCGCATCCGCACGCAGCGTTGCCGCTCACCTCGCGATCGTGCTCGGCAGTGTCGATCCCCTGCCGCCGGTGCGGGTCGCGCTCGACGAGGCTCGTGGTCTCGTATTGGCCGAAGACGTACTCACGGTGACCGACACGCCTCCCTTCGACAACTCCGCGATGGACGGCTACGCCGTTATCCTCGCTGATCTGCTCGAAGCATCCGCTCAGAACCCGATCACCCTGCCCGTCGTGGCCGACCTCGCCGCCGGCACGGACCAGAACCCGCGCCTGGTCCCCGGGCAGGTCGCGCGGATCATGACGGGCGCGCCCATTCCCGACGGTGCCGATGCCGTCGTGCCGATCGAAGACACCGACCAGGGCACCGAGCAGGTCACCATCCTTCAGGCGCCCAAGCCCGCGGCGCATATACGCCGGGCCGGCGAAGACGCCCACGCCGGCGACCGGGTGCTGCACGCGGGCAGCGTGCTCTGGCCTACCCGGGTCGCCGCAGCGGCGAGCGCCGGAACCAGCTCTGTTCTCGTGCACCCCGCTCCTCGGGTGGCCGTCATCTCCACCGGCAGCGAACTCGTCACTCCCGGCAGCCCGACGCGTCGCGGCCAGATTCCCGATTCCAACTCCTTTCTGCTGTCGGCGGCCGTCGCCGAGGCCGGTGGGATTCCCGTACGGATCGGCGCCGTACCCGACGACGACGATGTGCTGCGGGCGGTGTTGACCGAGCTGGCCGGCCAGGTCGACGTGATCGTGCTCTCCGGCGGGGTGAGCGTTGGAGCGTACGACGTGGTCAAAGCGGTGCTGAAGCCGCTCGGCACGGTCGACTTCGGACCGGTCAAGATGCAACCCGGTAAGCCGCAGGGGTTCGGACGCTGGCCCGCCACCGACAGTGTGCCCGGACCGCTGATCTTCGCCCTGCCCGGCAACCCGGTCAGCGCCTACGTGTCCTTCGAGGTATTCGTGCGACCCGCGCTGCGGCGTCTGCTCGGCCAGGAGACCCTGCATCGGCGCACCGTCACCGCTACGGTCGTCGATGGCTGGCGTTCCCCGCCCGGACGTGCCCAGTACATGCCCGTCATCCTCACGCGCCGCACCATTGACGCCGACAGCACAGACGGCAGCGCAGACAACATCGAGGCACGCCCAGCTTCTCGCGGCGGGTCGGGTTCGCACCTCGTCGCCGGCCTCGCGCAGGCCAACGGGCTCGCCATCGTTCTCGAAGACACGACTCACATTCGCGGCGGCGACCTCATCACTGTCATGCTGACATCATGACGCACACCACCGACACGACCGGAGCGACCATGGCCGCACAGCTGTTCACCCACCTCGACTCGGCCGGACAGGCTCGTATGGTCGACGTAACCAACAAGGTTCCGACCGTGCGCAGCGCCACCGCTGCCGGTTTCGTGCGCTGCGGCGCGACAGTGATCGCCGCCCTCCGTGACGGCACCGCGCCCAAGGGCGACGTGCTCGCCGTGGCCCGTATCGCCGGAATCCAGGGCGCCAAGAAAACCGCCGACCTGCTCCCCCTGGCCCATGTGATCGGCGTACACGGCGCCGTCGTCGACCTCGTCGTTGACGATGACGGCGTCAGCATCACCGCCACCGTACGCACCGCCGACCGCACCGGCGTCGAAATGGAAGCGTTCACCGCCGTCACGGTCGCTGCCCTCGCGGTCGTCGATATGGTCAAGGGCCTCGATAAATCCGTCACGATCGAAAACGTGCGCCTCCTCGCCAAGAGCGGCGGCAAGAGCGGCGACTGGCTGCGCGCTTGACCCGGCGCGATTCCGGCACATCCTTCGCTCCAAACGGATGCCCCGCCATCATCACGGGCGCGCACCGTTTCGGTAGCCGCTATACCGGTTACCGGAGCGCGCACCGAAATCGGGCGCTCCCCTCCGCTGGGCAGGCGACATGAGTGCACCTGCAGGCGCCACTGTCGATTTACTCGTGCTCGCCGGCGGCCGCGGCCGCCGACTCGGCGGCGCACTCAAGCCCGCGGTCGAAGTGGCCGGGCGTACCCTGCTCTCCCGGGTTCTCGACGCCCGCCCGGTCGCCCGGAACGCCGTCGTCGTCGGCCCGCCCGCAGCCCGGCCCGCCGCCGGCGACCTACCGGACGACGCCCTGGTCTGGGCCCTGGAGGATCCTCCGTTCGGCGGCCCGGTGGCCGGCATCGCGGCTGGCCTCACAGCGCTTGCGGCGAACGCCGATGCACCCGCCGATTGGGTGCTCGTACTCGCCTGCGATCTGCCCTGGGGAGCGGATGCCGCCCGCCTGCTCGTCGCGGCAGCATCCGCTGCCGAGACCATCGGTGAACAGACCGAGGGCGTGCATCTCACCGACGACACCGGCCACGCCCAATGGCTTGCCGGGATTTACCGGGCACCCGCCCTGCGCGCCGCCGTGGACCGACTGGGCACTCACGTGAATGGTGCCAGCATGCGTGAGCTGCTCGCGGGACTCAACCTCACGGGGCTGCTGGACGAATCCGAAGCCGGCGCTGACGTGGACACGTGGGAAGATGTTGAGAGCAGCACCGCTCGCTTGACCGGTGCTCCGACAATTCAGCCCGACCAAAGGAGTGACCCCGAATGAGCTCTACACCGTTGCCTCCCGAAGCGCTCGACGAGTGGCTCACGGCCCTCGCCGATCGGCTGCAGCTCGACCCAGCCGACGTGCCGGTCGGCGACCTGCTCGACGCAGCCCGCGACATTGCCCACAACGTAGCCCGGCCGGCCGCTCCCCTGAGCACCTTTCTGATCGGCCTCGCCGCCGCGAAGAACGGTGGAACGGGCACCGATATTGAAGCTGCCTGCGCCGCCGCGAGCGAACTCGCCCGCGACTGGGCACCCGAGAAGCTCTGATGGCGACCCTGCGATTCTTTGCCGGCGCAGCCGAGGCCGCCCAGACCGACACGGCCACGCTCGACGCGGGCACGATCGGCGAGTTGCGCGCCGAGCTCGCTGAGCGCTACGGCACCGAGTTCATGCGCGTACTCGAGCTGTGTTCCCTGCTGGTGAACGGCGCCCGCGCCGGTGATGACGCGGTCACGCTCGCACCCACCGACGCGGTCGACGTGCTCCCACCCTTCGCCGGCGGCTGACCACCCGGTTTTCCGCACGCGACTTCCAAGATGTACCCCGTCGCTTCGGCCCTCGTAGTTCCTGACCGGTCGAAGCTATAAACCGACCCAGGAATGCGTTCCGTCAACCTCGTACTGCTTCTTCCAGATCGGCACCTCTGCCTTCACGGCCTCGACGAGACTCTCACAGGCCGCGAAGGCGTCGCCGCGGTGCGCGCTCGCCACGACCGCCACGAGGGCGAGGTCACCGACCTCGAGGTGTCCGATGCGATGGCTGACCGCCAGTACCACCAGCGGATGCTTCCCCCGCACCCGGTCAGCGATCTCACCGATGATGCGCCCCGCGTCGGGATGCGCACTGTAGTCGAGGCCCGTGACGCGGCCGGAAGCATCCGGATCATGATCGCGCACCTGCCCGATAAACGTCACCACTGCCCCGTGGGTCGCATCGGACACCGCCGACAGGTGTTCACCCACGTCGAGCAGCGACTCAGTGACCAGGGCGAAGCCAGCAGCCATCAGTGGTCCCCCCCGTCGAGCTGGTCGATGATGTGCCGCACGAGCGGCGCAAGAATGGCCACACCGTCGCGCACCGCGCCGGTGGAACCGGGCAGGTTCACGACCAACGCACCGTTGTTGCCGACCGAATCGGCGATGCCGGCGATACCGCGGGACAGCACCGCGGTGGGGATCGTCGCGGCGCTCAGCGCGCGCATCCGCTCGGAGATTCCCGGCAGAATAGTGTGGATCACGGTCGTCGTGCCCTCGGGTGTGAGGTCGCGCGCCGACACGCCGGTGCCACCGGTCGTCACGACGAGGCGAGCGCCATCGCCGAGCGCTGCCAAGATCGCTCCCGCCACACTCTCGATGCCGTCGGGCACCACCCGCGGTGGCCCGCACGGAATGCCGACCTCCGCAAGCGCATCGACGGTGGCCGGTCCCGACCGGTCTTCGCGCTCCCCGCGCGACGAGCGATCAGACACGGTGATCACGACGGCCCCGAGTTCGGCACCAAGCTTGAGCTGAGTTTTCACCGTTCTACACTACCGCGACGCAGCCCGAGCGGTCCGGTACCGGCATCCGCTCTGGGCCGAATTCATTTATCACGGTGTTTGCGCGGTGCACGCCGATCGGCAAACGAACAGGCTGGTTACGCAGCGGGCCGTATGCCCGACAACCAGCCGAGGAATCCCATGTCAACCGTCTTACCACCACGCGTTACGTCCACGCTGAAGCCGGACCTCTCCAATTGGGATCCGGAACACGACGAAACGTGGGATTCGCGCCTTGCCTGGCGCACCCTGTGGATCACGACTTTCAGCATGACCCTGGGCTTCGCGGCCTGGTACCTGGTCAGCGCTATCGCCCCACGGCTCAACGACATCGGCTTCGACCTCGGTACCAGCCAGCTGTACTGGCTGGTCGCGCTGCCAGGCCTCGCCGCCGGCCTGTTGCGACTCATCTTCATGTTTTTACCGCCGATTCTCGGCACCCGCGTACTCGTCGCCCTGTCGAGCGCCCTGCTGCTGCTGCCGATGATCGGCTGGACCCTCGTCGCCCGCGACGCATCCACCCCCTACTGGGTGCTGCTGGCACTCTCGTTCGCCGCGGGTATCGGCGGCGGCAGCTTCTCGGGGTTCATGGCGTCGACGAGCTATTTCTTTCCCAAGCGCCTGGCCGGAACGGCCCTCGGCCTGCAGGCGGGGCTCGGCAACTTCGGCATCGGTCTCATTCAGCTGCTCACTCCGTGGGTGGTCGGTTTCGGCCTGCTCGGCACTGCCGCCCTCACCCCGGAGAGCGACTCGAACGGTGAACTGGTCTGGCTGCACAACGGCGGGCTCGTGCTCATCCCCTGGGTGATCCTCGCGATCGTCCTCGCCCTCCTCTGTCTCAAGCGTGTGCCGATCAAGGCCAACTTCAGACAGCAGCTCGACATCTTCACGGTCAAACACACCTGGATCATGACCGCCATCTACCTCATGAGCTTCGGCGCATTCAGCGGCCTGGCCGCGCAGATGGGCCTGATCATTCTCAACGTGTACGGCGATTTTCCGGATGCTCCCAACCCGCTCGCTTTTGCCTTCATCGGCCCCGTCGTCGGCGCCCTCGTGCGCGCGGCCTCTGGCCCGCTCTGCGACCGGTTCGGCGGCGCCATCTTCACCTTCATCGGCGGCGCAGGCATGGCCGTCGGCACCACCGTCACGGTATTCTTTCTCACCCCGACGAGCGTCGACGAGTTCGACGGCTTTCTCACCGGCATGATCATCATCTTCTTCTTCTCCGGGCTGGCCAATGCCGGAACGTTCAAACAGATGCCGATGATCTTTCCCAAGCGGCAGGCCGGCGGAGCGATCGGCTGGACAGCGGCGATCGCCGCCTTCGGACCGTTCATCGTGGGTATGGCCCTCACCGGCATGAGCCCGACCACCTTCTTCATCGGCTGCTCCGCCTTCTGCGTGCTCTGCACCGGGCTTGCCTGGTTCTATTACGCGCGTCCCGGTGCCCCCAACCCGAGCTGACGCTCCCTCCATCGACCCGAAGCCTCCTCCTCCTCCAGCGGGGGGCTTCGGGTTTTTCCTGCCAGCAGGGGGTCATACTGACATGAGGAGGTCACCGATGACCAAAAATGAAGAACCAGTAGGCGGCGACCCGGCCTGCTGGCTCGAACAGGTGTGCCCGGAGTGCGGCGCCTACGTCTCCGGCGAGTTGCCGGCCACCTGTTGGCGGTGCAACACGGTGGTCTCGCCGTCCTGACGGCGTGAACCGGGCATCCGTCAGCCATTGTGTGAAGCGGATGCCGGGCCGCGCCTGACTGCGTTGTACTCGGTACGGTTAGACGCGCGTCTCGGACAGTTCAGACGGCGCGGGCTCCGCTACGTCGTCCGTAAAGGGCTGCGAGGTTCGCGGCGCGTTGTACAGCGTCTCGTCGAGGATTCCCTGGCGCTTGGCCACGATCGTGGGCACGAGCGCCTGACCGGCCACGTTCACGGCGGTGCGGCCCATGTCGATGAGCGGATCAATAGCCAGCAGAAGGCCGACCCCGGCCAGCGGCAGACCCAGCGTTGACAGGGTCAGCGTCAGCATGACGACGGCGCCCGTGGTGCCGGCCGTGGCTGCCGAACCCAGTACGGATACGAGAACGATGAGCAGGTACTGGGTGAGGTCCAGCTGAATTCCGAAGAACTGTGCCACAAAGATGGCGGCGACGGCGGGGTAGATAGCCGCGCAACCATCCATCTTGGTCGTCGCCCCGAGCGGAACAGCGAAGGATGCATATCCGCGCGGTACGCCCATGCTGCGTTCCGTGACGCGCTGCGTCAGCGGAAGGGTGCCAATGGATGAGCGCGACACGAAGCCCAGCTGAACAGCCGGCCAGACGCCGGAGTAGTACTGCTTGACGGAGAGACCGTGCGACTTGATCAGTACCGGGTAGACCACGAACAGTACCAGGATCAGGCCAACGTAGATGGTGGCTGCGAACTTGCCCAGCGAACCCATCGTGTCCCACCCGTAGACCGCGACGGCATTACCGATCAGGCCGATCGTGCCGAGCGGCGCGATGCGAATAATCCACCACAGCACCTTTTGAATGACCGCCAGAGCTGACGCGTTGAGGTTCAGGAATGGCTCGGCAGCTTTGCCCACCTTCAACGCGGCAATGCCTACCGCGATGGCGATGACGAGAATCTGCAGCACGTTGAAGCTGACGGTGGTACTTGCGATGCCATC
This sequence comes from Cryobacterium lyxosi, assembly GCF_004403345.1. Lineage (NCBI taxonomy): Bacteria > Bacillati > Actinomycetota > Actinomycetes > Micrococcales > Microbacteriaceae > Cryobacterium > Cryobacterium lyxosi. Next base: position 55,671 of record NZ_SOGT01000008.1, read on the forward strand.
GACGACAGAGGTATTGGCGCCGAGTCCGAGGAAGTTCTTCGGGAAGAGCCCGGTCAAAAATGCCCACCAGTCCCCGGTCTTGCCGGTGTATTTGGCATTTTCGGTAATGCCCGTTCCGGCTCCCGGCCGCACCAGCACGCCCAGTCCGATGCCGATCAGAACGGCAATCAACGCGGTGATGGCAAACCACAGCAGAGTGTTCCAGGCCAGCTTCGCCGCGTTGGACACTGCGCGCAGGTTCGCGATGGAGCTGACCACGGCCGTGAAGATGAGCGGTACGACGGCAGCTTGCAGCAGCGAGACGTAGCTTGACCCGATAATTTTCAGGGTCGCACCGAGACCGTTGGGGTTCGCTTCGGTACTGCCGGTGTATTTGGCCATCAGCCCGAGGCCGAGACCGATGATGAGCGCGGCGATGATCTGAACGCTGAACGAGCGCACCCATTTGGGAAATCTGCTGCCGTGGGTACTGACGGGAACTACTGAAGTCACTGGTTCGACACTTCCTATTGTCATTCGTGAGTCACACTGGCGCCCCTGTCCCGCGCAGCGAAGCCCCTTGAGAGTCCACGGCCGCGTGCAGGCGCCTTTATTCCCAAGGCTGAAAGGGGGCGCAGTATTCCTTCACGTGGTACGTGACGTTCTGCGGCTACTTCTCCTGCAGGTATTCGGCGAGCACCCGCGCATGGTTCACCCGTGGGTCCTTTGCTCCATAGACCAAAGTGGTCACGCCGGCCGCGGCGAGCGCGCGAAGCTGCACGACGGCCGCCTGGGTCTCGGTAGTGCCGTCGAGTTCGGCGCGGTAGCGCACGGTGAACTCGTCCATGCGCTTCGGGTCGTGCTTCCACCAGGTGCGGAGCTTGGGTGACGGCGCGATCTCTTTCAGCCACTCATCGAGGTCGGCGCTCTCCTTGGAGACACCGCGCGGCCAGAGTCGATCAACCAGCACCCGGCATCCATCAGAAGCGGATGCCGCCTCATACGCCCTCTTGATCCGCACCATGAAAACAGACTACTTTCTGGAGCGTTCCAGCGGGCGCTCGCTTTTCTCCCAGCCCCGGTGGGGCGCCCGCGAACCGGCGCCTCGAGGGTCGTCGCGGGAACGGTAGACAACGTAGGGGCGCACGAGGTAGCCGAGTGGCGCCGAGAACACGTGCACCAGTCGGGTGAATGGCCACAGCAGGAACAGCGTCGTGGCCGTCAGCACGTGCAGTTGAAAGAAGAACGGCACGTCGCTCATCAGCGACGGGTCGGGCTGCAGGCTATACAACGAGCGGATCCAGGGCGAAATCGACCCGCGATAGTCGTAGCCGCCGCCGAAGATTTGATACAGCACGGTCGCCGTGGTGCCGAACGTAATCGTACTGGCCAGGAACACGTACATGACTTTGTCCATTACCGTTGTGACCAGCAGCACCCGTTTGGTCAGGCGGCGGCGGTAGATCAAAATGGCGAGCCCGGCAACGGTGAGTACGGCGGCGAAGCTGCCCAGCCAGGTCGCACCGAGGTGGTACATGTGCTCGGTCACGCCGAAGAATTCCAGCCACGGCTTGGGAATGAACAAGCCGACGACATGCCCGCCGATCACCATGAGAATGCCATAGTGAAACATGGGGGAACCCCAGCGCAGCAGGCGGTTCTCGTAGGTCTGACTGGACCGCGAGGTCCAGCCGAACTGGTCATAGCGGTAGCGCAACAGGTGGCCCACCACGAACACGCCCGTCGCGGCGTAGGGAAAAGCGACCCAGAGCAGGTAATCCCAGGCGGTCATACTCTCACATCTTCATTCGCGTGCGCGGAAAACGGCTTCAAATTGCCGAGGTAGGTCATGCCGACCGTCTCGGTCGGCGGCCCCTCATTGACCAGGTTGAGGTAGCGTTCACGGGTCTCGTCGTCGATCATGGGCAACGACAGGCACACCGCCTCAACCAGGTGGGCGTAGGGACTGTTGAATTTCTCGAGCGCCGAGCGCAACACCTCGATGCCGTCGCGGTGCGCGGCGAGCAGTTCCTGCGCGATCGGCGAATCGGAAAGCGCTGAGAATTCCAGCACCATCGGCAGGTAGTCGGGCAGTTCGTCGGCATCCACCTGCCAGCCCGCCGCCCGGTAGGCCTCGACGAACCGCACGAGTGCCATACCGCGGCGGCGGGTATCGCCGGCGGCGTAGTAGGTGAGGTACGGGCAGCATTTGCGTTTCAGGTCGAAGGTCGCGGTGAAGTGCGTTTCGAGCTCCTGCTGGCTGAGCTCGTTGACCGCCGTGAAAAAAGCCTGGAAGCTGCGGCGCAACTCGCCGGGCAGATCCGCAACGGATTCCTCCACCAGCGAAAACTGCGCCCGCCGTTCCGGCGCGGGGTAGTCGAGCAGAATCGACGCCGCCATGTGCGCGATCACTCCTTGCTCGGGCGTCAGCGGAACTGCCGCAATCGCTCGCGGAGCCGTCTTGGGCGCCCGAAAGCCGAAGTTCATCCGTGCGCCGAGGATTCCGACGTTCACGCGGGGCTCCCGGCATCCGCGATCGGCGGGAACATGCCCTGGGGCGCTCCGTTACCGTTCCAGTTGAGCAGGTTGACCCGGCCCGGGGTGGTCGGCGCGGTCGCACTCGGGCGCCCGGTCATCTGGTTGTAGTTGTCGACGGTGGCACCGAGTGGCATACCCACGGTGTTGCCGTATGGGCCGCTGTGCCCGGCGGATCCGGGGCCGCCCATGCCGGGGCCGCCGTCGGTGTCGAGCGAGCAACCGAGCTCTTCAAGCTCACGCGCGGTCTCAACGTGGGCCTTGGGAATGACATAGCGGTCTTCGTACTTGGCGATTGCGAGCAGCCGATACATGGCCTGAATCGTCTCACCGGTCATGCCGACCGCGTTCGGAATGCGCTCGTCGGGCTCGTTGCCGAGGTTGATATCGCGCATATAGGCGCGCATCGCGGCGAGCTTGCGCAGTGACAGCTCGACCGGAACCACGTCTCCGGCCGAGAACAGCCCGGCGAGGTATTCCACCGGGATGCGCAGCTTGTCGATCGCGGCGAACAGGGTGCGGGCGTCTTCCCCGTCGCTGCCCGAGTTGCTGACGACATCGACCACGGGCGAGAGCGGGGGGATGTACCAGACCATGGGCATGGTGCGGTATTCCGGGTGCAGCGGCAGGGCGATCTCGTACTCGGAGATGAGCTTGTAAATAGGGCTGTTCTGGGCCGCTTCGATCCAGTCGTCAGCCATGCCCTCCGCCTGGGCAGCGGCGATGACGTCGGGGTCGAACGGGTCGAGAAAGCAGGCGCGCTGGGCGTCAAGCAGGTCCTGATCGTTTTCGATCGAGGCCGCGGCAAGCACCGCGTCGGCGTCATAGAGCATGAGGCCGAGGTAACGCAGGCGTCCGACACAGGTTTCGGAGCAGATGGTGGGCTTACCCTGCTCGATCAGTGGGTAGCAGAGCGTGCACTTCTCGGCCTTGCCCGTTTTGTGGTTGAAGTACACCTTCTTATAGGGGCAGGCGGAGACGCACATGCGCCAGCCGCGGCATCCGTCTTCATCCACGAGCACGATGCCGTCTTCTTCACGCTTGTACATGGCGCCGGAGGGGCAGGCCGCGACACAGGCGGGGTTGAGGCAGTGCTCGCAGATGCGCGGCAGGTAGAACATGAAGGTCTCTTCGAACTCCATCTTCACGTGCTCGCTCATCGTGGCGAGAATCGGGTCCTGCGCGGCGGTTTCCTGCGAGCCGCCCAGGTTGTCGTCCCAGTTGCCCGACCATGTGATGTCCATGTCCTGGCCGGTCAAAAGCGACTTCGGGCGGGCGACCGGGCTTTGCGTGCCGGCCGGGGCGGTGGTGAGCATGTCGTAGTCGTAGGTCCACGGCTCGTAGTAGTCGTCGATTTGCGGCAGGTTGGGGTTGTTGAAGATCTGCGAGAGCTTCTTCAGCCTCCCGCCGGCCTTCAGCTGCAGCCGGCCGCGCTTGTTGCGTACCCAGCCGCCCTTCCACTTCTCCTGGTTCTCGTACTCGCGCGGGTAGCCGATGCCGGGCCGCGTCTCCACGTTGTTGAACCAGGCGTACTCCACACCGGTGCGGTTGGTCCACACCTGCTTGCAGGTGACGGAGCAGGTGTGACACCCGATGCACTTGTCGAGGTTCATAATCATCGACATCTGGGCCATGACACGCATTAGTAGTCCACTTTCTGGCTGCGACGACGAATCACGGTGACCTCGTCGCGTTGGTTGCCGGTCGGGCCGAGGTAGTTGAAGGCGAAGGACAGCTGGGCGTAGCCGCCGATCAGGTGGCTGGGTTTCAAGAGGATGCGGGTCAGCGCGTTGTTGGTGCCGCCGCGCATACCGCTGGTTTCGGCGACCGGCACGTTGATGGTGCGGTCCTTCGCGTGGTACATGTACACCGTGCCTTCCGGCATGCGGTGAGAGACGATCGCCCGCGCCACGACGACGCCGTTGCGGTTGTACGACTCGATCCACTCGTTGTCGCGCACTCCGATCTTGTCGGCGTCCTGCGGGCTCATCCAGATCGTCGGCCCGCCGCGGGAGAGCGAGAGCATGAGCAGGTTGTCCTGGTATTCGGAGTGGATCGACCACTTCGAGTGCGGGGTCAGATAGCGAACGGCGACCTCCGCGTGACCTGCGGCCCCGGTCACCCCGGCACTGGAGACGCTCGTCGCGCCGACGATCGAATCGTCGAACAGGCGGTGCATGTCCAGCGGCGGCCGAAAGATGGGGAGCTGCTCGCCGAGCTCGATCATCCAGTCGTGGTCGAGGTAGAAGTGCTGGCGACCGGTGAGGGTGTGCCAGGGCTTCAGGTGCTCGACGTTGATGGTGAAAGCACTGTAGCGGCGACCACCGTGCTCGGAACCCGACCACTCCGGGGAGGTAAGCACCGGAACGGGCGCTCCCTGCACATCCGGGTAGCTGAATCGGCGGCCCTCGTTGTCGCTGGCCAGTTGGGCGAGCTTGACGCCGGTGCGTTCCTCGAGCTGGCGAAAACCCTGGGTGCCGAGGCGGCCGTTGGTGGTGCCGGAGAGGGCGAGCACCATTTCGCAGGCGTGGATCGCCGTCGACAGGCGCGGGCGGCCGGCGGCTGGCCCGCTGGGCACCAGGCCGTTCTTCTTGCCGAGGTAGGCGACCTCCACGTCGGGGTTGAATTTCACCCCCTTGGTGACCATGCCTTCCGCGGCGGTGAGCGGGCCGAGCGCGCCGAGCTGTGCGGCGAAGGCCGGGTAGTCGCGTTCGACAACGACGAGCCTTGGCATGGTGACCCCGGGAATGAGCGGTTGGTCGCTGAGCACAATGCCGTGCGGCGTGGCCATGCCGTCCGGGGTGTCGTGTTGCAGCGGAGCGGCGACGAGGTCTTTCCGCACGCCGAGGTGCTTCACCGACATTTCGGAGATTTTCGCGGCGAGCACGTGAAAGATGTCGAAGTCGGTCTTGGCCTGCCATGGCGGCGCGATCGCCGGATTGAACGAGTGAATGAACGGATGCATGTCCGTCGTGGAGAGATCATTCTTCTCGTACCAGGTGGCCGGGGGCAACACCACGTCACTGTAGATAGTCGTCGACGTCATGCGGAAGTCGCTCGTGACCATCAGGTCGAGCTTGCCCTCCGGCGCGCTCTCATGCCATTTCATGGTCTTCGGCCGGCGAGCCGGCATCGATTCGACGGCGCGCACAGCGGAAGGCGCCCCGAGCAGGTGCTTGAGAAAATACTCGTTGCCCTTGCCGGAGGAGCCGAGCACGTTGGCCCGCCACACTACGAGCACGCGGGGAAAGTTCTCGGGGGCGTCGGGGTCTTCGCAGGAGAATTCGAGCGAGCCGTCCCGGAGCGAATCGACCACGTATTCCGCTGGCTCCTGGCCCGCGGCTGCGGCGTCGTCGACGAGGTCGAGCGAGTTGCGGTTGAACGTGGGGTAGCTGGGCATCCAGCCGCGTTTGGCCGAATCGACCATGGTGTCCGCGGTGGTGCGTCCCGTGAATATGCCGGCGCCGAGCGGGCTTGCCAGGGTGTCGGCGCTGAGTCCGTCGTAGCGCCACTGGTCGGTGGCGAGGTAGAAGAAACCGGTGCCGATCATCTGGCGCGGCGGCCGCACCCAGTCCAGGCCGAAGGCGTATTGGCCGTATCCGGTGAGCGGGCGCACCTTCTCCTGGCCGACATAGTGGGCCCAGCCGCCGCCGTTGACGCCCTGGCAGCCGGTCATGGTGGTGAGCGCGAGAAAGGCGCGGTAGATGGTGTCGGAGTGGAACCAGTGGTTGGTACCGGCGCCCATCAGAATCATCGAACGACCCTGTGAATCCTCGGCATTCTGCGCGAACTCGCGACCGATGCGCGCGGCGGCCTGCCACGGCACCGAGGTGATCTCTTCCTGCCAGGCGGGGGTGCCGGGCGTCGACGCGTCGTCGTACCCGGTGGGCCACACGCCCGGCAGGCCGGGACGACCGACGGCGTACTGGGCGAGCAGCAGGTCGAACACGGTCGTCACGAGCACGCCGGCGACGAGGCGTACCGGTACGCCGCGGCGCACGATGCCGGCCGCTCCGGCGTGCTGTTCACCGGCATTGTCCGCGCCCGGCGTGACGTCGAAGCGGGGCAGGTCGATTGCGACGGTGGCACCGTCGTAATCGGGGGCATCCGCTATCGAGAGCAGTGGATCGCGACCCTCGAGGTCGAGGTTCCAGGTGCCCTTGTCGGCCTCGCTGAACCGGTGGCCGATCGAACCGTTCGGCACGAACGGTTCGGCGTTTTCGTCGAGCATGACGGTTTTGAAGGCAGCGCTCGACACGGATGCGTCGGTGCCGGGCAGCGCGTCGGCCGTCAAAAACTTGCCGGGGACCCAGGCGTCCTGGCGCGGGGTGAGCGCGATCAGGTAGGAGGAGTCGCTGAACTTCTTCATATAGTCAACGAAACGCGGAGTGCGGCGGTCGACCAGGAATTCCTTCAGTACGACGTGCCCCATGGCGAGCGCGAGGGCGCCGTCGGTGCCGGGGTGCACGGCGAGCCACTCGTCGGCGAACTTGGAGTTGTCGGCATAGTCGGGCGAGACCGTGATGACTTTCTGGCCGCGGTAACGGGCTTCCACCATGAAATGGGCATCCGGGGTGCGGGTGACGGGAACGTTGGAGCCCCACATGATCAGGTAGCTGGAGTTCCACCAGTCGGCCGATTCGGGGACGTCGGTCTGGTCGCCGAACACCTGTGGGCTCGCTACCGGCAGGTCGGCGTACCAGTCGTAGAAGGAGAGCATGGTGCCGCCGAGCAGCGAGATGAAGCGGTTGCCAACGCCCTGGGACACGATTGACATGGCCGGAATCGGGCTGAAACCCGCGACCCGGTCTGGGCCGTATTTCTTGATGGTGTGTACGTGTGCGGCGGCGACGATTTCGGCGGCCTCATCCCAGCTGGCACGCACCAGTCCGCCCTGCCCGCGGGCACTCTTGTACTGGCGGGCAGTCTCGGGGTTACCAGTGATCTCTGCCCAGGCGAGCACCGGGTCGCCCAGGCGGGCCTTCGCTTCGCGATAGAGGTTCAGCAGTACACCGCGCACGTAGGGGTAGCGCACCCGGGTGGGCGAGTAGGTGTACCAGCTGAAGGCGGCGCCGCGGGGGCAACCGCGCGGCTCGTATTCGGGGCTGTCCGGGCCGACACTGGGATAATCGGTCTGCTGGGTTTCCCAGGTGATGATGCCGTCTTTGACGTACACCTTCCACGAGCAGCTGCCGGTGCAGTTCACGCCGTGGGTGGACCGCACCTCTTTATCGTGGGTCCAACGGTCACGGTAGAACGTGTCGGCGGCGCGGCCGCCGTTCTTGAACACGCTGCGCAGGTCTTCGCTGGTTTCGCCGCGGCGCAGAAAGCGGCCGAGCTTGATCAAAGAGTCGGCGACCGGGCCGTCGGTGCCGGGCTTGGTCGCGGCGCTGGTGGAAACTCTGATGCTGGTGTCTATGCGCTTTTTCACGGCTGTCCCTTACCTGCCGGGGAATGCCGCTGCGGCATTCCCCCTCGAAATAAGCTTTGCCGCTGGGTGAAAGGGCTACAACCGCGAAATACCGTGAATAATATTTTGCCCCACTTCACACGAGCCGGCATCCGCTATTCGGGCACTCTTTTCGCTCTCGCTGGCATCGGAGACGGCCGCCACGTCGATCACGCAGAGGTGCGGGGCGTTGATGAGGTTCAGGCCGACCGCCCGCAGCGGGCCGTCGGCCTGCTCCAGCACACCCTGAATCAAGCGGTAGTGCACGCCGCAGACCTCGGGGTGGTCCTTGACCATTTCCGAGTACGGGCAGTCACGCAGGTTGACTTGTTCACGGTTCGCGGCGATGCTCGCGTCGAAACCGGCCTGGTCGAGGTGGTCGTCCAGCGCATCGAGCTGCCGTTGCGCAGCCGGACCGGAGCAACCGGCGAACCCCTGGCCGGCGGGCAGCAGCGGCAGAATCCGTCGCAGCTGGTCGGCACGCTCCTGCGCGGCCGCGATTTTGCGGCTGCGGATCGACCCGAGCTCGGTACTGACTCCGTCCGCAGCGCTATAGAGCATTTTGGGACGACCCTTACTGTCGCGCGGCTCGGGCGCGCAGGTGACAAAGCCCTCGTTGATCAGGCGGTCAAGGTGTTCGCGTGCGGTGTTGTGATGCAGGCCCGCGGCTTCGGCGAGGTCGTTCACGGTCATTGTTCCGCGGCTTTGCAACTGGTAAAGCAGGTTCATGCGGCTGAGACTGGCGAGCGTTTTGTAACTCGGGGGTTGGGCGGCCATGATTCCATTATGGGCGCCAATCATGTGCGGCAGCAGAATCAGTCAGTTTCTCTCTTTCTTCCCGCAGATCCTTCCGCTGCACGGTGGAAAAAGGAAATATTCAGCACACAGCATTAGTCTGGTGAAACGAAGCACGCAGGAAGTGGGATCACATGGCGGCAAAAGCCCGCACGCGACCGGAGTCAACAGTTGAGTCCACGGGTGGTGAGCCCGCCGACACCCTGCGTGAGTATTACGAACAGATGTCGTTGGTGCGTGCCTTCGAGTTGCGCTCCAGCGAGATGTATGCCCGGGCCAAGATCGGTGGCTACTGCCACCTGAACCTCGGCGAAGAAGCCACGGTGGTCGGCCTGATGGCCGCCATCGAGGCCCGTGATTATCTGTTCACCGGCTACCGCGACCACGGCTATGCACTGCTGCGCGGACTCTCGCCCGAGCGGGTAATGGCCGAACTGTTCGGCAAAGTTACCGGCGTCTCGGGCGGACGCGGCGGTTCCATGCACCTGTTCGACGCCGAAACGCGCCTGTTCGGCGGCTACGGCATCGTCGGCGGGCAGATTCCCCCGGCGACCGGCGCCGCACTCGCTTTGAAAAATCAGGAAGTGGCCGGCCCCGACGCTGCGGCAGTGATGTGTCTGCTCGGTGACGGCACCACCAACATCGGCGCGTTCCACGAATCGCTCAACCTGGCCGGGCTGTGGAAACTTCCGATCGTCTACGTGATCGTCAACAACGGGCTTGGTATGGGCACAACGGTGGAGAAAGCATCCGCTGAGCCGGACCTGTATAAGCGCGGCGCTTCGTACCGTATGCCCGGAGTACGGGTCGACGGCGACGACGTTCTTGCCGTGCGCGACGCCGCCCGCGATGCACTGCGGCAGGCCCGCGAGTCGCGCCAACCGGTGCTGCTCGAGGTCATGTGTTACCGGTTGCGCGGCCATTCCGTAGTCGACCCGGCCCGCTATCGCTCAAGCGAAGACACGACCATCGCCCAGCAGTCCGACCCGGTACCGAGCTTTCGTGCCAAGCTGATCAGCGCCGGAGTGCTCAGCGAAACGGATGCCGCCGCCATCGACGAGGCCGCCGACGTGCGCGTGTCCGAGGCGGTCGTTTTCGCCGATGAGAGCCCCGAGCCCGACGTTGACGACCTGTTCAAATATGTATACGCGACCGCGGTGGCAAATATGCCAACCGCTTTGCCCGGAGAACCCGTTATGGACGCACTGTGAACACCGAAGTAGCAACCACCCGCACGATCACCTACCGCCAGGCGCTCAACGAGACTCTGCGCGCTGAGCTCGAGCGTGACGACAAGGTCTTCCTCATCGGTGAAGAGATCGGCGTCTTCGAGGGGTCGTATAAGATTACCGCCGGACTGCTTGAAGACTTCGGACCCGACCGGGTGATCGACGCCCCGATCGCCGAAGAGGGTTTCGTGGGGGCAGCCCTCGGGGCCGCGATGCTCGGAATGCGCCCGGTGGTCGAGATCATGACCATCAACTTCAGCCTCATCGCGATCGACCAGATCGTGAACCACGCAGCCAAGATGCGGTCGATGTTCGCCGGTCAGGTTTCCATTCCCCTGGTCATTCGCATGCCCGGCGGCGGTGGCCAGCAGCTGGCCGCGACCCACTCGCAGAACCTCGAGGTCTGGTACGCGCACATTCCGGGGCTCAAGGTCGTCGCCCCGTCGACCCCGGCCGATGCCAAGGCGCTCCTCACTGCTGCCATTCGCGATGACGACCCGGTGATTTTTCTGGAGAACCTTTCCCTCTACAGCGCCAAGGGTGAAGTTCCCACCGACGAGCAGGTCGCCGAGATCGGCAAGGCTGCTGTTGTCAAGACCGGCACCGACCTCACTATCGTGAGCTACTCGCGCGGCACCACGACGGCTCTCGAAGTGGCTCGCCAGCTCGAGACCGAGGGCCTGTCGATCGAGGTCGTCGACCTGCGCAGCCTGCGGCCGCTCGACCGCGACACCATTTGCGCCTCGGTGAAGAAGACCGGCCACGCCGTCGTCTTCGAAGACGACTGGCTCAGCTACGGCATCGGCGCCGAGATATCGGCGACCATCGGCGAGGGAGTCTTCGACTTTCTCGACGCCCCGGTGCGTCGCGTCGCCGCCGCCGAGGTGCCGTTACCCTACGCCAAATCCCTCGAGAAGGCTGCGCTGCCCAGCGCCGCCGATCTCGCCAGGGTCGTGCGCGAGGTACTCAATATTTCATCTACCCCGAACGACAAGTAGGAGCCGGCCATGCCCGACGTCATTATGCCCCGTCTCTCCGACACCATGGAGGAGGGTGAACTCAGCCGCTGGATGAAGCAGGTCGGCGATGAGATTCACAAGGGTGATGTGCTCGCCGAAATCGAGACCGATAAGGCCACGATGGACCTGGAAGCCTTCGACAACGGCATACTCGAGCAGCTGCTCGTCGTCGCCGGCGCGCTCGTACCGATCGGTGAACCGGTTGCGCGCATCGGCGACGGGAGCAACATCGTCACGGAAGGCGCTGCCCCGGCAACCCCGGCAGCACCAGCCGCGGCTGCCCCGGCAGCTCCAGTCGCGGTCGCTGCAGCAGCAACTCCCATAGTCATCCCCCCGGCGGATACGCCCACGCCAGCCACGCCCACGGCAACCCAGACGGGCGAACTGCGCACCTCGCCGCTGGCTCGCAAAATCGGCCGAGAGCACGGCATCGACCTGCACACCGTCGCGGGCACCGGGCCGCAGGGCCGTATCACGCGCACCGACGTCGACAGGGCGATCCTGGCCCAAGAGGCGGCAGCATCCGCTGTCCCGACGGCGCCTCCAGCCGCAGCACCAGCGGCGGCCGCACCGGTCGCAGCAGCACCGGCCGTCGTTTCGGCCGATTCCGTCTCCGTGCCGGTCAGCCGCATTCGCGCCGTCACGGCCCGCCGACTCACCGAGAGTCAGGCCGTTCCGCACTTCTTCCTCACCGGCGTCGTCAGCGTTGAACGCCTGGTCGCGTTCCGCGCCGACGTCAATGAGTCGCTTGCCGCCCTCGGCACCAAGATCAGTCTGAACGACCTGTTCGTGCGCGCCAGCGCGGTCGCGCTGCGCGCGCACCCCGAAGTCAACGCGTCCTGGGGCGACGGCGTCATACTGCGCCATAACCATGTCAACGTCGGCGTGGCCGTCGCGACCGACGATGGACTCCTCGTTCCCGTCGTCGTCGATGCCGATCAGAAGTCGCTCGGTGCCATCGCCGCCGAAACCCGCGCCCTGGCCGGCCTCGCCCGCACCGGCAGCCTGTCCCTCGCCCAGATGTCGGGGGGAACTTTCACCATCAGCAACCTCGGCATGTTCGGCATCGACTCCTTCACCGCCGTATTGAACCCGCCAGAGGCCGGCATCCTGGCAATCGGCGCGGCGAGCGACGTTCCCGCGGTACGGGACGGCGTTCTCGTGACGGTACCAACGGTGAAGATCACCCTGACCGTCGACCATCGAGTACTCGACGGCGCCGTCGCGGCGGCGTTCCTGCGCGATCTCACTACCCTGCTTGAAGAACCGCTGCGCATCGTTCTCTAGCTTGCCCGCCCGCAAGATTAAAAGTACGAGACTACTCATAATTCCGGGTTAGTCTTGTACGGTGGATGTCGACGAACGCACTCCCGCCTGGCATGCCGCGCTGGCGTCGCCGATTCGGCGCAGCGTGCTCCAGCTTCTGGTCGCCTCCAGCGAACCGCTCGATGCGGCCGCCGTCGCCGACCGGATGAAGCTGCACGTCACCACGGCCAGGTTTCACCTCGACCAGCTTCTGGCCGCCAGGCTCATCGAACGAGAGGCCGTACGGTCCGGCCAGCGGGGCCGGCCGCGCATCCGCTTTTGTGCCGTGGCCGCCACGCGCACCGACACGCGCGACCAGCTCAGCCACGCGCTCGCCAGCGTGCTTGCCGAAGACGACGACGGCGGCCGGGCCCGGGCTATTCGGGCCGGTGAGAAGTGGTCGGAGGCCTTCACCGGCGGCCTCGCAGCATCGACCGAAGCGGGCGCCGCCCCGCTGGTCGAATTACTCGACCAGCTCGAATTCGCCCCCGAACTCGATGAGCCCACGCAATCGATCGCGCTCACGGCCTGCCCGTTTCGCGAAGCCGCCCGTGAAAACCCCGGCGTGGTCTGCGCCGTGCACCTCGGGCTCATCCAGCGGGTGGCGCGCACACTCGGCCACGACGACAGTGTGATCGAGCTGCGCCCCTTCGTCGGCCCGCACCTCTGCGTCGTCAACCTCGGCAGCAACTGGAATGCCGTTCCGGTCGAGTTGAGTTAGTCGCGGCTCGATCGCGGCTCGATCGTCGACGGGGGCACGGACTGTTCCCCGCTTAACCTGGATCCACCGCGCACGTGGGATAGCACGCCTTCACAGCGCGGCCGCCCCCAGTCCCGCGCCCTCGGGTGACGGGGCGTTCACCCGGTCGAGGTGGTCGATTCCGTCGGCCGTGATCCAGATCACCCGCGCCGTGGAGAGGTCGTAGAAGACGCCGGCAAGATGCACTCGCCCGCTCGCGACCGCCGGGCCAACAAGCGGATGCCGCCGCAAATTCTGCAGCTGAACGGCCACGTTCACCATGCCCAACTGGTCGACCTCGCTGAAACCAGCATCTCGTGCCGCCCGCCCAACGGGATGTCCGTTGCGAAGGGCTTCGCGACTGGGGCGCACATGATCGAGCCAGGCATCGATCGCTCCCCGTTCGCGGCCGGAGCTCTCCTCGGCAGCCGCCTCCGAAGCCTCCGAAGCCTCCGAAGCCTCCGTCGCGTCCGAAGCCTCCGTCGCGTCCCTCGCCTGCTCATTGTGCGCGGCCGCCATGGCACCGCAGCCGGAATGGCCACACACCACAATTGAATTTACCGAGAGTTCGTCAAGACCGAAAGCGAGCGCCGCGTCGATGGAGGGTTCTGTACCGTGCGCGCATACGACGTTGCCAATGTTGCGCACCGTGAACAGGTCACCGGGGCCGCTGCTCGTGATCAGGTTGGGAATGATGCGGGAGTCCGCGCAGGTCAGAAACAAGGTGTCGGGATTCTGGGAGTCGGCCACCTCCTGCATGTGCGCTCGCACGCGAGCCGCATGGCGACGGTGATAGTCGTCGATGCCGTGGATCACCGGGTTCAGCGGATGCGGGTGCGCGTAGCTGTTGACTCCGCCGCGGTCACGGCCCTGCCAGGCCTTCCAGGGCGCGAAACCGAGGCGCGTCGTGGACGGTGCCGAGTTTCTGCGGGGCGGGAGTGCCGCCGCCAATTCGAGGGTTGCGGCGCCGCCCTCGTCGATCTGCACCGTGCCGCCGGTGCTCTCGTGTTGACGCTGCCAGGCGCTAAGCGTCTCGTAGGCCGGATGATCGAAGAAATCGACCTCCAGATCGATCGTGACGTGGGAGCCCGCTGGCACGGAGCTCAGAACGGAATTCAAGCGCGGGAGCGACAGAAAACTGCACGACCCCTCGATCACGACCCGCCACAATTTTGATTCCGGAGGACCCGCTGGTTCGGCGTGGATGGAGGCCCGGACCACGCGCCACAAAACGAGGGCGGCTGCCAAGGCGAGTCCGATCATGACCCCCTCAAGCAGGTTGAGAAACACGACCCCGATCAGAGTGACGCAGTACACCAGCAGGTCGCCGGTGCGTCGGGCGGTCTGGAAGTTGGCCAGGCTCGCCAGCCGCACGCCCACGACGATCAGAAGTCCCGCGAGCACCGCCTGCGGAATCTGCTGGATCAGACCGGCGAACAGCAACGAGAAGACCAAAATCCACACGCCGTGCAAAATGGTGGACGTGCGCGACCGTGCACCCGCTTCCACGTTGGTAGCACTACGCACGATGACCCCGGTGACGGGCAAACCGCCGATCGCACCGGAGACCATGTTCGCCGCCCCCTGCCCCAGAAGTTCGCGGTTGAAGTTGGTGCGCGGGCCGGTGTGCATCTTGTCGAGTGCCACCGCAGAAAGCAACGATTCGATGCTCGCGATCAGGGCGATAGACAGAACGCCCATCATGATCGCCTGCCAATTTCCCTCGGGAACCTCGGGAAAAGACAGGGCGTCGAGAATTGACCCGTCGAAGGTAACGCGTTCCACGTTGGCACCGAGCAGGACCGACAGGATCGTGACGCCGACCACGGCAACGAGCTGTCCTGGAACCCGGCGCACGGCTGGCGGAAGTCGTTTCCAGAGCACCAGGATGGCGATAACCAGGGCACCGAGGAGTATGGCCGGAAGATTCGCGGCCGCGAGCGCTGCGGGGAGGCTGGTCATGTTCGCGAGGGCTGAGCTGCTCGATTCAGAGCCGATCATGACGTGCAACTGTTGCAGCACGATGGTGATTCCGATGCCAGCGAGCATGGCGTGCACGACCACCGGGGAGACGGCCAGTGCCGCTCGGCCGATGCGACAGGAGCCAAAGAGAATCTGCACAAACCCGGCGGCGACGGTGATCGCGCCGGTCGCCTGCCACCCGAACTGGTCGATGAGGCCGGCGATGATCACGGTCAGCCCAGCGGCGGGGCCGCTGACCTGCAGCGGAGAACCGCCGAGGCTGCCCGCGACGATCCCGCCGACGGCGGCGGCAATCAGACCGGCCATGACCGGCGCCCCCGACGCCGCTGCGATGCCCAGCGAGAGGGGTACGGCTACGAGAAAGACGACGAACGACGCGGGAAAATTGAAACGCAGGTCGTTCGTCAGGAAACCGCGGATGCGCCCGCTGCGCGAAGTTCCGGGGGGCGAGGACGCTGAATGGGTGAAGTGTGTGGTCATGAAATAGTCCTTCGTTCGGAGAATATGCGTGCTGCATGGGTCCGGAGACAAACCATCGCGCCAGGCGCCGAGTCTTGGGGCGCCGATAGGCGGACGCCGATAGGCGGGTGTCGATAGGTCTCCGTGGACGCGCTGGTCTCAGTGAGCGCGCAACCAACCCGCTCTTGGGGGGCACGTGACAGGCGTGCACTGTTTTTGGGCAGGAATTGCGTCGCGGGGTGCTCTGCCGTGGGGATCTGCTCGACTTCTAGGTCTGGCTAATGCACAGTGCGGTAAGCGTGACCGGGCGAGGTGGGGCCTCCGGTAGCGTATTGCTACCGACTGGCGAATGCGCGGCGCGAAAGACAACACTGTGAGGGCGCTGGTCTGGCGAATCAGCGCCCGAGGCAGAACGATGCCTCGCCCCGGCTCTGCCGCCGCGCAGGGATCCGCGTCGTTGACCTGGAGTGCCGGCGCGGCCGACTCTGTTCCGACGACCTGCACGGAGCTGATCGCCGAAGTGACAGCACTGTCACCCGAATCGGCCAGGAGCGCCCCGTCGAGGGAGTGTCCGAAGATCAACGAGATGATCGCGCCGATAATGGCCAGCATCATCGTCATAATGCGGCGCAGGTCACCCGCCGCCTGAAGCGCAGGGGTCATCGGGTACCTCCTTATCGGCACCTCAGGTCGTTGACGACCCGCTACCGCGAGCCTTCCGACCGCCGAAAACTCAGGTGATCTGGAAGGTAAAAAGTAACAAGGCAATCTCTGTTTAACTTGACTAGACGGTAAATCAGCGCTAGATGTTCACGCACTCGTCACGAAACCTTCAGGGGCACGTCGCACGCGCCACACAACTGATGGACGGGCCTGACGGAGCCACAGCGTGGTCAGAAAGGCTCAGCGCGGCCAGAAAAGCGCAGCGCGGCCAGAAAAGCGCAACGCGGCCAGAAAGGCTCAGCGCGGCCAGAAAAGCGCAGCGCGGTAGGCGTCGGGAGCGTCGTGGGCGCACGTTCTGGTTCAGATCCTCACGTCGACCGGTGGTTTCAGGCCCGGGCCCGGCGCGGTCTTTGTTCGGGCGCCGGCGGCACGAGCTTCGCGGCCACCACGTCGGCCATCGCGAGTGTGACCAGTCCCCGCTTGGTCTCCACCGAAACGGATGCCGCGCTGCGGCTCCGCAGAAAGCCCAGCGCGTCCGTGTACCCACCCGGAATTCTGGTGCGCACGACGACCCGAGTGCCGAGCGGTGCATCCGCGAGAAAAACGAAGGGGGAACTCATCGCATCAGGCTGTATTCTTCGACTCGCGCAGATTCTCCGGCGATGAGAATGATGTCGCCATCTTCGATCACGGTGTCGAGCGAGGTGTAGCTCCAGCCTGCGCCGGGGCGGTGAAACGCGGTGACGGTGATGCCGTAGCGGGCACGCACCTTGGCCTGGCCGAGGGGTACGCCGATGAGCGCCCGCGGCGGTGCCGTCTTGACCAGCGCAAAATTCTCGCCGATCTCGATATAGTCCTGCATGGCGCCGCGCACCAGATGCGCAACCCGCTTGCCCATATCTTTCTCCGGGTAGATGACATG
Organism: Cryobacterium lyxosi; assembly: GCF_004403345.1. Taxonomy (NCBI): domain Bacteria; kingdom Bacillati; phylum Actinomycetota; class Actinomycetes; order Micrococcales; family Microbacteriaceae; genus Cryobacterium; species Cryobacterium lyxosi. Next base: position 72,748 of record NZ_SOGT01000008.1, read on the forward strand.
GTTGACGCCGAGCTGGGTGAGGATCTCGCCGTGCGGGTCGCTGACCGCTTTGGCCCAGATGTTCGCGATGCCCAGCTTGAGCAGCAGCGAAGCGGTGAGAATGTTTGCCTGGATATCGCCGCCGATCGCCACGACCACGCTGGAGAAGTCGGGTACCGAGAGCTCCCGCAGGGTCGCCTCCTTGGTGGAGTCGGCACGCACCACGTGGGTGAGCAGTCTGTTGTGCATCTGTACCACCTCTTCGTCCCCGTCGATGCCGAGCACCTCGGTGCCACTGTTCATGAGTTCGATAGCGAGCGCGCTGCCAAACCGGCCGAGACCGATGACGACGACCGATTCAGCTTCGGCGAGGCGGGCGGGGTCGCGGTGCCCGAACAGTGAATATTTAGCCAATGATCGGCCTTTCCTTGGGAAGTTCGTAGGTGGTGCGGCGTTCGCGCAGGGCAATGGCCGACGCGAAGGTGATCGGGCCGAGGCGGCCGATGAACATAAGCAGAATCAGGATGACCTGCCCTCCCCATGGCAGCCCCGCGGTGATCCCGGTCGACAGTCCCACCGTCGCAAAAGCGGAGATCGCCTCGAACAGCAGCGCGTCCAGAGAGATGTCGGTCAGGAGCATGAGCGCCGCCGTCGCGGCAATGATGACGCCGACGGCGAGCAGGGAGATCGTGATCGCCTCACGGTGCACCGCCCGGGAAAGCCGCTTGCCGAACACGTTGACGGCGACCTGGCCGCGCACCTCGGTCCAGATAATGAAGAACAGGACGGCGAACGTCGTGATTTTAATGCCTCCGGCGGTTCCGGCGGGGCCGCCACCGATCAGCATCAGAACGTCCATCCCGAGCAGGGTGGCGGAGTCGAGCTGGCCGATGTCGATGCTATTGAAACCGGCGGTGCGGGTCTGCACCGATTGGAAGAAACCGACCAGTAGTTTGCCCGACCAGTCCAACGGACCGAGAGTATTCGGATTCGACCATTCAACGGCGGTGATATATGCCGTTCCGAGAATGAGTAGCGCGAGCGTACCCGAGACCACGATGCGGGTATTCATGGTCCAGGTTCGAATCGACCAGGCCTGCTGTAACCAGTGCCGCGGATCCCGCCCCTGCCGCCGCAGCTGCCGCCGCAGCTGCACGATCACCGGAAAGCCGAGTCCACCGAGAATGACGGCGGCGGCAATCGGCAGGCAGATCCAGGCATCCGTTGCATACCCCATGAGATTGTCGCTGAACAGGGCGAACCCGGCATTGTTGAAGCTCGATACCGAGTGGAACACGCCCAGCCAGATGGCCCGGCCAACGGGCTCGCCGTAGCCGAGCATAAAGCGCAGCGCGAGCATCATCGCCACGGTGACCTCGATCGCGAGCGAGATACGCACGACACCGACCACCAGCCCCTTCACGTCAGCGAGACCGACGCTTTTGGTTTCGGCGGCGGCTGTGATGCGCGAGCGCAGGGAGAGCTTGCGAGCGATCGCGAGCCCGACGACCGAGGCAAAAGACATGATCCCGAACCCGCCGATTTGAATCAGCATCAGAATCACGACCTGACCGAACGGTGTCCAGTACACCGCCGTATCGACGACGGTCAGCCCGGTGACGCACACCGCGCTCGTCGCGGTGAACAGCGCCTCCAGAAACGATGCGCCGCCCGGCCCGACCCGGGCGTTCGGCAGCATCAACAGCGCTGTGCCGCCGAAAATGGTCAGGGCGAATCCGGAAACGACGACCTGCGCCGGATGCAGCCGGTGCCGCTTCGTTGTGTTGCCGCGTTCGCGGATGGCCCGTGAGTGCACGGACCAACTCTACGCTGGGCGCACTCCCCGCGGGGTACCCCTGATTCCGCGATGACGGACGATACTCGCTTCAGGCGACTTCGTCTACCCCCCCGAAATAGCAACGAGATACTGGGCTGATGTGCGGGATACTCACTTTGAGGGGTGAAACGGAACACATGATGCGCGAGGGGTTCGAGCCGGCAGTCAGGCACGTTTTGCGGCCGCGTCGCAAGCTGGTCAAGCGGTCGATTATCGCTGCACTGTCGTTGCTGGTCCCCGTTCTGATCGTGCTGTACTGGCTCACCATCCCGCGCAATACCTGGATCTTTGTCGCCGCCGTTCAGTTCGGCCTGACCCTTCTCGGCGTGATCGCTGTATTCGGGGCCCGCAGAGTGTGCGTGACCGTTGCGGCTGGGCGCTTGGAAAGCCGCAACCTGCTGGGCCGGGTGACCAACTTTGGCACGGCCGAAATTGCCAGCGTCGTGCTCGTCGAGCTGTATCAGAGCGAGATGGTCGAGACCCTCTCGCACCTGTACCTGCTGGACTCCGCCGGTGACGTGCTGCTTCGCCTGCGGGGTCAGGTATGGCCCCGCTCCGGGCTGGAGAACATTAGCGACGCACTCGGGGTGAGAGTCGTGCGGCCGCCCGACCCGCTCACCGTGTCCGAGCTAGGGCGACTCCGCCCACGGCTGGTGCACCGCTGGACTCGACACGCCGCTCGGCTGGGAAATTCATCCCCTCGCGCGTCTGCGCGGCGAGTGCCCGCTCCGTTCGGCCGTCTAGTGCCCCCGGTCGGACACGATGTCGGCCATGCGCGCACACGGTGACGTGGTGCGACGCCCGGCAAGCTCGGCTCGATCGGCCAGTGAATAGGCACGGTAGAGGGCGGTGACGGCGAGCCAACGCAACGGCTCGGGTTCCTAGTCTCGTGCCCGATGGTTGACCCACGGCAGATCCAGGAAACCGCTGTCGCACGAATGACGAACGAGGCGTCGAACGAGACCTTGCCGTTCTACCGGAGCTCCTGTGCCGCGTTGGTCATGACGTGAGGGTTTTCTGCCGCTTCCGCTGCCGTTCGAGTCGGCGGCGGGCGGCGAGTGCACGTTCGCCATCGAGTTTGGCGGCGACCGGAGCCCACAGCACGATAGCGACACCGGCGCCGAGTAATAAGCCACCGATGGTGTCCGTGAGCCAGTGCGCACCGAGATAGGTGCGGCTGAGCAGCATCACGATCGTATACACGGCGCCGGCGAGCACCACCCAGAGGCGCGGAAAGATGATGGCGAGGCACACCGCCATAGTTGCCGCATTGGCGACATGGCCGGAAGGAAACGACCCAAAATCGGAGGTGACCAGTATGTCTTCAGGGCGGGCCCGGCCAAAGACCTGTTTGAGCAGTTGCACGCCGACCGCACTCAGCACCGTGGCCCCGAGGTAGTACCCGGCCGCCCAGGGCCGCTTGATCAGCACGAGCACGAGGATTATGACCAGCGGCACGACGAAGACGCCGAATAGGCCGCCGCCGAGCGTGTTCATGAACAGCGACGGAACCTCCCAGACCGTCATGCGATGCTCGATGATCTCGCTCATCCACTCGGCGTCAACCTCGAGGGCGGCGCCGTTTGCCCGCACGACCACGACGAGACCGAGCAGGGCGGCCAACATCATAGCGGAGATGCCGCTGACGACGGGCCAGCGACGGGAAATGTGGCGAGCTGCGGGGTCTGCAGCGCGTTCCGGGTTAGTCATTCCGCCATCGTAGGTCAGCAGCCCGTTACCGCGCCCCCCATTTTGGACGGGGCCCGGGCCCGGGCCGTGGGCCCAGTTTATAAACTGGGCCCACGGTCACACCATGGGCCCGAGCGGCTAAGACTCGAAGGGGCCCGAGACTCGAAGGGGCCCGAGCGCGAAGGTGCCCGAGCGAGCGCCTCGGGCTAGCGTTCGAGTGCTGGCACGCTTCTTGGGCGCACAATCAGCCAGAGCGCAAGAATTGAGATCACGGCGGTGACGCCCATGACGGATGCCATCGGTATCGCCGTGCCCACTCCGAGCAGTCCCACAATCGGCGAGATCAGTCCGGCCACACCGAAATTCGCGGCGCCGAGCAACGACGCGGCGGTTCCGGCTTCGTGTCCGTGGGCGTTGAGCGCGATGACCTGCACGCTCGGCAGGGTGAAGCCACAGGCCGCGATGAAGAACCAGAGCGGCACCAGGATACCCCACAGCCCAATGCCGCCGAGGTCGAGCAGCACGATCGCACCAGCGGTGATCACCAGCACAACCGTGGAGACGGAAAGAATCCACTGCGGCCCGATGTTGGACCGGTGCATCAGGCGCGAGCTCAGCTGCACCCCGGTGACCACACCGAGGGAGTTGATGGCGAACAGCAGACCGTACTCCTGCGGGCTGAACGCATACACGTCTTGGAACAGAAACGGTGAGGCCGACAGGTAGGAGAACAACCCGGTGAAGGTCATCGCCCCGATGATCGCGACGCCCACGAAGGTGCGGTCGCTCAGTACCGCTTTGTAGCGTTGGCCGAGGGTGCTATGGCCCGTCGCGTTGCGTTCGCTTTCGGGCAGGGTTTCAACGATCCAGAAGGCGACGGCCAGAATCACGATGACGCCGTAGGCGGCCAGTACCCAGAAGATTCCCCGCCAGCTCATGACGAGCAGCAGCTGCGATCCGATCACCGGTGCCAGCACCGGCGCGAGGCCGCTGACCAGCGCAAGACGGGAGAGCATCTTGACGAGCGGCTTGCCGCCGAACAGGTCCCGCACCATGGCCATGGCAACGACGGCGCCGGCCGCGGCGCCGAAGCCCTGCAGCACGCGGAAGATGGCGAGCACGATGATGTCGTTCGATAGGGCGGCGCCGACGCAGGCGAGAATGTGCACACCGGTAGCGAGCATGAGCGGGAGTCGCCGCCCGACCTTATCGCTCCAGGGGCCGACGACCAGCTGCCCGAAACCGAAACCGATCATGGTGCCGGTCAGGGTGAGCTGGATGACCGACGGCAACACGCCGAATTCGTTTTCCAGGGTCGGAAAGGCCGGCAGATACAGGTCGATGGTAAACGGGCCGAGCGCCGTGAGCGCCCCGAGAATGAGTATGTAGACGATGCGCTGGCGCCGAGTCAGTTTGTCCCCGGGATGCGCGGCGGTGGAGGCAAGTTGCGCGGCGCTAATCACGGGGATGCTGGCAGTAATCACGAAAACGGATGTCCTTGGCTGGTCTAGAGAGGCTGGATGGCGGCGGGCGGCGCGATTTCGGGCGACACGGCCGCAGTGGCACTTCCGGCCGCCCTTACGCTAAGCGGGGACAGACCCGAACTATTCCCACTTTCGGACTGTGGATCGAGAAGCAGCGTTTCGAAGGCCAGTTCGGCGGCACCGATCAGGAGCAGATTCGAGCCGAGAAGCGCGGGGGCGATCTGCACCTCGTCGAATGCAGTCCCCAGCGTCAGTGCAGCCACCGCGCGCGTCAGGCGCCCGGGGTCGACCACATAGAGCGCGGCGAGGAAGCCGCCCAGCACGATGAGTTCTGGGTTGAGGATGTTGACGGCGCCGGCTAAGGCCACGGCCAAGAAATCGACCTGCCGGTTCACTTCGGCGCGTACCGCGGGCGCGGTGGAGGCGAGCAGTGCGCCTTCGAGGTCGTCGGCATCCGTTTCCCCAGCGGGCAGGCCGAGCACGTCAAGGAGCGCGCCGCGGGTGACCTCGGCTTCGAGAGTGCCGGCGATACCGGCCGAGTCGGTGCGGCAGCCCGCGCTCACCCTGGTGTGCCCGAATTCTCCCGCGTAGCCCGCCCGTCCGCCGGCCGCGACTCCCCCGACGACGAGGCCGCCACCGATGCCGCTCGAGCCGCCGTTGAGGTAGATGAGATCGGTCATTCCCTGCCCCGCGCCGAAATAGCGTTCCGCCGTGACGCCGAGGCTCGCGTCGTTGGCGGCCACGACGGGCAGACCGGTGACCTCGGCGAGCAGGTCGCAGAGTGGTTCGTCGACCCAGCCGAGATGTGGAGCGTTGCGAACCAGACCGTCGTGTGCACGCACCAGGCCCGGCACAGCCACACCCATTCCGATTATGGAATACTCTCCGAACTCGCGCCGCAGGTCGGTGACAATACTCGCCGTGATAGCGACCGCCTCGGCGACCGTCGGCGTGGTTGGCGTGGCGAAGCGGATGCTCCGGTGCACGACTCCGCTGAGGGCGACCACTCCCACGGTGATCGCGTCGATTTCAGGATTCACCGCGATGGCCACAACGCGGTCGCTCGCCGCCACGATCGGGCTCGGGCGCCCGGCAAGTTTGGTGGGGTCGGGAGTGCGTTCCTCGACCAGGCCGCGTTCGACCAACTCTGCGACCAGCGCTCCGATGGTCGACCGGTTCAAACCGGTCAGGCGGGTCAGCTGGGCGCGCGACGCCGCGCCACCGCGGTGTACGAGGCGCAGAATGATCGACAGGTTGTGCCTGCGCACATCATCATGGTTGTTACCCTGCATGGCGTCCACTGCTCTCGGCTTCCCGCTCGCTTTTTCGGTCAGAAGTCAGGTTACTGCGCCGGATGAGCTCGATGGATGATACGTTGCCAATGTCAACAAATCATCGAGGGCGCTGGCAGATACGAGGCGCCAGACAGGGACGTCATGGAGTTTCGATACCTCGGCAACAGCGGATTGAAAGTTTCGGAGATTACCTACGGCAACTGGCTCACCCACGGGTCCCAGATCGAGAATGACACGGCAACGGCCTGCGTGCGAGCGGCCCTGGATGCCGGAATCAGCTCGTTCGACACCGCAGACGTCTACGCGAACACCGTCGCCGAACAGGTATTGGGCGATGCCCTGCGCGGCGAACGCCGCCAGTCCCTCGAAATCTTCACCAAGGTCTTCGGGCCGACCGGTCCCAAGGGACACAACGACACCGGCCTCTCTCGTAAGCACATCCTCGAGTCGATCGATGGCTCGCTCACGCGGCTGCAAACGGAGTACGTCGACCTCTACCAGGCACACCGGTACGACGTGGAAACCCCGCTCGAAGAGACGATGCAGGCCTTCGCCGACGTCGTACGCCAGGGCAAGGCCCTGTACATCGGAGTGAGCGAGTGGAACGCCGAGCAGTTGCGCGCCGGCCACGCCCTCGCCACTGACCTCGGCATTCAGCTCATCTCCAACCAGCCGCAGTATTCGATGCTGTGGCGTGTGATTGAATCCGAAGTGGTTCCAGCCTCCGAAGAACTCGGCGTCTCGCAGATCGTCTGGTCCCCGGTGGCTCAGGGCGTGCTCACCGGCAAGTACCTGCCGGGTCAGGCCCCCTTGGAAGGCAGCCGGGCAACGGATGCCCAGGGCGGCGCCAACATGATCAAACGTTGGATGGATGAGCCGGTGCTCACCGGCGTGCAGAAATTGCGCCCGATCGCCGACGAACTCGGACTGAGCATGGCGCAACTCGCTCTCGCCTGGGTGCTGGCGAATAAGAACGTTGCATCCGCCATCATGGGCGCGTCCCGCCCCGAGCAGGTCGCCGACAACGCGAAGGCCGCCGGTGTGCACCTCGACGCTGATGTGCTCACAAGGATCGATGCGGCCGTTCGCGACCTGGCCGAGTTCGACCCGCGCAAGACCACCTCGCCGGAGCAGCGCGAGGTATGAGCCAGCCGCATCCGCTTGTGAGACTGAGGGAGTGTTCATGAGAATTGCCGTCACCGGTGGTAGTGGCAAGCTCGGCCGTAGCGTGGTTACGCGCCTGGCGAGCGAGGGGCATGAGGTCACCAATCTCGACCAGTCGGGAGTTCGCGGTTCCGGATTCACCCGGATCGACCTGACCGATTATGGCCAGGTCGTCGACGTGATGTTCGGCATCGACGACCGCACAGACGGGTTTGACGCGCTCGTGCATCTGGGCGCCATCCCGGCCCCCGGCCTGTTGCCCGACGTGGCCACGTTCCACAACAACATGCTCGCGACCTTCAACGTCTTCCAGGCCGCCCGCCGGGCCGGAATCAAGACGATCGTCTATGCCTCGAGTGAGACGACCCTCGGTCTGCCATTCGACATCGACCCGCCCTACATTCCCGTCGACGAGGAGTACCCGGCCCGCCCGGAGAGCACGTATTCGCTGGTCAAGCATCTCGAGGAGCAGATGGCTATCCAGCTCGTGCGCTGGGATCCGCGGCTGAGCATCACGGCGCTGCGCTTCTCCAATGTGATGGACGAAGACGACTACGCGGCATTCCCCGCCTTCGACGATGACGCCACCCTGCGCAAGTGGAACCTGTGGGGCTACATCGACGGTCGCGACGGCGCCCAAGCCGTGCTGCGCGCGCTCGAACAGGCCCAGCCGGGTTTCGAGACGTTCATCATCGCCGCCGCCGACACGGTGATGAGCCGGTCGAGCGCGAGCCTGGCCGCCGAGGTCTTCCCGAACGTCACCGTGACGAAGACGGTGGGCGAACACGAGACCCTGCTGTCGATCGACAAGGCGAAACGGATGCTCGGCTTCGCCCCCGAGCACAGCTGGCGCGACCACGCGTAGTTCGCCGCGGCAGCAACGCGACCTACCAGTTGCTCGGCACAGCGCCTTCGGGAACGAGATCCGGCCGCTCGACCGTGCTGGCCAACTCAATGACCGTGTGGTCGTGGCCAGCCCGCACTACGGCGCTCATGATCTCCACGACGTGAAAAACCCCCCGGGTACCAGAGCTCATGCCCGGCGTGGTCCAGAAAGCCGATGCCGCCACCGGCATTCCGATGCGGCCACCGTCGAGCAGTGCCCGGGCGATCTGCACGCCCGTGCCCAGCACGGTATCGGGAGCCGATCCCACCCGCAGCCCGCATTCGTCGGCGAGCGTGAGCACCGGGGCAGCTTGGCCGGGATTGAGCGCCAGGGGCTTCTCTCCGTAGACGTGCTTGCCGGCGGCCGGCGCTCGCAAGGCGACCGCTGCATGGACCGCGGGAATGGTGGATGACGGTAGCGCCGATGACGGTCTTTATCTCCCAGCCGTCGTCATTTGAGGGCGATCGCTGACCAAGAGACCGGGGGCAGTGTCACGGTCAGCGCACCGTCCGTGAGAACAGCACCGGCGAGCGAGCGCAAGCCGACCCGCGTCTGATCAGCCAGCGTGTTCTTGGCATACGCATCTGCATCGTGCAGGCTGACCGCCTCATCGATAACGGATGCGCCCAGCTCGGCCACATCGATGGTCACCTGCAGCGACTCGGTCTGGCTGCGGTTCACCAGGAACACCGCAGCCCGGCCGCTTTCCTCGTCAAAGGTCGCCACGGAATCCACCAGCGGAGCCGCGCCGTAAACGGCAGTCTCATATATGCCGACGTCGATTCGGGGCCGCAACACCTCGCCGCGGGCCAGCCGCGACGTGACCGAAAATGGGAAGAACGTGGTTTGACGCCAGGATGCCCCACCCGGTTCCGTCATGATCGGCGCAATCACGTTCACCAGTTGAGCCAGCGATGCCGACCCGACCCGGTCGTGATTCTTCAGCAACGTGATCAGCAGGTTGCCCAGCACCACGGCATCCGCTACCGAATAGGTGTCTTCGAGCTGACGCGGCGCAACGCGCCACTCATCGTTGACTTCCTCAGAGGCCCGGTGTTCGTCGAGGTACCAGATGTTCCACTCGTCGAACGAGATCTTGATCGTCTTGTTGCTGTGCAGCTTGTTCTTCACGTGATCGCCCGTCGACACGACGGTGTCGATGAAATACTGCATATCCAGCGACGACGCGAGATACGAACCCAGGTCCCCATTGCGCTCCTGATAGTAGGCGTGCGCGGAGATATAGTCGACGTGCTCGTAGCTGTGCTCGAGGACGGTGCGCTCCCAGTCACCAAAAGTCGGCATCGTTGACCCCGAGGACCCACAAACCACGAGCTCCAGGTTCTTGTCGGCGGCCTTCAGCGCCTGCGCCGTGCGGGCGGCCAACTTGCCGTAATCATCGGCCGACAGATAGCCGGTCTGCCACGGGCCATCCATCTCATTGCCCAGGCACCACATACGAATGTCGTGCGGTTCGCTCGTACCGTTGACAATGCGCTGGTCGCTGAGCGCGGTGCCAGACGGATGATTGGCGTACTCCAGCAGATCCAGCGCATTTTCGATGCCCCGCGTGCCGAGATTGACGGCCATCATGAGCTCGGAGCCCGTCAGCTTGCACCAACGCGCGAACTCGTCCAGGCCGACCTGATTGGTTTCGAGTGAATGCCAGGCCAGGTCCCGGCGCACCGGGCGCTCGTCCTTGGGCCCGACGCCGTCTTCCCAGCGGTAGCCGGAGACGAAATTCCCGCCGGGATAGCGGATGGTCGATGACCCCAGCTCCTTGACCAAATCAATCACATCCAGCCGAAACCCATCGTCATTGGCGCTTGCGTGACCGGGCTCGTAGATGCCGTCATAGACACACCGGCCCAGGTGCTCGACAAAGGAGCCGAAGATGCGGCGATTGATCGGGGCGACGAGCATCGTGCGGTCGATGGCAATCCGTGCCTGGGGCATTGGTGCGTACTGCCTTGATTCGTGAGGTGGATGGAGGGGAGCTTTTTCGTCGTTCATGTTCAGGCCGACACCGATGATCGCACCAGCGCGTCTTGACGAACATCCACCATGCGCAGATCCGCCGCGGTGACCTCATGAACATCGCCGGTGATCGCAACGGTGGCCCGGGCCGTTGACACGCCGGGGATGCGTCGCACCCGTGCTGTTTTCTCGCTGACGATCGCGCCGTTGGTGGCCTCTTCTGCCCGCGCACCATCCGAGGCGGCCGAGTGCGAAGCGAACCACACCTCGACATCGCCGGGTTCGACGACCTTGACCATGCGCCGGTCGCTGAAAGCGAATCGACTCGCCGGGACCGAGAAAGTCAACCGCACGGACTCCCCCGCATCGAGTTCCACGCGGGAGTAGCCGAGCATTTGCACCACCGGCCGGGCTACCGTGCCGTGCACGTCGTGCCCGTACAGCTGCACTGTCTCGGAGCCACAAACGGCGCCGGTGTTGGACACCGTCACCGCAGCCGTGAAGACGCCGCCGGCCGCCACGGCAGTATCGACGTCGAGGTCAAAATAGTCGAAGGAAGTGTACGACAGACCGAATCCGAAGGGGAATAGCGGCGTCGAATCGGTCGCGGTGACGTCGGACGGCCCGCCCAGAATCGGGTGCAGATATGAATACGGCTGCGCGCCGACCGAGCGCGGCATCGAAACCGGCAGGCGCCCCGACGGATTCACCCGGCCCATGATGATGTCGGTAATTGCCAGACCGCCGCCCTCACCGGGAAAGAATGCCTGGAGTACGGCAGCCGGGGCTGTGCTCGCACCCTCGACAGCCCACCCGATCGCGTACGGCCGCCCGGTCAAAAGCACCATGATGACCGGTGTTCCGGTCGCGATCACGGCCTCGACCAGTTGGCGTTGAAGGCCGGGCAGCTCCAGAGATTCGGAGTCATTGCCCTCGCCGACGGTGCCACGACCAAAGAGGCCCGCCTGGTCGCCCACGACGACGATGGCCAGTTCGCACGACGACGCAGCGTCCACGGAGGCAGCGAAGCCGGAGTCGTCGTCGCCCTCGACGGCGCAACCTGCAGCGTAGACGAATTCCGGCACGGCGAGGCCGGCCGTTTCGAAGGCACCGGGGAGCGAGTCCAGAACCGTCGGGATCTCGAAGCCGAGTGGCAGATCGGGATAGCCGGAGAGCACATGGTTCGCAAAGGAGTAACAACCCTGAAGGGCCTCGGCCCGGTGGGCGTTGGGACCGATGACCGCTACCTTCGAGAGCGGTCGTGCCCGCCGTTCCAGCGGCAGTACGCCGTCGTTCGACAGCAGCACGACGGATTCCTCGGCGAGTCTGCGGGCCAGCTCTTTATGGCGCGGCGAGTCAAGGTCGATGTCCGTCGGCGGCTCACCCTCGAAGGCGTCCTCATCGAGAAGCCCCAATTCTTCCTTCTGCGCGAGAGCACGCAACACCGCGCGGTCGACATAGGCCACATCGAACTTTCCCGCACGGATGCGATCAGCCAGGGGCTGCAGGTAGGCGTCGCCGGTTGGCAGTTCGATGTCGATGCCCGCTTCGAGCGCCAGCGCCGCTGCTTCGCCCCGATCGGCCGCGACGGCATGCATGACCTCAAGGAAAGCCACTGCGAAGTAGTCGGCGACGACAACGCCGTTGAATCCGATTTTGTGGCGAAGTACACCGGTGAGGTAGTCGGCATTGGCCGCCATCGGAATTCCATCGACGTTGGTATACGAATTCATGACGGACTTCGCGCCGCCGTCGAGGATCGCCATCTCGAACGGCGGCAGGAAGACGTCTGCGATCTCTCGTGGGCCGGCGTGTACCGGCGCATGATTACGACCGGCGCGCGATGCGGAGTATCCGAGGAAGTGTTTCAACGTCGCGTGCACCCCAGCTCCCTGAAGGCCGCGCACGTACGCCGTACCGACGGTGCCGACGAGATAGGGGTCCTCTCCGATGCACTCATCGACCCGACCCCAGCGGGGATCACGGATCACGTCGAGCACGGGGGCGAGACCCTGGTGAATGCCCAGTTCTTTCATCGAGTCGCCGATGACGCCGGCCATCTCCTGCACCAGCGCTGGGTCGAACGAGGCGCCCCAGGCGAGCGGCGTCGGGAAGGTGGCCGCCTTCCATGCGGCGAGTCCGGTCAGGCATTCTTCGTGCACGAGCGCGGGGATTCCCAGTCGCGTCTCACGCTTGAGGCGGCGCTGCTCACCCCACAGCCAGGCGGCGCGTTCCGCCGGCTCAACGGGGCGTGTGCCATAGACGCGGGTGTAGTGCCCGATGCCATGCCTGGTCACCTCGGCGAGGTCGGTAGACGCCTTCTGCCCCGCAGCCATCTCGCCCTGCATGGGCGCGACGACGCCGCTCTGGTCCAGCCAGTAGCCAACGATCTGGGCGAGCTTCTCTTCGAGGGTCATCCGAGCATGGAGCGCGCGTACGCGTTCAGACACGTCGGGCATAGCTAAGACTGTTTCAGTCACGAATTCATCACTTTCATTCAGGGTCAAATATGCGGTTAGTCCACCGCGCGCAAGCAGCACTTCACGGCCCGCACTGCGCGTACGGCTCAGCCCTTGACCGCCCCGGTCAATCCGCCGACGATGCGGCGCTCGAACAGTGTGAAGAAAATGAGCGCCGGGATCATAGAGAGGGAGGTGAAAGCCAGGACGCTCGCCGTGTCCACCGAATACTGCGAGGCGAACGCCTGCACACCCAGCGGCAGGGTGTACGTCGATTGGTCGCTCAGGATGAACAACGGCAGTAAGTAGCTGTTCCAGCTGGCGACGAAGGCGAGGATGCCGGTGGTCACGACGCCAGGAATCGACAATGGCACGACCATGCGAAAGAAGAAGCCGAGGCGGCTCGCACCGTCGATCGACGCGGCCTCCTCAATCTCATCTGGAATCGCTTTGAGGAACGGCACCAGGATAATGACGGTCACTGGCAGGCCGAACGCAATTTGCGGCAGGATCACACCGGCCAGGCTGTTCATCAGTCCCAGGTCCTTGACCAGGATGTAAAGCGGCGTGATTGCAACGGTCATCGGAAACATAAGCCCGGCCGCGAACAGGGAGTACATCGCCGCGCGCCCCTGGAAGTGGTAGCGAGCAAGTACAAAGCTGACCATCACACCGAGTACCACTACGCCGATCGTCGTCGTGATGCCGACGATGGCCGAGTTGCCGATCTGCTGCCAGAAGGTCGTACTCGACAAGACGTTGAGATAGTTATCGAAACGCCACGGGGTCGGAAACCCTGCGGGCGACGAGGTGATCTGGGAATTGTCGCGGAAGCCCCCGGTCACGATGTAGAGAACCGGACCCAGGCTCAGGGCAATGAACAGGAAGGCGATGAAGTAGGTGACGGGGTTGCCCCACTTCTGGCGTTCGCGAGTGCCGCGTACCTCGGGCAGTTCCTCCTCGAGCATTGGCCTCACACTCGACGTTGCGGACATTATTTCTGCCTCTCGGTGAGCGCGCCAGCCGTGTCGCGTCGCAATACGAAGCGCTGATAGGTCAGCGCAATGACGAGTGAGATCAGGAACATGACGACCGCGACGGCGCTGCCGTAGCCGAAGTTGCCCGACGTGCGACCATTCGCGACCATATATGTCGCCATGGTGGATGTTCCCGCTGTCGAAGCGACGTACTGGCCCCAGATGATGAAGACGAGATCGAATAACTGGAGCGACCCGATGATCGAAAGGAATGCCCAGATTCGCAGTGTCGGGCCGAGCAGTGGCAGGGTGATGTGGCGCTGCACCTGCCAGTAGGTCGCCCCGTCAATCGACGCCGCCTCAAAAAGCTCCTCGGGGATGCTCTGAAGTCCGGCGAGGAACAGGATGACCGCAAAGCCGACGTACTTCCAGGTGATGATGACCATCAGCGACCAAATGGCGATCTTGGGATCCGAGAGCCAGTCGGCCCTGAACGTACCCAGCCCGACAGCGGCCAGGAGGTCGTTCACCGCGCCATTGGTCTGGAGCATCAGTCCCCACCCGATGCCGACGATAACCTCCGAGATGATGTACGGCACGAAGATCAGAACTCGTATAAGGGATCGTCCTCGGATCTTCTGGTTGAGCAGCAGTGCAAGGAAGATCGCGATCGGCAGCTGGAAAACCAGTGACAGCACGACGATGATGCCGTTGTGGAGCACCACTTCGTGGAATGCGCTGTCTGCGAAGATGATGAGGTAGTTGCCCCAGCCGACGAAGTCGGTTGCCGGCCCATAGCCCTTCCAGCGAAAGAAGCCATAGTAAGCGGCCAGGATGACGGGAAAAATCACGAAGCCGACGAAGACGATGATTGCCGGCCCGGAGAGGATCGTGATCTCCAGGCGCTTACGCCAGTCTGCCGTTTTTCGCGTAGGGCGCGGTGTGGCCGGGGACGACGCACGAGGTGCGCCATCCCCAACCTTCCCCGTGCCCGGCATCGGCCGCTCGTCGGTCAACGACGCGGCGCCTGCGGACTCTTTTCTCATGGGTTCGAGTTATCCCTTGGCTGCTGCCGCGTTGACGCCTGAGACGAGGTCCGCTGCCCCACCCTTGCCGGCAAGCATGTCGACGACGCCGGTGTTCAGCGCGGTACCGACATTCTGGCCGAACAGGGTATCCAGCCATACCGTCACGTACGGTGCATCGTTGTAGGCCTTCAGAATGGATTGCAATGCGGGATCAGCCACGACGCTCTGGGCATCCGTATTAGCCGGAAGTGTGTGGAATGCGTTTGCGTACCCTTCCTGCTGTTGCTTCTGCATGAAGAAGTTGAGGAAATCGGTGCACTCCTGCTTGGGAGCTTGTGCTGAGCAGGTGAATCCGTCCACGCCGCCCATCATCGCGCCCGGCGTACCGTCGCCGCCTGTCACCTCGGGGAAGGGGAACCAGCCGAGGTCGGGTAGCGGCTTCTGGTCAGGGGTCAGGCTGGCGATCACACCCGGGTTCCAGGCACCCATGAGTTCCATCGCTGCCTCATGATTGGCCAGGAGGCCAGCCGAGCTGCCCGCTCCCTGCTGCGCCGAGGTGGTGAGGAAGCCTTGGTTGAACGGCTCGGTCTTCACAAATGTTTGCATGTTCTCACTTGCCTGCAGCCAGCACGAGTCGTCGAACGTCTTGGTCTTGGCGGCCTCGTTCATGGCGCCCTGCGAGCACGCTCGCTGGGCGAAGAAGTAGTACCAGTGCGCAGCGGGCCAGGCGTCCTTCGCGCCCACGGCGATCGGCGCAACACCGGTGGCCTTGAGCTTGTCCACCGCAGCATCAAGCTCATCCAACGTCGTTGGCACGGCATCGATGCCGGCCTCCGCGAAGAGGTCTTTGCTGTAGAAGATGCCACCAGGGAGCACCGCGGTCGGCATGCCGTAGATCTTGCCGTCAACCGCGAACGCGCTGAGCACGCCTTCGGGGACTGCCGCTTTGGTGACGTCGTCAATGGAATCGGTGATGTCCATGGCCTGTCCGGCCGCTACAACGTCTGCCAGCTTGCCGCCGCCGCGTGCCATGAAGATGTCCGGGGCATCGCCGGAGTTCAGCGCGGTCTGGAGCTTTCCATCCATCTCCTCGTTCTGGACGGACTGCATCTCGATAGTGACCTTCGGGTTCGCCGCTTCGAACTCGCTGATCGTCTTTTCCCAGTAGGCCTTGCCTTCTCCGGTCGTTGAGTTCTGCCAGAAAGTCAGGGCGACGCTGTCCCCCTGACCGCTGTCGCCGCCACTGGCGCAACCGGAGGCGAGTAGTGCGGTACTCGCGGCCAGCGCGAGAATACCCGCGAATCGGTTTTTCCTCTTCATTGTGGAATCTCCTTAATAGTGATGACCGACATACGTTACTTACCTGCTGCATACAGAGCTTCTCAGGATGGATCCGGCGTTGTCAATCGATATCGATATCGATTTCGATAACGTTTTTTACTTCGACGACAGCCCTCAAAGAGACTCTGCCGAAAGTGACTTTGCGGCCGGGCCGATGTCCATCGGCGACCACGATCACCTTGGGACCGCGACAGTCCTGGGCGGCAAAGCCACCAGGTACACGCCCGGATGGATGTGCCCCGTGCGTTCCGAATCGAGTGCTGCTGAACGTGAACTGCTGCCTTATGAGGTATTCAAGCGGCGTTCCGCAGTACCTCGCGCAGCGCCTCGTACTGCGGCTTGGGATTGGAGTGCAAGTCGAATATCAGCCCGGCACCCTGCCCGGTGAACCAGCCTGGGATCCACGAGTTCGCGTCCGAGACGCCCCACGCTGTAAAGGAGTTGCACGCCTCGACGGCCAGGCAGGCCTCAAGGGTGCGCGCCCAATAGTCCACCTGCTGGGCGCCCTCCGCGGCGTCCGCCGGTGTGTTGGTGTAGGTACCGTTCGGCTTCTGGGTCACGAAGGTGCGCACATCCACCTCGGTCAGTGCGACCTCGATGCCCTGGTCAGCGAACCGCTGCAGGTTGCTCTGCAGGTCGGGGAAGCCGTACTGGGTGTCCAGGTGGCCCTGGAAGCCAACGCCCTGGATCGGCACGTCGTCGGCCAGCAGTTCCTGGACGAACGCGTACGCGGCGTTGCTCTTGGGACCCGTGAACTCGAGGTTGTAGTCGTTGTAGAACAGGAGTGCCGCGGAGTCGGCCTCGTGCGCCCAGCGGAACACGTCGGCGACGTACTGCTCGCCGGGCAGGCCCAGCTCCTCGTACGCCTGGTACCAAAGCGTCTCGCGGAAGCTCCCCGCGGCATCGTCGTTGAAGATTTCGTTGACGACGTCCCACTGCTGGATGTCGCCGGCGAAGTGCTCGGCGACGGTCCGGACATGGTTTTCAAGAATCGCGCGCAACTCCTCAGCGCTGAAGTGGCCGGTCGTGAGCCAGGTCGGCAGCTGGTTGTGCCATACGAGCGTGTGCCCGCGGACGACCTGGCCGTTGGCCTCAGCGTTGGCGATGAGCGCCTCCGCCGCCGCCCAGTCGTACACGCCGGGTGCCGGGTTGATGGCCTCCCACTTCATGACATTCTCGGCCGTCACGCTGGAATACTGGGTGTTGACGATGTTGCGATACTTGCCGTTCTTCGCCAGCAGGTCCGCGTTCACGGCGACGCCGAACTCAATGCCGGCCTCTTCGGCGAGGCCACGCAGGGTGTCCTGACCGATGACGCCCGAGTGCTGCGACGCACTCGGGTCCGCCGGCGGCGCGGGGGCAGCGAACGCCCCGGTGGGGACGACCACCAGCGAAGCCAGTGCCAGGGCGGCGACGGTGATGAGATGGGTAGTGCGCACTATATGCTCCTTTGCATAGGCAGCCGGTGGCACTGTTTGGATATCGTTATCCACCGGTCAGGTGAAGGCTAGCAGGGTATGTTTTGCGGGTCAACAAATTCTCACGGCGGCAGTGAGTCGGGTGTGTCACACCGCGCTGTACCCTGAGCATTATGAACAGCGATGTCAACCGATCCCCCCCGCTCGGGCGAGTAACAATCGCCGACGTCGCTCGCGAAGCCGGCGTTTCCGTGCCGACGGTGTCAAAGGTTGTCAATGGGCGCTACGGCGTCGCGCCCGCGACCTTCAAGCGAGTGACCGAAGTCGTCGCCGCACTCGGCTATGAGACCTCGCTCGTGGCGGCGAGTTTGCGGCGACAGCGCACCAACGTGATCGGAATCCTCGTCCCCGAATTCGAGTCGTTCTCGGCCGAACTCCTCAAGGGCATCTCGACGGCTGCCACCGGGACCGGCTATGAGTTGCTCGCGTATTCGGCCCTCGCTCCGGGCGGTATCAGTGCTGGCTGGGAACGCCGATCCCTATCCCGCCTGGCCGGCACGCTCATCGACGGCGCCATCATCGTCACGCCGACGTTGCTCATGCCGACGACCTCGATCCCTGTCGTCGCTATTGACCCGCATGACGGGCCGGGCGGACCTTCCACGATCGACTCGGACAATATCGGTGGCGCCCGGGTCGCCACCGGACACCTCATCGAGTTGGGACACCGCCGCATTGCCCATATCCGCGGGCGCAGCGACCTCGCATCGGCCCAGTTGCGTGAGGCCGGCTACCGCGAGTCTCTGGAGAACGCCGGCATACCGTTCGACTCAACGCTTGTCTGCGACGGTGAATACCAGGCTGCCTTGACAGCCAAGGCGGCCCGCGAATTACTGATGCGTCCGGATCGACCGACCGCGGTGTTCGCCGCCAACGATATGTCCGCGCTCGGCGTGCTGGACGCGGCACGCGAACTCGGACTTCGGGTACCGGAGGACGTTTCCGTCATCGGGTTCGACGACGTTCCCGAAGCCGCGAGCTCGAAGCCGCCGCTGACGACCATGGCCCAGCCGCTGCTCGACATGGGAGCACAGGCCCTGCGCATGCTCGTGAAGTTGCTCGACGGCGAGGACATACCCAACCATGTCCAGCTGCCCGCTGAACTCGTGGTCCGGGCGAGCACTGGCCCCGCGCCAATCGGATTCTAACTTTTCATTGGACACATAGCTAGATATGTTTGGCGGGACAACATTCGATTCCAGAAAGTGACCCTGCAATGATGCGCTCCACTGCTTTCTCGGCGACCTCGGCACCCACCCATCGGATCTGCCAATCCGTCGTGACCGTGACGGATGCCTCGGGTGCTCCCCTGGCGCACGCCGAGGTCGTCGTCTCGCAGGTAAGCCACGCCTTTGGTTTTGGCAATATCGGATTCGATTTTCTCGGCCTTGCAAACGGCGAGCCCGACGAGATCGGCACCGAGAGCCTGGCCGAGCTGTATGCCGACCTCTTCAACACGGCAACACTCCCGTTTTACTGGGGCCGCTTCGAGCCCGTGCGCGGGGCACCGGACACCGCTCGGCTGCAACAAGCCGCTCGTTGGTTCCGCCAGCGTGGCGTGACCCTCAAGGGGCATCCGCTCGTCTGGCACACGGTGCAACCCGACTGGCTGCTCGGCCTGACCCTGCAGGAGGTCGAGCGGCTGCAGCGCGAACGCATCCGCCGCGATGTTGCCGACTTCGAGGGGCTCATCGACACCTGGGACGCCATCAACGAAGTCCTCATCATGCCCGTGTTCGCTAACGGCGACAACGGCATCACGCCGCTGGCTCGCGCCCGGGGGCGCGTTGCGATGATCCGCATGGCGTTCGAAGAGGCGCGGGCGGCCAATCCCCATGCCAGGCTGCTGCTCAATGACTTCGATCTCTCAAGCGCCTATGAGGACCTCATTGAGGAGGTTTTGGAAGCCGGCATCGAGATCGATGCCCTCGGGCTGCAGACCCACATGCATCAGGGGTATTGGGGCGAGGACGTCATGCTCGAGATGGTCGACCGCTTCGCCCGGTTCGGTCTGCCGCTGCACCTGACCGAGTCATCGCTTGTCTCAGGCCACCTCATGCCGGCCGACATCGTGGACCTGAACGACTACGAGATTCCCGAGTGGCCATCCACTCCCGAGGGCGAAGCGCGTCAAGCGGACGAGCTCGTACAACACTACCGCTCGCTCGTGTCGCACCCCTCTGTCGAGGCCATCACCTACTGGGGCATCACCGACGCGGGCGCCTGGCTCGGCGCACCGATCGGGCTGGTGCGTGCCGACGGCACTCCAAAGCCGTCATACCAAGCGTTGCACGGGCTGGTCAAGGGCGAGTGGTGGTTGGCTCCCACGACCGTGGTGACCGACGCGGAGGGTAGGGTTACGGTCAAGGGATTCTCCGGCGAATACCAGCTCAGTTCTGGTGTCAGCTTCGCTGCTGGGGCACAGCCCACCCGGTTCACTCTCCGTTCACAGGAACAACAAATTCGCGTCACCCGTCCATCGATCGGCTAATCTCTCGGCGCTGGTCCGGCTGCGATCGGACCAATCACGTCCTTCACCATGAGGGGTTCCGAGTGCGTGGATCCATGTAGTCTGCGGAATCGTGTTTTCGTGAATTGGCCACGCTCGCAGACGCGCGATCAGCCCCCGAACACCGTTCGCTCCAGAAAGTCGTTACGAAACTTGCCCGTCGGGTCGAGCCGATCAGCAAGGGCTCGAAAATCGTCGAGCCGGGGGAAGCTGGCCGCGAGCGTCTCGGCATCCGTCTGAAAAAGCTTGCCCCAGTGCGGCCGAACGGCAAACGGGGCCAGTGCTGCTTCGAGCGCTGGCAGCAGCGCTTCAACGGCGGCCTGCTCGGGCTTCCAGGTGAAGTGCAGTGCCACGCCGGCCCGTTCGAAGTTCGGGCTGAGCCAGAGGTCGTCGGCCGCGATGCTGCGAATCTCGCTGACCAGCAGCAGCGGCGCGATCCGGTCGGAGAGAGTGCGCATCGCCTCGATTGCTGCGACGGCATGCTCGCGCGGCACGTGGTATTCGCTCTGCAACTCCTCGCCATTGCTCGGGGTGAAGGCCAGGCGAAAGTGCGCGAGTCGCTCCGACCACGGCCCGGCGACGCCGAGCTGCTCCGTGCAGTTGACCGCTGAAATACCGGGCAGCGGATGCCGCCCCAGAGTCGCCGCCGTTCCCCCGAAGAACTCGCCCGCGCCCGTAAAGTCGCCGCCGCGGCTTTTCACCCAGGCCTGATCCACATTTTCGCCGAGCCAGTTGGTGAACATGCTCACGCTGTAGGCGCTGCCCATCACGGCATCGAAATGCTGCAGCACCGCGCTCCACGGCAGGTTCTCGTAGACGAACTGTTGCACCTCAAACGTCGGCTGAATATCGAGCGTGACCCGGGTGACAATGCCGAGGGCGCCGAGCGCCACCACCATGCCGGCGAAGTCGGGAGTCGACCGATCAACCCGCAGCAGCTCCCCGGAGCCCGTGACGATCTCCAGGGCCGACACCGCGGTTGCGAGGCTGCCGTTGTGGTCGCCCGAGCCGTGCGTGCCGGTAGCGATAGCACCGGCCACGCTGATATGCGGCAACGACGCGAGGTTGTGCAGGGCGTAGCCCTGCCGCTGCAGCTCGACGGCGAGCGTGCCGTAGGTCGTGCCGCCGGAAACCTCGACGCTCAACCGGGTCGGGTCGATGAAAATGGCATCGTCGACGCGGTCGAGTGCGACCAGCATGCCGGGGGAATCCGCGATCGTATTGAAGGAGTGGCGCGAACCGAGGGCACGCACCCGGGTCGCCGCGGCGACGAGTTGCTGCACCTCGTCGATGCTCTTCGGGTGCGCGACGGGTGCCGCGTAGCGGTAGTTACCGGCCCAATTGCGTTCGCTTACCTGGTTCATTCGAACCACCTCATCGTATTTGGTGTTCAGGACAACATACCAGTCCAGTCAGGTCACCTTGGCACCATTGCACTCGGATTCTGGAGCTGCGTGGCTGCGTGGCTGCGGCGAATTCAATGTCCGGCTATTGACGACTGCATCCATCCCCGGTATATGTTGGAGTGATCAACAAATCATCGACGAAGCTGAATCGGAAGCAGTGATATGACCCTGAGTGACGTGAGCCTGACCCCCACCCGCGACGACAAGTTCTCCTTCGGCCTCTGGACCGTCGGCTATAACGGCAGTGACCCGTTCGGCGGCCCGACGCGTCCCAAGCTCGACGTTGTCGATGCCGTCACCAACCTGGCCGAGCTCGGTGCCTACGGCCTGACTTTTCACGACGACGACCTGTTCGACTTCGGCTCGACGGATGCCGCGCGCCAGTCCCAGATCGACCGCCTCAAGCAGGCGCTCGCCGACACCGGCCTGATCGTGCCGATGGTCACCACCAACCTGTTCAGCGCACCGGTCTTCAAGGACGGCGGCTTCACTTCCAACGACCGCGCGGTCCGCCGGTTCGCCCTCCGCAAGGTGCTGCGCAACATCGACCTTGCTGCCGAGCTCGGCGCCAAGACCTTCGTCATGTGGGGCGGCCGCGAGGGCGCCGAGTATGACGCGGCCAAGGACATCCGTTCGGCGCTCGAGCGCTACCGTGAGGCCGTGAACCTGCTCGGTGACTACGTAACCGACAAGGGCTACGACATCCGCTTCGCCATTGAGCCCAAGCCCAACGAACCGCGCGGCGATATTCTGCTGCCGACGGTCGGCCACGCGATGGCGTTCATTGAAACCCTCGAGCGTCCCGAAATGGTCGGAGTGAACCCCGAGGTCGGGCACGAGCAGATGGCGGGGCTCAACTTCGCCGCCGGCATCGCCCAGGCGCTGTACCAGGGCAAGCTGTTCCACATCGACCTCAACGGTCAGCGCGGCATCAAATATGACCAGGACCTCGTCTTCGGCCACGGCGACCTGCAGAACGCCTTCGCGCTCGTCGACCTGCTCGAAAACGGCGGCCCGAGCGGCGGCCAGGCCTATACCGGGCCGCGCCACTTCGACTACAAGCCGAGCCGTACCGAAGACGTCGCGGGAGTGTGGACGTCGGCCGCGGCCAACATGCGCACCTACCTGCTGCTCAAGCAGCGCGCGGCGGCGTTCCGCGCCGATCCCGAGGTGCAGGCGGCCCTCGCCGCGTCGAAGGTGCCTGACCTGTCGAACAACACCCTCGCATCCGGCGAAAGCTACGACGACCTGCTCGCCGACCGCAGTGCCTACGAAGACTTCGACACCGACGCGTACTTCGGTGGCAAGGGCTTCGGCTTCGTGCATCTGCAGCAGCTCGCCCTCGAACACCTACTCGGTGCCCGCTAGCCCCACCGCATTCAAGCAGCTCATTCAGGCGATCCGCACGCATTCACCCCGCCCAGCCCCGAAAAATCGGGGCTGGGCAGCACTGGCAACCCCACTTTCCTGAATCAGCCGCCTGCGCGGCGCATAACTCCTGCAAATTGGCGACAGACCGCCCAGGCACCCGCGCGAATACGCGGAAGTCGGTCGGTGGTCGCTCATATTGCAGGAGTTATGCCTCGTGACCCCTGCACGGGACGGGTCAGAACGCTGGCGTCAGAGGGCGAGCGACACGACCATGGCCTCGATGCGCTCGGGCGAGAGCGCGTGGTGGATGGCCAGCATGCTCGCACCCAGGATGGCGGCATTGGGTCCGGCGCTGGACTGGGTAATCTGCAGGTGCTGGGTAGCGAGCGGGTTGGAGCGCGAGTAAACGATCTCCCGCACGCCCGCGATCAGGTGTTCGCCGGCCTGTGCCATCGACCCGCCGAGCACGATGACCGAGGGATTGATCAAGTTGACACACATGGTGAGCACCTCCCCCATATCCCGTCCGGCCTGACGCACGGCCCGAATAGCCTCGAGGTTGCCCTGCTTCACGAGGTCGACCACGTGCTGGCTCGTTGTCACCGGCAGCCCCTGGGCGGCCAGCAATCGCGTGAGCGCCGCCCCGGAGGCCACGGCTTCGAGGCAGCCATCATTGCCGCAGCGGCACGGCACGCCCACGCCGCGGGCAATCTGCACGTGCCCGAGGTCGCCGGCAATGCCCTGCGCGCCGCGCTGCAGGTAGCCGCCCGAGATGACGCCGGCGCCAATGCCGGTGGCGACCTTCATGAAGATGAGGTGGTCCGTGCTCGACCAGGCGAATTCTCGTTCGCCGAGCGCCATGAGGTTCACGTCGTTGTCGACGAGCACGGGAACCCGAAAGTGCTGTTGCAGCCAGCCGGGAACATCGAAGCGGTCCCAGCCCGGCATGATCGGCGGGTTGATCGGCCGGCCGCTGGTGTGCTCAACCGGGCCGGGCAGGCCCACGCCGATCGCGAGCAGGTCGGCCGTTGACCGCTTGCTGTCGCTGAACAGTCGCGCACCGGCCTCGATGACCCAGTTCAACACGATCTCGGGCCCGTCCGAGATTTCCAGAAAGGTCGAGTCCTGCACGAGGCTTCTTCCACCCAGGTCACTCAGGGCGATCCGAATATGGCTCGCGCCGATGTCCACGGCCAGCACGAATTTGTTGCCCGATTGCAGGGCAAACTGCGATGAGGGTCGGCCACCAGTAGAGGTGGCGTTGCCGGCCGGGCCGACGAGACCGAGGCGCGTGAGCGCGTCGACGCGCAGGGCTACGGTGGAGCGGGCCAGTCCGGAGAGGTCGGCTAGTTCCGTGCGCGTTCGCGGCTGACCATCGCGCAACACCTGAAAAAGGTCACTCGCGCCGGCCGGACCGAGGGCGTTGACGTGACTTATGTCGACCATCAGGCAATTCAATCATACTAATCATTCGAACTTCGATACTTTCCGAGCGGATGCCGCCGCGGCGGCCTCGCAGGTCACCGCAGCACTACGACGGCTCCGTTCACCGCGGGTCAGCGCCAGGGCAGCGCCGGGGACCCCGATCGGGGTGCCGGGTACGGCACGCCGGCCGCTGGCCGGGTGCGCCCTGTCTTCAGCAGCGACTGGTAGGTCACCGGCTGTCCGGCCACGGCGTACCCCAACAGGGCGTGGAAAAGCTGACCGCGACTAGTGGAGTGACGGCGATTAAACCGAAACACCCACTCGTCGACGTAGGCGGGCAAGTGCTCGGCGCTGACGGCGCCCTGCCGCGGCCCCATCAACCAGTGATTCGCCTGGAACACCACCCGGCGCACGGCGGGAAGCACCTCGCGAGTGGCGAAACCCGGCGCCACGGTCGGTCGGGCCAGGTGCAGGTACCGGTCCCGAATGAGCGCCGGAAAGGCCGACCAGTCGTGGGTCACGACGCGGCTGCCGGGCTCGATGGAATCCAGCATGAAGGTGGCCAGCTGCGCGGTCCCGGCGCTCGGGATTCGCGCTACATGGGTACGACCCAGACCGTCGGCACCTACTTCGACAGCAACCGCGAACAGCACACGGCCCAGGGAACCGCGACCGGGGACCGACCCGCCAAGGTAGGACACGTCGACCTCCACGTTGCCGCGCAGGCGTTCCCGGCCCGGTTGCACCATGACCGAACGGAAGCGGTGCAGCATGGCCCAGGCGGTCTGCAACGAGCCGAGCTCGGACTCCCGGTGCAGCTGGGTCGCCGACAGCCCGGCCTTGCTGTTCACGAGCAGCCACGCGGCGCTGAACCACACCATGAGCTCGGTGCGGGTGCCGTGAAAAATAGTTCCAGCCGTCACGGAAATTCGTTTGCCGCAGCCCGCGCACCGCCATCGCTGGTGCGCCTCCCGCCAGCCGTGCTGGTGCGCACAGTTCGGGCACTGGAATCCGTGCGGCCATCGCAACCAGTCGAGATAGTCGAGGCACTTCCACTGTTCATCGAACCACAGGCGCAGGTCGGCATACGAGTTCGGGTAGGCAGGTTGTGCCGGCTTTGGCATACCCCCCACACTAGGGCACCCAACGCGAAACCCCATGAGGTCAAAAATAAGGGGGTTTGTAGTTCGGTGCCGTCGGGTGTTCCCCCGGTGCAGCCTCCCGAGCCGGACATGAATTTCTGTGACGGCACCGAGCGGTAAATAGATGTTGGTTCTTCCGGTTATTCAAACACCGAAGTATTCCCATACCGTGGCGACACCGGCCCGCTCACCTGAGAGTTGCGCCCTGATCTCAACGAGGAGAACCAGATATGCGAACGAAGCACGGACTTCGACTGACTGCAGGGGCGGCGATGGCCACCCTTGTAGTCGCTGCCCTCACCGCGACGCCGGCACTAGCGGCCCCGGGGGACCAAGCGCCCCCGGGTACACCCGGCACCCCCACCCCGGCAGCTCCCGCGGACTCGAGCTTTCAGAAGGTCACCCTCGACGCCACGCCGGGCGAGCCGCTCGACCTGGCTGTGCTGCCCAATAACGACGTGCTGCACACCACCCGCGCCGGTGACATCTGGCTCAACGACGCGCAAACCGGACTCAACACCCTCGCCGCGTCACTCGAGGTGTACCAGCACGACGAAGAGGGGCTGCAGAGCATCGCCCTGGACCCGAAGTTCGGCACGACAGGAAATAACTGGATCTACCTGTACTACTCCGCACCGCTGAATACTCCGGTCGACGACCCCGCAACCGTTGGCGTGAACGAGGGCGACGCCCCGATCACCGGCTCGGCGCAGGACTTCGCCCCGTTCAAGGGATCGATCACCCTGTCGCGGTTCCAGTTCGACGGTGCCGTCTTCGACCTTGCGAGCGAGCAGAAGATCCTCGATGTCGACGTGGATCGCGGCATCTGCTGCCACGTGGGCGGAGACATCGTCTTCGACGCGGCCGGCAACCTCTACCTCTCCACCGGCGACGATTCGAACCCGTTCTCCTCCGACGGCTTCGTACCGATCGACGAGCGAATTGAGAGCAATCCCGCATTCGACGCCCAGCGCAGTGCAGCCAACACGAATGACCTGCGCGGCAAGATTCTGCGCATCACCCCGGGTGCCGAGGGCGGCTACACGATACCAAACGGCAACCTGTTCGCCCCGGGCACCGATCTCACCCGCCCGGAAATCTACGTGATGGGCATGCGCAACCCGTTCCGCATCGAGCTCAACCAGAAGACCGGCGAGCTGTACGTTGGCGACTACTCCCCGGATTCCCGGACCGCCGATCCCCTGCGCGGCCCGGCCGGTACTGGCAAGTGGACGAGTATCACCGAAGCGGCAAACTACGGCTGGCCATACTGCGCCACCGCCGAGCTGCCGTATGTGGACTTCGACTTCGCCACCGGCGTCTCCGGCGAAACATTTGACTGCGCAGCTCCCGTGAACGACTCGCCACGCAACACCGGCCTGCGGGAGTTGCCTCCCGTTGCCCAGCCCGAAGTTTGGTACGGCTACGGGTTGTCCGCCGAGTTCCCGGAGCTCGAGACCGGTGGTATCGGTCCGATGGCCGGCCCCGCGTATGACTTCGACAAAAAGGCGTCGACGGGTAAGGCATCCGTTGCCTGGCCCGAGTACTACGACGGCATGTCGATGATGTACGAGTGGACTCGCGACTACATCAAGGGTATGACCCTCACCGACGGTGAGCTGACGAAGATCGAAGCCGTCGTGGATTCGATCATCGTCGACAACCCGATCGACATGGAGTTCGGCCCCAACGGCGCGCTCTACGTTCTCGAATACGGCGACGGGTACTTCGCGCAGAACCCCGACGCGCAGCTCTCGCGCATCGACTTCGTGGGCGAAATGGGCAACCGCTCGCCCCTCCCTATGGCCTCGGCCACGCCGACCACTGGCGCCTCGCCGCTCACCGTGGAGTTCTCCAGTGCAGGCACCACCGATCCCGAAGGCGACAAGCTCAGCTACGCCTGGGACTTCGAGTCCGACGGGGTCGTCGACTCCCTCGAGCAGCACCCCACCCATACCTACGAGACGGATGGCGCCTTCACGGCTTCACTGCAGGTGACGGATTCCGGTGGCAAGGATCGAGGACGCTACGCCTCCGCAGAGGTGGAGATCGAGGTGGGCAACCAGGCTCCGGTCGTGACCTTCGTCACCCCCGCAGTGGGCCAGGACTTCCAATTCGGCGACACGGTGGCCTACGAAGTCCTGGTCACCGATGACCAGCCGGTGGACTGCTCGCTCGTGACCGTGACCTACATTCTGGGCCACGACTCGCACGGCCACCCGATCACCACCGCAGGCGGCTGCTCGGGAACCATCACCACCACGGTCCCCTCCGGCCACAACCCGGAGACCGATGACCTGTCCGGGGTCTTCAACGCCTCATACACGGATGCCGGCGGCGACTCCTCAGGACCGCTCACCGGCAGCGCCGAGGTTGCGCTGCGCTCGAACTAGTTCCGTATCAGAAAAAACTACCCACGAAAGGTAATCACATGTGTTTCGGATTTGACGGAGCGAGAGAACTCAACAAATCGCTCGACGGCAGGAAGAATCTCAACCGCCGCAACTTTTTGCGCGGCGCACTGACGGCGGGAGCGGGGGCCGGCCTCGCCGTCGCCGGCGCAAGCTCGGCCATGGCGGCCCCGGGCCTGAGCTCTGCCACAGCAGGCCCGGGAGGCAAGCCGGGTCAGGGTCGCAAGGTGCCGCCGGGGCTGATCAGCATCCAGCTGTACACGCTTCGGTCGATCATGAGGGGCGACGGCGTTGATGCTACCTTCGAAGCGCTCGCGGACTACGGGTATACCAAGGTAGAACTTGCCGGTCTTTACGGCCGCACTCCGGCGGCCATGCGCGCCTACCTCGACGAGCTCGGCATCACGCCGAGCTCAAGCCACGACGGTATCAGCGGCTCGCCGGCGGCGTTGCAGTCCAAGATCGCCGGCGCAGTGACGCTGGGGCAGACATACCTGAATGTTCCCTATTTGGCCTCGAGCGTGGCCGACGACTGGCGCCTGTGGGCTGACCAGATGAACGCCGAGGCATCCGTTGCCCAGGCTGCGGGGATCAAGTACGGGTACCACAACCACGCCCACGAGTTCACGACCGACCTCGGTGGCGGGCTCACCCCGTGGGACATCTTCACGACCCGGCTCGACCCGAAACTCGTGCACCTCGAGGTGGACCTGTATTGGGCCGTGACGGGTGGTGTCGGTGTCGGAGCTGCTGACCCGGTGCAGTTCGCGATCGACGTGATCAAGGATGCCCCGCAGAAGGTGCTCGAATACCACGTGAAGGACCGCGATGTGGCCGGTGGATTCGCCGACCTCGGCACCGGCACGATCGACTTCGCCCGCATCTTCGACGCCCACCCGGTGAAGCTGTATGCGGTCGAGAACGACCAGCCTGACGTGACCCCGCTGCAGAGCGCAGAAGTGGGTTACAACTACCTGCGGAACGTGCGCTTCTAGCGCTCTCCTCTGGTACAATAACGGCGCCCCTGCGAGGGGGCGCCGTTGTTGTGCGCTGGGTGCCGGGGCGGCTACACCGCGGCGGGGTGACTGAGGCCGACGGGCTGTTTCAGACCGGCGAGCTGCAGAAGCAGGTCACGTACGTCTGTGGCGGCAATGCTGCCCCTGGCGGCCGCCGGGTCGGAGCAGAGCAGCACGGGACCGTCGGCAGCACTCTCCGGCAGGCGCCCGTGAGAACCGCGTACGCAGGAGGGATCCAGCGGCACGACGTCCATGGCGTAGCGCAACCCCACCTTCTTTTTTGCGAGGTTACGGGCGGCGCGCAGTTTGACGAAACGGTCGTCGGGGTCGAAAAACAGTTCGGCGGGGTCGTAGCCGGGCTTCTTGTGAATCTCCACTCCCCGCGCGAAGTCGGGCGCCAGGGCGTCGTCGAGCCAGTAATAGTAGGTGAACCAGGCCTGTTTCTGCGCGATGGCCACGAGCTCGCCGCTCCGCTCGTGGTCGAGGCCGTAGCGGGCCTGGCCTTCAGCGTCGAGTACCTCATCCACGCCCGGCAGCGCTTCGAGCAGCACGCGCACGCGCGGCACATCGGCGACGTCCTGCACGTAGACGTGCGCGAGCTGGTGGTCGGCGACGGCGAATGCCCGGCTTGTCCAGGGGTCGAGCAGCTCACCGCTCGTATTGGTGTGCACCTCGAGCAGGCCTTCGCGGCGCAGCATGCGGTTCACGTCGACCGGCTGGTCGACGTTCGTGATGCCGTATTCGCTGAGTACCACGATGGTCACGCCGAGCCGGGTGGCGTCGTCGAGCAGCGGCGCCAGGACCGCGTCGAGTTCTCGTGCGGCGTTGATGGAGCGCGGGTCGTCTGGGCCGAAGCGTTGCAGGTCGTAGTCGAGGTGCGGCACGTAGACGAGCGTGAGGTCGTGCTGTGGCAGCACGTGCCGGGCCGCGCCCACGATCCAGCGCGAGGAGGCCATGCCCGCGGTCGGCCCCCAGTAGGTGAAGAGTGGGAACGCTCCGAGCTTGGACACGAGTTCGTCGTGCAGTTCGGGTGGACGGATGTAGGCATCCGGGCTCTTGCGTCCGTCGGCGTGATAGACGGGGCGCGGGGTGATCGTGACGTCGGTCGTGGCGCCCATGGCGTACCACCAACACACGTTCGCCACCCGGTAGCCGGGATTCGTGCGGCGGGCCGTCTCCCAGACCTTCTCGCCGCCGACCAGCCGATTGTGCTGGCGCCAGAGGTTGACCTCACCGATATCGCGCAGGTACCAGCCGTTGCCCACGATCCCGTGTTCGGCCGGCGTGAGCCCGGTGAGAAAGGTGGACTGCGCCGAGCACGTCACGGCGGGCAGTACGGTGCCGAGCTCGGCCGAAAAGCCGCTGGCCGCGACGCCCTGCAGGTGCGGCATCACGGCGAGCAGCCGCAGGGTCAGCCCGGCGACATCGATGACGAGCAACGGAGTGGGCCCGTTCTGCGTCTCGGCTGGAGGGCTGGTCATGCGCGGGCACCGCGCATGATGGAGTTGCCGGCGAACTCGGCCGGCACCGCGGCATCCGTTGTGTCGCTGGGTTCATCGAGGTCGAGGCGACCACTCTGGCCGAAGAACTCCACCGGGTTGCGCCAGAGGATGCGGTCGACATCGTCGTCGTCGAAACCGGCGGCGAGCATGGCCTCACCGGTATGCAGCGTGGTGAGGGGGTCGCTGCGCCCCCAGTCGGCGGCCGAGTTGACGAGCACGCGGTCGAGCCCCACGTCTTTCAGCACGGCGACCATGCGGGTGGGGTCCATCTTGGTGTCAGGGTAGATGCTGAAGCCCATCCAGCAGCCGGAATCGACGACCTCGTGCACGGTGACCTCGTTGAGGTGGTCGACGACGACCATGCCGGGCGCGATGCCACTCTCCCGCACCACGTCGAGGGTGCGGCGGGTGCCGGCGACCTTGTCGCGGTGCGGGGTGTGCACGAGCGCGGGGAGTTCGTGGGCCACGGCGAGCGCGAGCTGGGCGGCGAAGGCGCGGTCTTCCTCCGGGGTCATCGAGTCGTACCCGAGTTCACCCACGGCGACGACGCCGTCCTTCTCAAGGTAACGCGGCAGAATGTCGAGCACGCCGGCCAGGCGCGGGTCGCCGGCCTCCTTGGGGTTGAGCCCGATCGTGCAGAAGTGGCGGATACCGAACTGGCTGGCCCGGAACGGTTCCCAACCGACCAGGGCGTCGAAGTAATCGATGAACGACGCGACACTCGACCGCGGCTGGCCGAGCCAGAAGGCCGGCTCGACGACCGCGCGCACCCCCGCCGCGTACATGGCCTCGTAGTCGGTGGTCGTGCGGGAACTCATGTGAATGTGCGGGTCCATGATGCGCATGTGTGGTCCTTATTCCTTATGGATGTGGTGGGCGGTCAGCAGTTCGCTGAGCAGGGCCATCGGGAGGTCCGTACGGTCCAGGCACTCGGGAAACGCGGCGACCACTGCGGCGATATCGGCGGGAATATCGCGACCGGCTGCGTTGCGTTCGTGGGCGAGGTCGACGAGCATCCGGGCGAGTTCGGCATCCTGGCGTGTGGTGAGATTCGCGATCACGAGCAAGGGAATACCCATAAAGACGCACTTGACGACGGCGTGGCGGTACGCCTCGAGGCCGAGGTGGTGCGCGCCATACGGTTGCAGGGCAGCGGCGATCAGGCGCACATCATTGGTACGGAGCGCGTCTTCGACGAGTGTCAGGAGTTTCGAACCGATGCCAGTGCCAGTGCCAGTGCCGGGCGAAACGTTGGGATCATCGAGCAGGTGCAGCCCGCGCAGCACTCCGCGTTTCTCGCCGGCATCGCCGTGACGATACAGGTCATCCAGAAGATCGACGCGGGCCGCACCGGCGAGTGCGCCCAGAAGTACGCCGCGAGCCGCATCGTCGACGGTACCGTAGCGCAGGCCCTGCACATCATCGTGCCGGAGTGGGGCGCGCCCACAGCGCCGGGACACCGCTGGGAAGTACCGAGTGATCGCTGCCGGATGATGCTCAATGTCGACCCGGGCAGATTCCAGCCAGATCGAACCGGCGTCGGTCAGGTGGTCGTGCAAGGCGGGGCCGCTCACTGGTGCGCCCCCGTGGCCTGGGGCGTTGCGACGCTCATGTGGCGGACACCCTCCGGGTGAGGCGCCGGCCAAGCGGCAGCAGGGCTGCGACGGCCAGGCCGGTGCCCACTGCGCCGGACCGCGCGATCAGCGCCGCCTGCAGGCCGATCGTGCCGATGACCGAGGCTCCGACCGCTCGGCGCACGTCGGCGGCGGCGCGTGTGTTCCGAGCGCGTAGCTGGGCAGGGGCAACGGTGCCGAGGTAGACGGTCGCGAGGGCGGCCCCGACGACCCGGGGCAGCCATTTGTTAGCAGGCTGCCGAACTCGGCCGAAAGCGGCCATCACGGCGGCGCCGGTCGTGCCCGCGACGGCCAGGGTACCCACCACGCCGTTCTTGGATCCGTGCACTTCGTCGAGACTGAGGGTGGTGGTGCCGAGGGTGTGGGTGAACACGGTGAGCGCCGCCGGCAGTGCTGCCGGTACCGAACCGGCGCCGAGCAGCACGTCGAGCAATCGGGTGGCCGCCATCGAGACCGGGCCGAACGGGGTGGATTTGAACACCAGGTCGTAGGCCCAGACGCTTGCGGCCAGTGGGAGCGCGACCGCGAGGGCCCGCCGTCCGCCGCTCAGCGCGGCCATGCCGACGCCGGCCGTGGTGAGAACGATCGCCACAGCGAGGGCCTCGGTGGGTGTCACATCGCCGGCCGGAATCGGTCGTTCCGGGCGCTCCACCGCGTCAAGTGCCCGGTCGGCGTAATCGTTTAGTGCCATGCCCGCCCAGTAGATGAGGGTCGAGCACAGCGGAAGCAGAACGGTGTGCGGGCCGAGGGAGCGGCCGGAGGCAGCGGCCCCCGCCAGGGTATCGCCGGGCGCGGTGAGCGCGGCGGGGAGGCGCACGAGACGGGCGAAGGCATCCGGGGTCATCATGCGCGGCTCATGCCGACTGCCCGGCAAAGACGCGGCTGTCGGCGCGGCTGTCGGCGCGGCTGAGCATCGCGGTCATCGCGGTGAACACGGCCTCTTCCGGATGTTCGGCGAGCCGGTACGACCGCCAGCCGATGTGTTTGTCGGGGCGCACGAGCACGACACCGTCCTCGGCCACCTCGCGCAGCCTGGCCCAGTCGAAGTACAGGTCAGTGACGGGCTGGCCAGGGCCGATGATCACGGTTTCAAGCTTGACGCCGAGCCGCTCACCGACGCGCGCCGCGGCCTCCGCCCAGGCTGATCCGGTGATGCCGGTGATGAGCGTGAACTGCGAGAAGGGGGCGAGATCGTGGGTCGAGATCCTGTGCACGCTGTCTCCTACCCAGGCGTGCGGCAGGCGCGAGCCCGGCACGGTCGAGGCCTGGTAGTACAGTTCGGGATCGCGCTCGGGTTCCGGGCGTCGCGAGCCGTCGCCGACGATGGCGGTCGATTCATAGAACTGCCCGACCTCAACGCCGTGGGCGTTGAACTCGTAGTCCTTGACCTCCATAGCGGCCTGGATGGCCTGCCGTTTGGCTGCGCCCGCCGGGGTGTTCGCCTTGCGCTCCTCGATCATCTCGATCATCTCCGATTCGGTGCGCGCCGTGGTCACGCCGAGCGCGTCGAAGAGTTGGCCGAACTCGCGGGCCGACTTGTTCGCGCGCAGTACGATCTGCCTGGCCACCGGGGCGCGCTCCGTGGAATAAGTTTCCAGCAGGTCGGGGCCCGCTGTACCGGCGAGCACGGCGGCAAGCTTCCAGGTCAGGTTGTACGAATCCTGAATAGAGGTGTTCGACCCCAACCCATTGCTCGGCGGATGCTTGTGCACCGCGTCTCCCACGCAGAACACCCTCCCCCGCTGCAGCCTCGTAGCGTATTGGGCGTTGTTGCCCCACAGCGACGTTCCGGTAATCTCCACCTCGAGGTCGGGGAGGCCGAGCAGGTTCCGCACGATCTGCGTAGCGGCGGCCTCATCAATCACGGGGGCTTCTTGCGAGATGTCGTAACCCCACACCACAAGCCACTGGTTCCACGGCCGGATCATGCGCACCAGGCCCGTGCCGATACCGCCGATGTTGGACCCGGGTTGCACCACCCAATAGAGCACCGAGGGGCGATGCTCGACGAAGGGCGTGATGTCGGCGGTGAAGGTGATGTTCATCGATCCGGCGATATCCATCTCCCCCTCCATCGGCAGGTCGATATCGGCAGCGACCTGGGAGCGTGCTCCGTCGGCGCCGATCAGATACTTTGCACGGATGCTGAACTCGGCTCCCGTGAGCCGGTCCAGTACGCGCACGCTCACCCCCTCCGCGTCCTGCACGTGGGAGAGGTACTCCGTCGAGAACCTGGTTTGGGTTCCCCGCGTCGTGGCGTTCTTCACCAGGATCGGCTCGAGGTAAGTCTGTGGAATGTCACAGGTGCTGGCCGGTGAGGCCAGTTCGTAGTCCGCGTGGCGGGCTGGGTGCGTACCGAAGGTGAGGATGCGACCGAGTTCCTCGCCGGCGATCGATGTGCAGAACACCGTGTCACCCATCAGCTCGTTCGGTGTCGACTCGGCCCGCACCGCGTCGTCAATGCCGACGTCGCGAAAGATCTCCATCGTGCGCTGGTTGGTGATGTGGGCGCGCGGCGTGTTCGCCGTCCACCGGTACTTGGTGATCATCATGTTGGCGACGCCGAGAGTGGAGAGGAACAGTGCCGCGGCAGATCCGGCCGGACCCGACCCGACGATCAGCACCTCCGTCTCGACCTGAGCGCCGTGCGGCAGGGCCGTCTCGGCAATCCCATCATCGAAGACGACCGGCGCCCTGCTGCCCGGTACGGTCACTTGCTGCGGCTGCCGCGGGAGGCGAAACGCTGTTGCAACAGCACGGCGACCACGATGATGACGCCCTTCGCCACGTTCTGCACCGAGGTCGAAAGGTTGTTCTGGGTGAAGACGTTGGTGAGCGTGCTGAAAATGAGAATCCCGAGCACGGATCCCACGATGGTCCCGCGCCCGCCGATCAACAGAGTGCCGCCCACCACGACGGCCGCGATCACGTCGAGCTCAAGGAGCGTGCCGTGCGTCGACGTACCAACCGTGGTGCGGCCGAGGAACATCACCCCGGCGATGCCGGCGGTGAGGCCCGAGAGCATATAGACGTACACCATGTGGCGCTTCACTTTGATGCCGGCGAGGCGGCTCGCCTCGGCATTGCCGCCGACGGCCACTGTACGTCGACCGAAGGTGGTGCGGTTGAGCAGCACCCAGCCGGCTACCGCCACGATCAAAAAGATCCAGATCAGGATGGGCACGCCGAGCAGGTCGGCGCGAAAGAAGCTCAGAAATTCCTGGTTGTTCACGATCTGGGTCGACCGGTTCGAGATGAGTTCGGCAAGGCCGCGCGCGCCCACGAGCATGGCGAGCGTTGCCATGAACGCCACGACGCCGCCGTACGCTATCACCACGCCGTTCACGAAGCCGGCCAGGGTGCCGACGGCCAGCGCGACCACGACGATCAGAAGCCAGGACGACTGCGCGGAGGCGAGCTGTACCGCGGTGAGGCTCGCCACCACGCTCGACAGGCCCACCACCGAACCCACCGATAGGTCGATGCCCCCGGCCGTGATCACGAAGGTCATTCCGACGCAGACCACGCCGACGATCGAGGCGAAGCGGATGATGGTGACGAAGTTGTCGACGCTGGCGAATCGGTCGCCCGCCGTGAGGGTTCCTACCAGGATCAGCAGCGCGAAGGCGATGACCAGCCCGAGGTTGCGGCCCACCGAGCCGCCCAGCGTCCGTTTCAGGCGTCCGGGCGGGGAGACGTGTGCCTGCGGGATCGGCGGGGCCGCCTGGGTGATTTGCTCGCTCATGCGGCACTTCCTCTCATGACAAGATCGAGCACACCGGGCTCGTCGATTTCGTTGGAATTGGTAGTGGTGAGAACCGCGCCGTCGCTGATGACCAGCACGCGGTCGGCCAGGCCGAGTACCTCGTCGATCTCGCTCGAGACCACGATGATGGCGGTGCCGGCTTCGGCGAGACGCCGAATGAGACCGTAGATCTCGGCGCGGGCACCGACGTCCACCCCTCTGGTCGGTTCGTCGAGCAGGAGTACTGCAGTGCCGTGCACGAGCCAACGCGCGAGCAGGATTTTCTGCTGGTTTCCGCCGGACAGCGTGCGGGTGACCAGGTCTGGATCAGCCGGCCGCAGCTCGAGCGCCTCGATCTGCTCCCGCGCGGCCTGGCGCTCGCGCCGCTCGTTCAGAAACCCGCCGCGGGCGAAGCGCCCGAACGACGACAGCGTGACGTTCTTGAAGATAGGTTCGTCGAGGATCAGTCCCTGGCTCTTGCGTTCCTCGGGAGACAGCCCGATGCCCGCACTCACCGCGGCCTCAACCGAGCCGGCGCGCAGTACGGTGCCGTTCACGGTCACGGTACCGCTCGTGCTCCGGCGAGCGCCGTAAATCGCTTCCAGAATTTCGGAGCGGCCCGATCCCACGAGGCCGGCCAGCCCCACGACCTCCCCAGCCCGCACCTCGAGGGAGACATTGCTGAACACGCCGCGCACTCCGAGCCGGTGGCAGGCCAGCACCACCGGCGCATCCGCTGCGATCGGCGTGGCGGCAGGAAAAACGTTGGCCACGTCGCGGCCCGTCATCAGACGGATGAGTTCGGGAGTGGACGTGTCGGCCACGCTCAAGCCGTTGGCCATGCTCTTGCCGTCCTTGATCACGGTGATGCGGTCGCCGATGCGACGAATTTCGGCCAGTCGATGGGAGATGTAGACCACGGCGATGCCCTGGGCAGTGAGCTCGGCGACGACACGGAACAGATTCTCCACTTCCTGGGAATCGAGCACCGCACTGGGTTCATCCATGATGATCAGCCGTGTGTCCCGGCTCAAGGCCCGGGCCATGCTCACGATCTGCTTGTTCGCGGCCGAGAGCTGGCCGACCTCCATGCGCGGCGAGATTTCGCCGTGACCGAGGCGGGAGAGGATTTGCTCGGTTCGGGCATTGGCCGAAGCCACGTGAAGCAGCCCGCCCGTGGCCTGCTCGTGGCCGAGAAAGACGTTCTCCGCGATCGTGAGGCCGTCGACCACGTCGAGTTCCTGGTACATGGTGGCGATGCCGAGTTCGAGGGCGGCGACCGGGCCACCGATGGTGATCGGTTCACCCTGCCAGAAGATCTCACCGGAGTCGGGCTGGTAGGCACCGGACAGCGTCTTGATGAGGGTGGATTTTCCCGCGCCGTTTTGGCCGAGCACGCAGTGCACCTCGCCGGGTCGCACGACGAGATCGACGCCCTGGAGGGCCTTAACGCCGGCGAAACTCTTTCTCAGCCCGCGCACTTCGAGTAATGGTGCGGAATGGTCGGCAGTGATCATGCGGAAAATCTAACACAACGATGGCACTTACGTCGATGAACAGCAATAAGTTGCATGCAAACCGTCATCATCTGCTATCGTTCAACTCGTCAGCGTCGACGACATCTCAACTGGTCGACAATTGCCCCGCATCCGTCGCTGGCCGCCATCACAGCGCCATTCCTATTACCCGCAGCAATGACCGAGCCAGAGGGAAACACATGCTTGCACCACGCACTGTCCGTCGCAGAATTCTTTTCGCCGCCGGCACCTCGCTGGCCGTCGTCGGCCTCATCACCGGTTGCACCGCGGGCGGTGCAACCACAAACACCCAACCCACGAACGCGAGCGTCGAGGGCAACGAAGCCCAGGGCGACACCATCACCATCGGCTACTCCGGTCCCGCGGCCGACCACGGCTGGCTTGGCGCCATCAACAACGCCGCCATCGCTGAGGCTGACAAGTACGACGACGTTGACCTGAGGATTGCCGAGGGTACCAACGATGCCAACCTGCAGATCAGCCAGGTCGAAACCTTCATCAACGATAAAGTCGATGCCATCGTGCTGCTGCCCACCGACGGCGCCGCCCTGACGCAGGTGGCCATCCGCGCCATGGAGGCCGGCATCCCGGTGATCAATGTGGACCGCGAGTTCTCGAGCACCTTCGCCGCCCGCGCCACCATCCTCGGTGACAACTACGGAATGGGCGTCAGCGCCGGCACCTACATCTGCGAGGAACTCGGCGATAACCCCGACGCCGTGGTCGCCGAGATCGCCGGCATCGACTCCCTCCCCCTCACCCAGGAGCGCAGCGCCGGCTTCGCCAAGGCGCTCTCCGATTGCGGTCTGTCCGTCACCAACCGCGTCTCCGCGGACTTCACCGTAGCGGGCGGCGAGGCCACCACCTCGCAGTTGCTCGCCGCCGCCCCGCAGATCGACGCGCTCTGGAACCACGACGATGACCAGGGGATCGGGGTGCTCGCGGCCATCGACGCCGCCGGGCGCGACGAGTTCATCATGGTCGGCGGCGCCGGATCCGCCAACGCCATGCGCCTGATCCAGGCCGACGACAGCGTGATGAAGGCCACCGTGGTGTATCCGTCCACCCAGGCGGCCGACGGCATCCGCCTGGCCCGCCTGCTCGTGCAGGAAAAAGCCATGAGCGACCTCGTCGAGGTGGAGATTCCCAACCGGATCGTGCTGAACGCCCCCGTCGTGACCAGTGAGAACGTGGAGAAGTACCTGCCGACCGCCTTCGAGTCCTAAGCACCACAGGCGCGTCTCACGGGGAGCACGCGAGTCGTGCTCCCCGTGACCATCAACAGGAAGAGAGTTCACATGAGCGCACCGCTTCGCGTCGCACTGATCGGCCACGGGTTCATGGGCGCCGCGCACTCCCAAGGCTGGCGCGTCGCCCCCCGCTTCTTCGACCTGGCAGCGCAGCCCGAGATGAGTGTTCTCGTGGGGCGCGACGCCGCTCGCGCCAACGAGGCCGCCCAACGCTGGGGCTGGGCCGAATCCTCCACCGACTGGCGGGCCGTGATCGACCGGCCGGATATCGACGTGATCGACATCGTCACCCCGGGCACCTCGCACGCCGAGATCGCGATCGCCGCCCTCGACGCCGGCAAACATGTGTTGTGCGAAAAACCACTCGCGAACACGGTTGCCGAGGCCGAGGCGATGACGGATGCCGCCGCTCGCGCCTTCGACCTGGGCGTGTATGCCATGGTCGGGTTCACCTATCGGCGAATCCCGGCAGCCACACTCGCCCGCGATTTTGTCGCGGCCGGCAAGATCGGCGATATTCGCCAGGTGCGGGTGAACTACCTGCAGGATTGGCTCGTCGACCCGCAGTCCCCGCTCACCTGGCGCCTGCAGAAGGAGCTCGCCGGCTCCGGGGCGCTCGGCGATATCGGCGCCCACGCCATCGACCTCGCCCAGTTCATCACCGGGCAACGACTCGTGAGCGTTTCGGGCATCATCGAGACGATCGTGGCCGAACGCCCACTTCTTGGCCTCCGGCAGGGACTCTCGGGTACGGGCACCACCGAGCAGGGCCCCGTGACGGTCGACGATCTGGCCCTGTTCACGGGTCGGTTCGAGGGCGGCGCGCTGGGCAGCTTCGAGGCCACGCGTTTCAGTACCGGCCGCAAGAATTCCTTCCGCATCGAGGTGGCCGGCTCCTTGGGCGCGATCTCGTTCGACCTGGAAGACCTCAACGCCCTGAGCTTCTTCGACGGCACCACCGCGAACGGCCAGCAGGGGTTCACCAAAATTCTGGTCACCGAGCCGCAGCATCCGTATCTGGCCGCCTGGTGGCCCCCCGGGCACACGCTCGGCTACGAGCACGGTTTCACCCATCAGGCCAGGGACTTCGTCGAGGCCGTCGCGGCCGGCGTGCAGCCGACCCCGTCGTTCGCTGACGGCCTGCAGGTACAGCAGGTGCTCGCTGCCGTGGAGGCCAGCTCCGACAATGGAAGCGCCTGGACGCCCACCCTCGCCCGCGTACTCGCCTCACAGAAATAGGAGAACTCATGCCCCGCCCCATCACCCTGTTCACCGGCCAGTGGGCCGACCTTCCCTTCGAAGAAGTAGCGCGGCTCGCTGCCGGCTGGGGCTACGACGGGCTGGAGATCGCGTGTTGGGGCGACCATCTCGACCCGGATCGGTGGAACGACGCCGACTATGTCGCTGGCAAGCTGGCCGTGCTCGAGAAGTACGACCTGAAGGTGTGGGCCATCTCCAACCACCTCAAAGGCCAGGCCGTCTGCGACGACCCGATCGACCAGCGGCACCGCGATATCCTGCCCGACTCGATCTGGGGCGACGGCGACGCGGAGGGCGTGCGCCAGCGCGCCGCCGAGGAGATGAAGAACACCGCCCGGCTCGCCGCGAAGCTCGGCGTGAAGACGGTCATCGGGTTTACCGGCTCGTCGATCTGGAAGTATGTGGCCATGTTCCCGCCGGTGTCGCAAGAGCTCATCGATGCCGGCTACCAGGACTTCGCCGACCGGTGGAACCCGATCCTCGACGTGTTCGACGAGGTCGGCGTGCGCTTCGCCCATGAGGTACACCCGAGTGAGATCGCCTTCGACTATTGGACGACGGTGCGCACCCTCGAAGCCATCGGGCACCGACCCGCATTCGGCCTGAACTGGGACCCGAGCCACTTCGTCTGGCAAGACCTCGACCCGGTCAGCTTTCTCTGGGATTTTCAAGACCGCATCTACCACGTCGACTGCAAAGACACGAAGAAGCGCCTGAACAATGGTCGAAACGGCCGCCTCGGCTCACTGCTGGCCTGGGCCGACCCTCGCCGCGGCTGGGATTTCATCTCGACCGGCCACGGCGACGTGCCGTGGGAAGACAGCTTCCGCATGCTCAACACCATCGGCTACGACGGTCCGCTCTCAGTGGAGTGGGAGGACGCCGGCATGGATCGGCTGGTCGGCGCACCCGAAGCGCTCGCCTTCGTGCGGGCGTTCGCTTTCGACGCGCCGACGGATGCCTTCGATGCGGCGTTCAGCACGCGCCGCTGACCAGCCGAATCCGTTGCTGCGCGCTGGCCTACCTTCTGCTGTTCTCTGCCCGCATCCGAACGGGCAGAGCACAGCCCCCAGCCAGCTTTCAGCCAGTTGGAACCGGACCGTTAGTCGGGGCCGCTAACGTCGTAGGCAACGGCTGCTCCGGCGGCATTGCATCGAACGAATGGTGAACTCCCGCATGAGCACTTCCGGTCAGGCCCGTCCACCGAAGAAAGACCGCCGCGACGAAGCCCGCGAACATGCTCGACTGCTGCGCGTCGAGCAGGCCAAACGGACTAAGCGCCGTCGCCTCGTCCTGCGCGGCGGCATCGGTATCGGCCTGCTCGCCGTCGTCACCATCGTGACCCTCGTCATCGTGAACAACGTGAATACACCTGCAGCATCGGGCCCGGCCAACATGGCCAGCGATGGCATCCTGCTCGGCAGCGACGGCGCCACGGTCTCCGCCGCCACGACGGTCGCCCTCGCCGCCGACGCCGATCCCCTCGCGACCGACCAGACCGCCCTGACCGACACGGCCAACATCGTGCTGTACCTCGACTACCTGTGCCCGATCTGCGGCAACTTCGAGGCCACCAACGGCAAGCAGATCACCGACTGGGTGACCGCCGGCAATGCCACGGTCGAAATCCACCCGATCTCGATTCTCGACCATCTCTCGTCGGGCACCAAGTACGCCACGCGGGCCGCGAATGCGGCCGCCTGCGTGGCCGACGATGACCCCGACAACTTCCTGGCGTTCAATACGGCAATGTTCGCCGATCAGCCCTCCGAGAATTCCAGCGGCCGGACGAATGCCGAACTTGCCAGTCTCGCCCGGGGAGCCGGGGTGACGTCCAGCGGTGTCGCCAGCTGCATCACCGACCAAACCTATGCCGGCTGGGTCGAAGCGTCGACGCAGCGTGCGCTCGCGGGGCCGATCCCCAACTCCGACATTGAAAATGTCACAGGAACGCCCACAGTGCTGGTGAACGGCGTGAGCTACACCGGCTCGTTTGCCGACCCCGCCGCCTTCGAAGCATTCGTCACCGCACAGCTGACCGCTGCGCCCGGTAAGTAGCCGCGCGTTATGATGAGCGATTCTGACGAGACGGTCCCAACGGGACTGGGCGTGCCGGGACTGGGCGTGCCGGGACTGGGCGTGCCGACCGTGTACGGGGCGGTTCTCGATGCGGCGACCCGGTGCATCCACTTTCACTCGGAGCGCGACATCGTGGCGATCAAATTTGCCTGCTGCCGACGGTATTACCCGTGCTTCCAGTGCCACGACGAGACCGTGCGGCGCGAACCCACGCCGCACACGACCCGGCGGTGGCCGCACGTCCAGTGGTCAGAGCTCGCAATCTTGTGCGGTGCATGCCAGCGCCAGCTCAGCATCTTCGAGTATCACCGAGTCGATCGCTGCCCGCACTGCAGCGCCGAATTCAATCCCGGCTGCCGGCTGCACGCCCACCTATACTTCGACGAGCCCCAATGAGCACTCACCGTCGCTTCACGTTCCAGGGCCTGAGCGTTGGCCCCGCCGGGTTAGCCCGGCCCGAGCCCAAGCCAAAGGCCGAGCGCGGCAGCGGCCACGGACACCCCGAGCATGCCGATTCCATGCAGTAACGCCGCCCGGTAACGGCGCGCCTGGATCAACCGCACGGTTTCGAAGCTGGCCGTACTGAAGGTCGTGTAGCCGCCCAGCAGACCGGCACCGAGCACGAGGCTCCACTCAGGAGCGAGCAGGTGGTTCATTGCCAGGCCGGTAACGAGCCCGAGCAGCAGCGAGCCGCTCACGTTGATGATCATCGTTCCGAACGGGAACGCGTCACCCAGCCGGGATCGCACGAGGCCGTCGAGAAGGAACCGGGCGGCCGCGCCCGCGCCGCCAGCCGCGGCGATGGCCAGGAACAGGAGGGGGGTCATGCCGTCTCCTCCCCAGCGACTGCGGGGCCGTCGTGCGTGCGCCGGTGCAGCGCCGCACCGATCAGGATGCCGAGCCAGGTGGCGACGCCACCGAACAGAACCGAACCAAGACCATAGGCAATGGCCACTCCGGTCGCACCATCCTGCAGCAAAAAAACGCTGTCGGTTGCGAGGGCGCTGTAGGTCGTGAATCCGCCGAGCAGTCCGGTGCCGAGCAGCAGGCGCGCGGTGCGGCGACGGCCAACGTCGGTTCCGCGACGCGCGAGGGCCTCGAGGAGCAGCCCAAGCAGCAGGGCACCGAGCAGGTTGATGCCGAGGGTGGTCAGCGGCAGTCGAGCCCCAGCGGCGAGATCAACCGGGGGCAGCGCGAGTGTGACTGCCTCGCGGAGCGCGGTGCCCACAGTTCCGCCGAGAAAGACGAGGCCGACGTAACCCCAACGCCGGTGCACGGCGCCCGGCGTGATCGTGTCGATGGTTCACCTGTCTCATCGTTGCTGGTTCCGTCACAATCAGCGGGAACCATTGGCCCCGGCCGAGTCGAGCGGATGCTCCGACGAGATCGGGCGCCGTGGCCAGAATACATGCCCTTTTCGGCACGTTTTCACGGCGGTACGGCAGCGCGGCACGGCAGCGCGACCGCGCTTCGGTCGAACGGAGGCCGCAGGTTGGACAGCCGCGAGTCAGATAGCGGAGAGCACCCGGGCGACAGCGCCCAGCGAGCCGGGCACCAGGCTGTAGTACGACCAGGTTCCACGTTTGGCGCGGCTGAGAAACCCCGCCTCCACGAGCACCTTGAGGTGGTGCGAGATGGTGGGCTGGCTCAGGGTGAGCTGGTCGGTCAGGTCGCAGACGCAGGCTTCCTGGTTGGCATGGGCTGAGACGATCGAGATGATGCGCAGCCGGGCCGGATCGGCGAGGGCTTTGAGCGAATGGGCGAGGGTCTCGGCGTGCTCAGGTGAGGTGGCCGCGCGCGCCTGCGGAGTGGAGCAGGCATCCGCTCGCGAAATGTCAGTCAGGGGCAGGATCTGGGTAAACGTCACGTGAACACACTCTCCTTAGATTGACATTGGTCGATGTATTGCTCTAGCGTAAGGATCGACAACGATCAATGTTAGCGCGAATCGCTGTCGTCAATACTTGGAGATTCGTGAGCAACACAGCAATAGCACCCACCCGGCTCGGCGCAATGGACCGGCTGCTGCCGGTCTGGATCCTCGCTGCCATGGGCCTCGGCCTGCTGCTCGCCGTGTTCGTTCCAGCCGTCGGTGACGTGCTCCACGCCTTCACCATCGGGTCGATCAGCGTGCCGATCGCCATCGGACTGCTCATCATGATGTACCCGGTGCTCGCCAAGGTGCGCTACACGGATGCCCGTGCCGTCGCCGCCGACAAACGCCTCCTGGTCTCCTCCCTGCTGCTGAACTGGCTGGTCGGCCCAGCCCTCATGTTCGCCCTGGCCTGGATTTTTCTGCCCGACCTGCCGGAATACCGCACCGGGCTCATCATCGTCGGCCTCGCCCGCTGCATCGCCATGGTGCTGATCTGGAACGACCTTGCCTGCGGTGACCGCGAAGCCGCAGCCTTCCTCGTCGCCGTGAACTCGGTCTTCCAGGTCGTCGCGTTCGGCGTCCTCGGCTGGTTCTACCTGCAAATACTGCCGGGCTGGCTCGGTCTGCCCACCACGAGCGCCGAGTTCTCGATCTGGGCCATCACCGCGAGCGTTCTGGTATTCCTGGGCATACCGCTCCTGGCCGGTTATCTGTCCCGTCGCATTGGCGAGGCTCGGCGTGGCCGCGACTGGTACGAGGCCACGTTCCTCCCCCGGGTCGGCCCGTTCGCCCTCTGGGGCTTGCTGTTCACGATTGTGATGCTCTTCGCCCTGCAGGGCCAGCAGGTCATCGATCATCCGGGTGACGTGGCACGCATCGCCCTGC
This sequence comes from Cryobacterium lyxosi, assembly GCF_004403345.1. Lineage (NCBI taxonomy): Bacteria > Bacillati > Actinomycetota > Actinomycetes > Micrococcales > Microbacteriaceae > Cryobacterium > Cryobacterium lyxosi. The sequence goes on from NZ_SOGT01000008.1 coordinate 117,391, forward strand.
CGATGCTGGTCTACTTCGCGGTGATGTTCTTGGTCGGGTTTTTCACCGGTCGCCTGCTGCGCATGACCTACGAGCGCACCACGACCCTCGCCTTCACGGCCGCCGGCAACAACTTCGAGCTCGCCATCGCCGTTGCGATCGGAACCTTCGGCGCCCTCAGCGGCCAGGCCCTCGCCGGCATCGTCGGTCCGCTCATCGAGGTCCCAGCCCTCGTCGCCCTCGTCTACGTCGCGCTCTGGCTCAAGCCTCGCCTGTTTCCCGAGCGGATGCCCGCGGCCGACGCGCCGACGACGCCCGCGGCATCCTCTCTCGTTTAGACCACACTCAAGGAAGAAGCGTTCTATGAAACCCTCCGTACTGTTCGTCTGCGTGCACAACGCCGGCCGCTCGCAGATGGCCGCCGGCTATCTGACCGCTCTGGCGCAGGGGCGAGTCGACGTGTTTTCGGCTGGCTCCGAACCGAAGGATCAGATCAACCCGGTAGCGATCGCCGCGATGGCCGAAGAGGGCATCGATATCGCCGGTAACGTGCCGAAGATTCTCACGACCGAAGCCGTCAGGCAGTCCGACGTGGTCATCACCATGGGCTGCGGCGACGCCTGCCCGATCTTTCCCGGCAAGCGCTACGAGGACTGGCTGCTGGACGACCCGGCCGGCCAGGGCATCGAGAGCGTGCGCCCCATTCGCGATGAGATCAAGGCGCGCGTCGAGGCGCTCCTCGCCGAGATTCTGCCGGTCAAGGCTTAACCATGCTTCCCGGCCTCAGCTATCCCGAAGAGTCCCTCAAACGACTCGCCGGTGACCTGGCCGAGCGCTTTCACGGCGTTTTCGCTACCGAAACCGTCGAACGGTACGTGCTCGAGTCCTACACCGGGCTGCTGCGCACCTCGAGCGTGAAGGCACACCTCACCACCCGCACGGCGCGGTTTTCGCGTGAGCGCCTCACCGCACTCGCCCAGGCCAAGGGCGCCATCGAGCGTGCGGTGCCCGAGGTACTGTTCGTCTGCGAGCAGAATGCCGGCCGGTCGCAGATGGCCGCGGTGTTCACCAACGTGCTGTCCGGTGGGGCCGTGCACGTGCGCTCGGCGGGATCGATGCCGTCGTCGGAGCTGGACCCCACGATGGTCGCGGTCATGACCGAGCTCGGCCTGTCGCTCGACGAGTCGTTCCCGAAGCCCCTCACCGACGACGTCGTGCAGGCGGCCGACGTCGTGATCACCATGGGCTGCGGCGACGCCTGCCCGATCTATCCCGGCAAACGCTACGTGGACTGGGAACTCGTCGACCCGGCGGGCCAGCCGATCGACGAGGTGCGGCGCATCCGTGACCAGGTCAAGGCCAATGTCATCGAGATGCTTGCCGGTCTCGGAGTGTCCCCCGCGGTCTAAGTCCCGCCTGTTCCAGCCCCAGGGAGCGCGGGTCACTTCTGCGGACGGGGCCCGGGCCCCGTCCCCGGGCCCAGTTTATAAACTGGGCCCGGGGCTACAAGGTGGGCCCGGCGAGCGGATACCCCGCACCCCGCTCCCCGCTCCCTAGGCGAGCGTCAGGAACAACTTCTCGAGCTCGGCGACCGTGAGCGAGTTCTCGTCGTCGGGGTTCGCGATGCAGTCGCGCATCGCGGTCGACACGATGACGAAACCCGCCTTGTCGAGCGCGCTGGACACGGCAGCGAGCTGGGTGACGACGTCGCGGCAATTGCCCCCGCCCTCGACCGCGGCAATGACGGCGGTCAGCTGCCCCTGCGCCCGGCGTAGCCGGTTCAGGATCTTTTTCTGCTCGGTAGCCCGGGCATCGTGTGAGATCGTCATCTCAGGCTCCCTGCTCGGTCGGGAGCCCGGCCTGCTGCCAGGCCTTCGTGCCCCCGGCAATGTTCACAGCGTCGTGACCGTGGGCCGCGAGGTACTCGACCACCTGCGCGCTGCGACCGCCGACGGCGCAGATGACGTGCACCGGAACATCCGCTGGAATCTCACCCATGCGCTCGACGATCTCAGCCATCGGAATGTGCATCACGCCGGGTACGTGGGCGGCTTCGTACTCCCCCGGTTCGCGCACGTCGATGACGACTGGCGCGTCGAGCACCGAGAGTTCGGTGACGGTGATCTCTTTCATACGGGGACCCTTTCAACAGTGGGGGAAACAACAAGATTAGACGTTCCGGCAAGCCAGGTGCGGTAGCCGCCGTCGAGGTTCTGCACGTCGAATCCGTGCTGGGTGAGAATGCGCGCGGCGGTGTGGCCGCGCTGGCCGACCTGACAGTGCACGATCAGCGGCACCCGTGGCAACTCGACGAGTCGCTCGCGCAGGTCCTCGAGCGAGAGGTTGATCGCGCCCGGAATGCTGCCCGTGGCAAATTCGCCGGCGGAGCGAACGTCAACGAGCACGGCGCCCGCCGCGCGCGCCGCCGCCAGCTCATGCCACTGGAGGTTCACGCTCGTGCCCCGCGCGAGGTTGTCGGCGACATAGCCGAGCTGGTTGATCGGGTCTTTCGCCGAGGCATACTGCGGTGCGTAGGCGAGTTCGAGTCGGGTCAAAGCGGATGCGCTCAGCCCGGCCGCCATCGCGACCGCAATCACGTCGATGCGCTTGTCCACCCCCACGCCGCCCACGATCTGCGCTCCCAGAATTGCATCGGACTCGGCGTCGATCAGAAGTTTGATCGACATGCCCTCGGCCCCGGGGTAGTAGCCGGCGTGGTTGGCCGGATGGGTGTGAACGATACGGTGGGCGCGTCCCGCCTCGACCAGGCGCTTCTCACTCCAGCCGACCAGGGCTACGGTGAGGCCGAAAATCCCGAGGATTCCGGCGCCGACGGCCGGGGCTGCCTGCTCGGCGGTGCCGGCGATGCTGTCGGCGACGGAACGGCCGTGGCGGTTCGCGAGTCCGGCCATGGTGACGAGCGTGCCGGAGCCGTTGACGGCATCCGCTTTCTCGACACCGTCGCCGACGGCGAAGATGTGCGGGTCGCTGGTGGCCTGGGTGCCGTCGACCCAGACACCGCCGCTCCGGCCGATTCTAAGGCCCGCCTGCTCGGCGAGGGTGACGTCGGGCCGCACGCCGCTCGCGTCGATCACGAGGTCGGCCGGTACGGTCGTGCCGTCGCTCAGGGCGACAGTGCCTGGCGCGGCGGAACCGACCACAGTGGTTCCGAGTCGCACGTCGACGCCTCGTTCACGCAGGCGATCAAGCACGGGCGCGGCCATTTCGGGGTCGAGCGGGGTGAAGATCTGCGGCCCGCGCTGCACGAGGGTCACGTGCACGCCACGGTGCACGAGGTTTTCAACGGCTTCGAGACCAATGAAGCCGCCGCCGACCACCACAGCGCATGCCCCGCTCGTTTCGGCGAGCACCGCGGTGATGTGGTCGACGTCGTCGACGGTGCGGAGGGTGTGGGTGGGGATGGCCGTGTCGTCAATCGCGGCGGAGCGGGCCGAGGCACCGGCGGCGAGCACGAGGCGGTCGTAGCGCTCGACGCTGTGTTCACCGGTGACCAGGTTGCGCACAGAGACGGTCTGGGCTGCTCGGTCGATCTGCACGACCTCGGTATCGATACGCACGTCGAGCGCGAAGCGAGCCTCGAGGGATTCCGGGGTCTGCAGCAGCAGTTCATCGCGATTACGGATGACTCCCCCCACGAAATACGGCAGGCCGCAGTTAGCGAACGAGACGTAGTGTCCACGCTCGAATACGATGATCTCGGCGCTCTCGTCGAGCCGGCGCAACCTGGTAGCTGCCGACATTCCGCCCGCAACTCCGCCTACGATGATGATTTTCATGTGTGAGCCTCCAGTGCAAATATACCCCATAGGGTATCCAGGCACAAGGTGACGGAGGAGCGACGGGCGCGGCATCCGCTCGCGACGGGCCCACCTTATGAACGTGGGCCCGGTCTATAAACTGGGCCCACGTTCCGGGCCCGGGCCCCGTCCCAAAAGAACCCACACACACTCCCCGGGCACGGTTCAGGCGGTCGGCAGCGCCCGAAACCCGCGCAGGCGCAGGCTGTTGGTCACCACGAAGACCGACGACAGGGCCATCGCAGCGCCGGCGATCAGGGGGTTGAGCAAACCGGCCATCGCGAGCGGAATCGCCGCAACGTTGTAGGCGAAGGCCCAGAACAGGTTGGCTTTGATCGTCGCGAGGGTACGCCGAGACAAGCGGATGGCGTCGGCTGCGGCCAGCAGGTCGCTGCGCATGAGGGTGAGGTCGCTCGCCTCAATGGCAACGTCGGTGCCAGACCCCATCGCAATGCCGAGGTCAGCTGTAGCCAGGGCGACGGCATCATTCACCCCATCCCCCACCATGGCGACCACGTGCCCCTTCGCCTGCAACTCACGGATCACCCGCGCCTTGTCGGCGGGCAGCACCCCGGCGGTCACGTCGATGATGCCAACCTCAGCCGCAACACTCTGCGCGACCGCGAGATTGTCACCGGTCACGAGCAGGGGCGTCAGCCCGAGAGTGCGAAAGCGCGCGACGGCAGCGACGCTCGTGGGCTTCACCGTGTCGGAGACGGTGAGCACGCCGCGCACCCGTCCCTCCCAGGCCACCAGGACGGCCGTCTTGCCGTCCCCTTCGGCCGTACCCATCACGGCCTGCATCTCGATCGGCACGTTCAACCCCCACCGGTTCAGCAGCCACACCGGACGCCCGACCAGAATCTGCCGGCCGTCAACCGTGGCCTGCACCCCGAGCCCTTGTTCCGACGCAAACGCCGACGAAGCTGGCAATGACCCAAGCCGCGACAGCGCACCCGCCGTGATAGCCCGCGCAATCGGATGCTCCGACCCACTTTCCGCAGCCCCCGCCAAACGCAGCAACTCGTCTTCAGAACCACATTCGTACGCGTTCACGGTCGCCAGCGTCATGCGCCCGGTGGTGATCGTTCCGGTCTTGTCGAGAACGATCGTGTCGACACGGCGCGTGGACTCGAGTACCTGCGGCCCCTTGATCAGAATGCCCAGCTGCGCGCCGCGCCCGGTGCCCACCAGCAGAGCGGTCGGCGTGGCGAGCCCGAGCGCGCACGGGCAGGCGATGATGAGCGTCGCCACGGCCGCGGTGAATGCCATCGCCGGCCCGGCGCCGACCAGCAGCCAGCCGGCCAGCGTGGCCAGGGCGAGCCCGATCACGATCGGCACGAAGATGCCGGAAACCCGGTCGGCCAGGCGCTGCACCTCGGCCTTGCCGGTTTGCGCCTGCTCGACCAGTCGACCGATCTGGGCTAGCTCGGTATTGGCGCCGACCTGCGTCGCCCGCACCACGAGCCGTCCGCCGGAGTTCAGCGTGGCACCCACAACGCTGTCACCGGGCCCCACCTCGAGCGGCACCGATTCGCCGGTGAGCAGGCTCGCATCGATAGCGCTCGAGCCGTCGACGATCACCCCGTCGGTCGCGATCTTCTCGCCCGGCCGCACGACAAACTGGTCACCCACCACGAGCAGGGCGGTACTGATGCGGCTCTCGACGCCGTCGCGCAGCAGGGTGGTCTCCTTCGCGCCGAGCTCCAGCAATGCCCGCAGGGCCGCGCCGGAGTTGCGCTTGGCCCGTGCCTCCGCGTAGCGACCGGCCAGAATAAACACGGTGACAGCGGATGCCACCTCGAGATAGATCTCGTCGGCGCCACTACCCGGGGTGGCCGAGAACGTGAAGCTCATGGTCATTCCGGCCATCCCGGCCATGCCGAAAAACAGGGCGTAGAGCGACCAACCGAGGGCGGCCAGCACGCCGACGCTGACCAGGGTGTCCATGGTTGCGGCGCCGTGGCGGGCGTTCACCCAGGCGGCGCGGTGGAATGGCCAGGCACCCCAGGTGGCGACGGGAGCCGCCAGGGTCAGGGCCAGCCACTGCCAGTTCGTGAATTGCAGCGCGGGAATCATCGACAGGATGATGACCGGCAGGGTCAGTGCGGCTGAGATCAGCAGGCGCTGGCGCAGGGAAGCGACCTCGAGGGAGGCGGCGTCTTTTTCGATGACAACGGCCGGCAACGCGGCCGTGTAACCGGTGGCTTCAATGGTCTTGATGGCATCGTCGACGCTCGTACCAGCGGGCACGAAAACGCTCGCTTTCTCCGTGGCGTAGTTCACCGTGGCGGCGACCCCGGGCATGCGGTTGAGCTTCTTCTCAATGCGGGCAGCGCACGAAGTGCAGGTCATGCCCCCAACGAGCAGGTCAACCTGTTGGCCAGCGGCCATCAGGCAGCGGCTACCAGCTGGTAGCCCGCCTCCTCAACGGCCGCGGCGACCAGGGTTCGGTCGAGTTCCGACGTGCTCGTAACGGTGACCTGTGAAGTGCCGCCCTTGACGAGTTCTACGGTGACGTTTTCGGCGCCCGCAACAAGCCCGATCTCCTCGGTCACGCTCGCGACGCAGTGGCCGCAGGTCATTCCGTCAACGCCGTACGCGGTCGTGATGCTCATGGTGATTCCTCACTGTCTTGTACCTCGAATGGGTATTCATTCGAGCATACCCCTTGGGGGTACCGTTACTCCAACTATACCCCGAGGGGGTACAGTTGAGGCTGGGGTTCACGAGCAACGCAGAGGATAGGGCCATGAGCGATTCCGAGACCCACGACGGTCCGCACGGCTACATCTCGAACAAGGATGCTTACCTCAAGCGCCTGCGCCGCATCGAGGGCCAGGCTCGCGGCTTGCAGGGCATGGTTACCGACGACAAATACTGCATCGACATTCTCACCCAGATTTCCGCCATGACGAGCGCCCTCGAATCAGTCGCTCTGGGCCTCCTCGATGATCACCTCACCCACTGCGTGTTGCACGCGGCCATGGCCGGTGGCGCCGAAGCGGAGGCCAAGCTGCAGGAGGCCTCGGCGGCCATCGCGCGGTTGGTGCGTTCTTAGAGGACCGGACCTTTGGCCCTAGTCGCCGGGCCGAGCGGCGCGCGACACTGATGATACGCATGGAGCCAGCGTGCTCATTCGGGAAGGACCATTATGAACCTGCCGCACAGCGCGCCCCAGACGACGGCCGGGGCAACGCCCGCCGTTCCCATCCGCGTTTTCATCCTCGACGACCACGAGCTGGTGCGTCGCGGCCTGCGTGAATTGCTCGAGGGTGAGGGTTTCGACGTCGTCGCCGACACCGGCCTGGCAGCGGAAGCCACCGTCCTGATCCCGAAGCTGCGCCCCGACGTGGCCATTCTCGACGCCCGCCTGCCCGACGGCACCGGTATCGAGGTCTGTCGCGACGTGCGCTCGGTCGATCCGGCATTGCAGTGCCTCATTCTCACGAGCTACGACGACGAGCAGGCCTTGCGCGGTGCGGTGCTGGCAGGCGCGGCCGGCTACGTACTGAAAGAGATTCGCAGCACCGACCTGCTCGGCAAGATCCGCCGCGCTGCCGACGGTGAATCCCTGTTCGATCCCGCGGTCAAGGCGGGCATCATCGCCGGGCTGGCCGATCCACAAGACGTCCGCCTTGCGTCGCTCACCGCGCAGGAGCGCAAGGTGCTCGACCTGATCGGCGTGGGTTTGACCAACCGTGAGATCGGTCAAACCATGTTTCTGGCCGAAAAGACCGTCAAGAACTACGTGTCTTCGATGCTGGCGAAACTGGATTTTCAGCGCCGAACCCAGGCTGCCGTGTACGTTGCGAAACGTGGAGACGAACACCAACGGTAACTTCCGGAACCGGTGCCGACCAACGCAGCCGCGTCCCCTCGCCTAAAATGCTGCGCACAGAGAACTTTCCGCCGAGCAGCGTCGCGCGCTCCTTGAGGTTGTCCAGGCCGCTGCGGCGGGTGAGCTTACTGAAACCACAGCCGTTATCGGCGATGACCAGCTTGAAACGATCGCCCTGAGCATCAACCGAAATGTCGATCGTGCTCGCCTGGGAATGCCGCGCCGCGTTGCTGAGCCCCTCCGAGATCACGGCAAGCAGGCTGCTGCTGAGGTCATCGGACACCGGCGCATCGATCGGCCCCGATAAGCGGATGCGCGGCGCGAACGGCAGGCTCGCCGCCCCCTCTTTGATCACAGCCAGAATGCGACTGCTCAGCGTGTCGGCGTCCTGCGCCATTCCGCGCAGCGAATAGATCGTGTCGCGCAGCTCCCGAATGGTGTCATCGAGCTCCGTCGTAACCGCGTTGATGCGATCCAGCGCGATCGGATCGTTGGTGAACCGCCGCAGACTCTGCATGCTCAGCCCGGCGGCGAAAAGCCGCTGGATGACCAGGTCGTGCAGGTCGCGGGCAATACGGTCACGGTCCCCCAGCACGGCCTGCTCTTCACGCATGCGATGCACCGAGGCCAGTTCGAGGGCGAGCGACAGCTGGGTGCCAAAGACCGCGCTCATCTCGACATCGGTAAGACTGTATGCAGCGGATGCCGGTGCCCGCGACAGCAGAATCACGCCCTGCCCGTCCCCGGCTGGCCCCAGGGCTGCAATGAGCGTTGACCCCAGATGCGACCACGCGGTAACCGAGCCGGGCGCGGCATCCGCATCCTGCAGGGGCGGCGTGACGAGCGTGGCAGACCGGCCGGTGGCCTGCAGTTCGCGCAGCACGCCGGCCTGCAGCAGCACGGTCGTACCGACCAGTGCTGACGCGACAGCACCGGTTTGCGTCGTGCCAGCTGCGGCTGCGCAGTACAGGCTATCGTCGGTAGGAAACCCGATCACGGCCAGGTCGGCACCGGACGCCGCGAGTGCCCGCTGAACGACAAGGTCGAGGCCGTTGTCTTCGCCGTCAACGGGTCGCAGCAGGTCGCGGCCCATCGCAGCGACCGCCTCGAGCCAACGTGAGCGGGCGCGGGACTCATCGTAGAGACGCGCGTTCTCGATCGTGACACCGGCGGCCGCGGCGAGCGCGACGGCCAGGGTCTGGTCTTCGTCGGTGAAGTCGCCACCGCCCTCCTTCTCAGTGAGATACAGGTTGCCGAAGACGGTGTCGCGCACCCGCACCGGAACGCCGAGGAATGATTTCATCGGCGGATGATGGGCGGGAAAACCGAAAGAATCCGGGTGGTCGTGCAGGTCATGCAGACGAAGGGGGTGCGGTTCCCGAATGAGCAACCCGAGCACGCCATGGCCGACCGGAAGCGCTCCGATCTGCCGAACGGTCTCCTCGTCGAAGCCCACGGTGATGAAGTGACTCAGGGCCTGACCCGTGCCGATTACGCCCAGGGCACCGTACCGCGCCTGCACGAGCTCGCAGGCCGCGACGGTGACGCGTTCCAGCACGGCCTCCAGACTGAGGTCTTCGGCCACCGAAACGACGGCGTCGAGCAGACCGCGCATACGGTCCTGGGTGAGGGCGAGCTCGGCGGCGGTCTGATCCGTCATAGTCGCCCCCACCCTTGTGCCGCTTGGTGGTCTAACTGTGGCACGACTTCAGGGCGGTGAAGCTATTTATGGGTGGTTCTGGTGACAATTGTCGGGCAGGTGATGTGCAACAGCACCTCGTGGCTGACCGACCCCATCAGCAAGCGCTGCAGTGAGCCCCGGCCCCGGCTGCCCACGACGAGCAGCTGGGCCGTGCGGGCGGCCGCAACGAGCGCCCTGGCTGGCGATTCGTCGGTCTCGAGAACCTGGTGCACCACCAAGTCGGGGTAGTGAGTTGTCAGACCCGCCACGGACTCAGCGAGCACCACACGTTCCTCTTCCATGCGCTCGGTCACAGCGTCGGCGGGGATGCTGCGCAGCACGCGGCGATTCGGCAGGCGCACCGCGTAGAGGGCATATAGTTCCTGACCGGTACGATCGGCCTCGGCGGCGGCGAACGCCACGGCGGCGATCGAATCAGCGGAGCCGTCGACGCCGACGTAGACGCCGGAGCGTTCGGTTTCGGGCAGCGAGGGGATGACGGCGACCGGACAGGTTGACAGTGCCGCGATCTGCAGGCTCACACTGCCAAACAATTCGCCTTCGACCCGGCCCTTCTGATCGGTGCCGACGACGACGAGGGCGGCGTCTTTCGACAACTCGCTGAGAACGCGCGGCGCACTGCCCGTGCGCAGTTCGGTGTGGGTGGTGACCGCGGGCGCGAAGATCTCGGCGCGGGCAGCGGCCTCGGCGAGCAGTTTCTTCTCGGCGTCGAGAATGCTGTCGTAGTAGCCGTAACCGTCGGCCAGCCAGGTTTCGTACACGGTGTGCATGAGCATCACCGGACTTTTAACGTTGGCGGCTCGGGCCATAGCCCACGCGAGGGCGGTCTCGCCGGCAGCCGAATCATCGATGCCGACCACAATCATCCGGTTCATTGCTCTACCTCGTTCTTGATCGCAGGTCGCAGCAGTGGAGTCTCCCGCCACGAAGGAGGAGCTGATGCCCCATCGCCTCGCCTTTATTCTGTCAGCCGCCCGGGCCAACACGTAGGGCCGGAAGTCCCGATTGGGTGCCCAATCTGCAGCCCCGTCGGGGCGGGACTTTCGGCCCTAGTCGCCGGTGACCGTTCGGTCATACCGTGGCTTCGAGGGGTTTTTGCCCGCTCATACTCTTAAGAATCGAGGAGAAGCTCGTGAAGGCACTCGTTTATGGTGGCCCCGGCCAAAAAAGCTGGACCGACGTTCCCGACCCGACGCTGCACAGCCCGACCGATGCCATCGTGCGCGTGGACACGACCACGATCTGCGGCACCGACCTGCACATTCTCAAGGGCGACGTTCCCGCTGTCACCGTCGGGCGCATCCTCGGCCATGAGGGCGTTGGAACCATCACCGAGGTCGGTTCAGCGGTCAGCAACCTGAAAGTCGGTGACCGCGTCATCATCTCCTGCATCAAGAGCTGCGGACACTGCAGTAATTGCAGCAACGGCCTCTACTCCCACTGCCTCGGCGACGAGGGCGCCTCGGGCATCGGCTGGGTCTTCGGCCACCTGATCGACGGCACCCAGGCCGAGTTCGTGCGCGTGCCCTACGCCGACAACTCCCTGCACAAGCTGCCGGAGGGCGTCAGCGACGACCAGGGCGTCATGCTCAGCGACATTCTGCCGACCGGTTTTGAAATCGGCGTGCAGTACGGCCGGGTCAAGCCCGGCGATGTCGTCGCCGTCATCGGCGCCGGCCCGGTCGGCCTGGCCGCCATTGCCACCGCCGGCCTCTACGGCGCAGCGAGCATCATCGCGATCGACCTGGACGAGAACCGGCTCGAGCGCGCCCGCGACTTCGGCGCGACCGACACCGTCGTCTCCGGCCCCGCCGATTGGAAAGACCGGGTGCTCGCACTGACCGACGGCGCCGGCGTCGACGTCGCGATCGAGGCCGTCGGCATTCCGGCGACCTTCACCATGGCCACCGAGATCGTGCGCCCGGGCGGCAACATCGCCAACGTCGGCGTGCACGGCCAACCCGTCGACCTCCACCTCGAAACCCTCTGGATTCAAAACATCAACATCAGCATGGGGCTGGTCAACGCCAACACCACCAAGATGTTGCTCAAGCTCGTCGCGAGCAAGAAGCTGCCGGCTGAGAAACTGGCCACGCATCACTTCAACTTCGACCAGTTCCTCGAGGCCTACGACACCTTCAGCCGCGCGGCCGAAACGAAGGCACTCAAGGTCGTCATCTCTCGCTGACCAGGTATTCCCGGAGGTTTTCCTGGGAGGTCTTCCTGCGCACTCTGCTCGTCTGCGAACCGATGTCCGGCGGCCCCCGCCTCGAGGCGGGGGCCGCTCGTGTGAGTTTTCTGGTGACCAGGAGTATCGCCCTGGCGCCGGGCGAGGTTCGCCGCGTGAATCATCACCAGACGTGACTTAAGGCCCTACTCGCGGGCACCGGCGATAGCTAACGTGAAGATCACTCGTTGGTGACGTTCACACGACATTCCCGCTCGTGGCCCGCCACCGTAGAAGGGATTGAGCTCATGACGCACACGCTCACACGGAACCAGACGGTGGTCGCGTGGGATGGGTCGGACCCCGCTCGGGCGGCCCTGGATTGGTCACTCGCCCGCTGCAACGATGGCGAGCTCACCCTGGTGCGCATCCTCGACCGAACGGTATCGTCGGCGGATTACTTCGCCGAGGAGTCCACCACCGTGCACGCCCGCGAAGTACTCAAGGATGCCGCCGACCGGGTGAGCGCAAAATACCCGGATCTCACCGTGCACGCCGATCTACGCTCCGGGGACCCGGTCACCGAACTGCGCGCGTTGAGCGAAACCGACACCATCGTTGTGGTGGGAACGCACCGTCGTCGCGGATCGACCCTGCGTTACGAGTGGTCGATGGGGGCCCGACTGGCCGGTTCGGCCCGGGGACCGATCGCGATTATTCCGGAGGGCGACAGCACACACCATGCCGGCGTCGTGGTCGGCGTCGACGGATCGGCGGCCTCGAACGCCGCCGTGGGCTTCGCCGCGAAGGAGGCCGACCGCACCGGCCAGGAACTGCACGCGATCCACGCGTGGCAGGAGCCGCTTGTCTGGCGCGACACGACCGAACCCGACGCTCGGTTTCTACAGACGCTGGAGAAGTCCCATCGGCGCATTCTCGACGAAGCACTGGTCACCGTCGCCCGCCGTTATCCGGCGCTCTCGATTCGGCCATCACTCGTGCGCGGCGCCCCGCAATCGGCGCTGCTCGACGCTTCCCGTGGAGCCGCGCTGCTCGTCGTGGGCGACCATGGGCAGAAGGGCATCTCGAAACTACTGCTCGGTTCGGTGAGCCACTCGATTGTGCTGAACATCCAGTCGCCCATGGTGGTCATTCCCGCTCCGCGCATCTGATTGGGAGGCGCCCCGCGCAGGTCGGGTGGCGGAGGCCACCGAAGCCGCCGGGCGAGCTCGCGGCACTCGTTGAAGACGGTGGCACCCCTAGCAACAAGTGCCCGCTTCTCGGCGGAGTGCCGCGACGAACGAGCGTTCACATCTCGCAGGCCTGCTGCGAACCGGCCGAGGCCGGTTAGGGTTTTGGTATGAGCACTTTCGCGCTGCCCCGTCGTCACCTGCGCATTCTGGCGACCGGCATGGCCCTCATCGGGCTTGCAGCGACGCTCATCGCACTGCCGCCGGCATCGGTCGCCGCCGCACCGCTGTCGCCCGCCACGGCTGACCCGACGGACACGGCTGACCCGGCTGACCCGACGGACCCGGCTGACCCGACGGACCCGGTAACCACCGACCCCGCTGTGTTCGACCCCGGTCTCATCATCAGCGACTTCAACTTCTTCAACCCGGACGCCCTCACCCAGAGCGGCATCCAGGATTTTCTCGAACAGCGTTCCTGCCGGCCGAGCGACAGCGTGCCCTGCCTCTGGGAGTTTCGCGAAACGACGACCAGCCAGCCAGCCCAGGGCGATGGGCACTGCCAGCCCTACATCGGCGCCGAGAACGAAACGGCCGCCCGGATCATCGCGAAGATCGCGGCGGCCTGCACGGTCAGCCCCAAGGTCTTGCTGGTGTTGCTGCAGAAGGAACAATCCCTGCTGACCCGACCGAGCGCATCCGGTTATCTGCGCGCCACCGGCTACGGCTGCCCGGATACCGCAGACTGTGACGCCCAATATTTCGGTTTCTTCAACCAGGTCTACAACGCGGCCTGGCAGTTTCGGCAGTACACCCAGGAGCCCGACCGGGCATTCAAAATCGGCAGTGTTGACGTGGGCTTCAACCCCAACGCCGAATGCGGGGCCTCCATCGTCGGCGTCAAGAACCAGGCCACCGCCAACCTGTATAACTACACGCCCTATCAGCCCAACGCGGTTGCCGTCGCGAATGCCGGCGACGAGGGCGACGGATGCTCGACCTACGGCAACCTCAATTTCTGGCTGTTCTATAACGACTGGTTCGGGGATTCGACCCTCGAACCGTTCTCGGTGATGTTCGACGACTGCCTCAACTTCGTCGGCGGCCAGGACTGTGCGCCCGTGTCGCTCCTGCCCGACGTCTAGGCTGCCGGCTAGCTCACGCTGTACACCCACGGTACCTGGCCGACTTCCAGGCGGTGACGACCGCCGGCCTGCTCGGCGAGCGCATCATCGGCGTAGGCGACATCCCCCGCCCAGAACAGCGCCGACCCCCGCTCGCTCGTACCGAGCCGGGTTTCGTAGTGTGCCAGGGCGCGCCTTTGGGCACGCGCCATGATCTCGGCCACCGACCCGTCACCTTGCAGCCCGTGCAGGGTGACCCAGGTCGGAGCCACGAGGGTCATTAGAGCGGATGCGTGCCGCTCCAGCGCCTCGGCCGGCCGCAGCCAGGTGTAATCGATCACCTCATCCTCGGCGAGCACGATGGTGCCGGGCGGCGCGGGCGTGAGGTAGAACCAGGTACGTAGTCGCTTCGGGGCGCTGCGCGGAGGCACCCACACCGCCGTCGCGATCAGCGCCTCGGGCACGACTTCGAGCCCGGTCTCTTCCCGCACCTCACGCACGGCAGCCCGACGGGCGGCGAGCTGTTCGACGGCCTCCGCCTTCGCAGCCGGGCCAAGCCCGTCGGGTAGGCCCACCGAGCCGCGGTCGACCGCCTTCTCCCCCGCACTGGCGGGGCCAGCCGGCGCCGCCTCATCCGCTGCCCGCCGGTCGCCCGGGTCGACGCCGCCGCCGGGAAACACCCACGCACCGGCGAAAGACCCTCGGTGACGGGGGCGTTCGAGCAGCAGCACCTCGGGCCCGGTGGCACTGTCACGCAGCAAGACCACCGTGGCAGCGACTCCGATACGTGCTGGCACTGGCTCGGTGTCTCGCGTCATCGCTGGTCCTTCGGGTGTCGAGTCGGGCAGGCTTTTTCCACCCTAACGCCGGGCCTTCACCGCTACCCGGCGAGTAGGCTGCAAACACGCCGAAGAGTATCGCCGGTGCCACGAGGGTATTGTCGCTGTTTCGGTGCAAGGAGTAGTGAGGCATCATGAAAGCAGCGCGTTTTCACGGCCCAGCAGACATCCGCATCGAGGACATCCCCGCACCCGAACTTCGACCAGGAGCCGTCACCATCGACGTGGCCTGGTGCGGAATCTGCGGAACAGACCTGCACGAATACCTCGACGGGCCGATCTTCATTCCGGCCGAGGGGCATCCCCACCCGCTCTCCCACGAAGAGGAGCCAGTCACGCTCGGCCACGAATTCTCCGGCACCATCAGCGCGCTTGGCGAGGGAGTGACCGACCTCGCAGTCGGAGACAACGTCGTGGTCGAACCCTACTTCGTCTGCAATGAATGCGCTCCCTGCCTGGCTGGCAACTACCACCTGTGCACGAAGATGGGTTTCATCGGGCTGGCCGGTGGAGGCGGAGGACTCAGCGAGCAGGTCGTCGTCGACCGCCGCTGGGTACACGCCATCGGCGATATCCCCCTCGACGAAGCCGCGTTGATCGAACCACTCTCGGTGGCACACCACGCCTTCGTGCGCAGTGGGGCCAAAGCCGGCGATGTTGCCCTCATCGGCGGCGCCGGCCCGATCGGCCTGCTCGTCGCCGCCGTACTCAAGGCCAAGGGCCTGACGGTGATCATGTCCGAACTCAGCGAGGCACGCAAGGAGAAGGCGCGGGGCACCGGCGTGGCCGATCACGTGCTCGATCCGAGTAAGGAAGACGTCGTCGCTCGGGTGCGGGAACTCACCGGGGGCAACGGCGCCGACGTCTGCTTCGAATGCACGAGCGTGAACGTTGTACTGGACCAGCTGTTCGACGCTGTTCGACCCGCCGGCGTCATCGTCAACGTGTCGATCTGGGGTAAGCCGGCCAGCATCGACATGCAGAAGCTCGTGCTCAAAGAGATCGACCTGCGTGGAACGATCGCCTACGTGCGCGACCACCCGGCGACCATCAAGCTCGTGCAAGACGGCCGGGTCAAGCTGGCGCCGTTCATCACCGGTCGCATCGCACTCGATGACCTCATCACGCAGGGCTTCGACACCCTCATCAATCACAACGAGACCGCGGTCAAGATCATCGTTCACCCCTGACCAGTGCCGAATGGTGGCGTCTCGAGCCTCGGGGCGCCGCCACTTGCGGCAGTAAGCTGCCAGCTATGCCCGACGACATCATGCGCACGAGTCCGCTCACCCGCAGCCTGCTCGCGCCAAATGCCGGTCCGATGACGCTCGACGGCACCAACAGCTACCTCATCAAGGCGCCCGACGCGCACACGATCGTCGTCGTCGACCCGGGGCCGCTGCATGAGGGACACCTCGCAACCCTTGCCGCCTCCGGCCGGGTCGAGCTCGTACTGATCACACACCGGCACGCCGATCACACGGCGGCAAGCGTTCGATTCGCCGAGCTCACCGGTGCCCCGGTGCGGGCCTTCGATCCGGCCTTCTGCGTGAATGGCGACCCGCTGGGCGACGGGGAGCTGATTGCGGCCGCCGGCACCAGCATCCGCATTCTGGCCATGCCGGGACACACCGACGACTCAGTCTGTCTGCACCTGCCCGGCGACGGCGCCACCGGCTCCGTCCTGACCGGCGACACCATCCTCGGCCGCGGAACGTCGATCATCGACGGCGCCCTCGCCGACTACTTAGCCTCGCTCGAGGCCCTGCGCGTGCTCGGGCCGGCCATCGTGCTGCCCGCGCATGGCCCGGTGCTGCCCGACCTCGCGGCCATCTGCTCGGCCTACCTCGCGCACCGCCACGAGCGTCTCGACCAGGTGCGCGCCGCGCTCGAGGCCCTCGGTTCGGCGGCGACCGTGGCCCAGGTCACCGATCTGGTCTACTCGCAAACGGATGCCGCGGTGCGGTTCGCCGCCGAGGCATCCGTTCGGGCGCAGCTGGCCTACCTGCACGCCGCGCGCTGACCGAGCTCGCGACGCTACCTGCCGGGCTTCTTGTTTTCCAGGGCGCGGGCCGCCAGGGCGCGGGCCCTGGCACCGGCAGTGTCTGCTGCAGCGCTGAACCGGGCATTTTTAATCCCCGAGCTGGCCGTTCGGGCAACCTTGTTGCTCTGTTTAGGGTTTTGAGCCATGGTGCATTTTCCAATCACGTGAAACCGGGAGGTGACTCCTTAGTGAACCCTATCCGTACCTCACACCCCGTCCCACGCCATAACTCCTGCAATCTGTCTCGACGATATTTAACTCTCCCGTCATTACGCGGATCTGATCATCACGGGTGAGAAATTGCAGGAGTTATGCGCGCAGCCCTTGCAGTTCCCCTGCCGTCTTCCGCTCGAGCACCGGCCCGAGCCGACAAGTTGCATACAAAACAGACCAAGCAGTATGGTTTTTGTGGCGCTGCATTTTGGCGTCTACCCCAGCCGTTCTCGCGGTGCGCTAGCGTCTGGGGAGATCGGGGGCGGCGATCGGTTATTGGCGCAGCCCAGACAATGCTCAAAGGGGAACTTCATGCGCCATCGCTCACTGCTCACGGCCATCGCCGCCGCCGCTCTTTTGTCGCTGACGCTCGCGGGGTGCAGCGGTGAGAAGGCGGCCGAGAAGCTCGATCCGGCCGAGGGCCCGCTGGCGAAGTACATGTCGGGGATCTATGCGGGTTTCGATGAAGACTCGGTGATCGCTCAGCAGAACGAGCAAGAGGAACTCGTCGCTGCGTGCATGTCTGACGAAGGCTTCGACTACACGCCCGCCGACGCTGCGCAGTACAGCGGCATGATGGGCGACAGCGGCGAGGAGTACGGCACCGAGAAGTGGGTGGCTGAAAACGGATACGGCATGAGCCAGTCCCCGGAGCAGCTGGCCGCGCAGGAAGAGGAGAGCGAGGCCTACGTCGATCCGAACCAGGACTACCTGGCGTCACTCTCCGCGGGCGAGCAAACCGCATATAACGAAGCACTCAACGGCCCACAGCCCTCAGAAGAAGAGATCGCCGACGGTTCCTACGTGGACAGCTACGAAGCTAAGGGCTGCTACGGCGCAGCCTTTCAGGAAATCAACGGCGACCAGCCATCACCAGAAGATCACGCCGCGGTCTACGACGCGATGAGCACCCTGTACCAAGACCTGCAGAAGTCCCCCGCGATCGTGAAGCTCGACGCTGAGTGGGCGGCCTGCATGGCCGATACCGGGTATGCGACCTTCGCGAAGAAGGCTGACGCACAGGAGTCGATCATGGACGCGCAAAACGCGCTCTATGAAGACGAGGCCGGCACCACCCCCGATGAGAAGGTTCTCGCGGATCTGCGCGAACAGGAACTTGCGCTGGCGATGGCCGACTTCACCTGCGCCGAAGATGTGGACTACACCGAAGCAACAACCAAGGTGCAGTTCGAGCTGGAAGAACAATTCATCACCGACCACAAGTCCGAGCTTGACGCGCTCATCGCAGACTCCGAGCAAGGCAAGTAGGTGTCACGCCTGTTCGGGCGACGAGCAGCGACAGAGCCAGATGCGACCGAGGTGATCGACCTCGACGCTGTCGCGCCGCCCACCCGCTCAGGCAGTCAGGGCTGGCGCCGCCTGTTCGCCGGCAATCGGGTGATCTGGGTCATGGCCACCGTCGCCATCGTCGCGCTCGTGGTCGGCCTCGGGCTTGGCCAGCTGATCGTCTCGCCCGGGCAGGCTGCAGCGGATGCCGATGCTCCCGCCGGCGGCCTCATCACGGTCCCCATCGAAAACCGGCAACTGGCCAACGACGTCACCATGCGCGGCGACGCCACCTACGCCGACTCGGTGGAGGTCTCGATCGAAACCGGCGAACTCGCCGGGGCGCCCATCGTCACCGGGCAGGTGCCCGAAGTCGCCGCCATCTTCGACACCGCCTCGATCGCGCTCGAGGTCACCGGTCGCCCGGTGATCGTCCTGCCCGGCGACCTGCCGGTCTACCGCACCCTGCGCGTCGGCGTCTCCGGCCCCGACGTGCTGCAGTTCAAGCAGGGCTTGAACGCCGCCGGAATCGATGCCGGCGCGCTTGACTCCGACGTGTTCGACGCGCAAACGGCGAACGCTGTCACCGCGCTCTATGCCAAGGTCGGCTACCCAGCGCCCTCCGGCGGCGGCGACGTCGCGATCGCGGTGAGCGGCGCCGAAGCCGGAGTCACGAGCGCGCAGGCATCCGTCGACAGCGCCAACGGCGCCCTCACCACGGTGCAGGGCGCCGCGTCGAACGTCGACGTGGTCGAGCAGGGCAACCTCGTGCGGAGCGCAGAGCGGGCGCTTGCCCTGGCCAGGACCGAGGGAACCCCCAACGAGATAGCGGATGCCGAGGAGTCCGTCACCCTGGCCGTCGCCCGCCAGGCCCAGGCTCTCGCGCCACGCGACGCGAGCGCTGAAAAAGCTGCCGTCACCGCGGCCAAAGCCGAACTGACCCGTGCAAACGCGACCCTGAGCGACGCCCGTGACGGCGCGCTCGCGTACCTGCCGGCCGGCGAAGTGCTCTACCTGCCCGGCCTCCCCCGCCGGGTCGACGAGATCAGCGTCAAACGCGGATCGAGCATCACCGGGCCGGTCATGCGGGTTTCCGGCGCGACGCTCGTGATCTCCGGCTCGGCAACCGCGAGCGATGCCGCACTGCTCGAAGTCGGCGCCCCGGCCACTCTCGCCATGCCCGATGGTGACCAGCCCGCAACGATCTCCTCGGTGCTCCCCGCCGAACCGGCCACTGGTGAGACCGCGAGCGGCCGCTTCACCGTATTGTTCGCTCCCGACGCTCTCACTGACGAGCAGATCCAGGCCGTGCAGGGCAGCAACGTGCGTGTGCGCGTGCCGGTCAGTTCAACCGAGGGCGACGTACTCGCCGTTCCGCTCGCCGCACTAACCGCGGGGCCTGGCGGCGAATCCCGCGTTGAATTCGCTCCCGGCGGCTCCGCCGACACGGTGCTGGTCGAGGTCACGACCGGGCTTGCCGCCGAAGGTTTCGTGGAGATCACCGCCGTCGACGGCTCGTTGGGCGTCGGAGATCTCGTCGTGGTGGGCCGGTGATCGCGGCCCCGGTCGTCGAACTGGTCAACGTCACCCGGTCTTTTCCCGGGCCACCCGAGGTACAGGCGCTCAAATCGGTCAACCTGCGGGTGGAACGCGGCGACTACCTGTCCATCGTCGGCCCGAGCGGATCGGGCAAGTCAACGATGCTCAACCTGCTCGGCCTGCTCGACCGGCCGAGCGTCGGCGAATATCACCTCGACGGCACCTCGACGAGCCTGCTCGATGAGAAGCAGCGCGCCATCGTGCGCGGCGGCACCATCGGCTTCGTCTTTCAGGCGTTCCACCTACTGCCGCACCGCACAGTGCTCGACAATGTGCTGCTCGCCACGCTCTACAGCGGCGTGCTGCGCGCCGAGCGCGAGGACCGCGCCCGAGCCGCCCTCGACCGCGTGAAACTCAATCACCGCCTCGATTTTCTGCCTGGCACCCTCTCCGGCGGTGAACGCCAGCGCGTGGCCGTAGCACGCGCTGTCGTCGCTTCCCCCGAACTGCTGCTCGCCGACGAACCGACCGGTAACCTCGACGAGGCCACCGGCGGTGAGGTCATGGACCTGTTCGAAGAGCTGCACGCCGACGGCCTGACCCTCATCGTCATCACCCACGACCGGGCCGTGAGCGATCGGGCCGAACGCCGCGTGCGCATCACCGACGGTCGCCTGAGTGAGCTGTCATGAAGGTCTTCGTCAAGCGGATGCTGCGCCGTTCCCGCGCCGCAGCGGCCCCTGATGCTGAGCTGACGGCATCCGCTGAACTGACGCCCAGCATCGTTCCGGTCGTTCGTCGCGCCGACCGGTTCTCGGTGCAGGACCTGATGGTCGAGGCGAGCTACGGCGTGGGCGCCCGCCCAAGCCGACTCGTGATGACGACCCTCGGCACCGTGCTCGGCATCGCCTCACTCGTGGTCACCATTGGGTTCGCGCAGACCGCCGCCGGGCAGATTTCCAACCAGTTCGACGCCGTCTCGGCGACCCAGGTCATGATCGAACCGGCCTCAACCCGCAATTCGAGCGGTAATGAACAGACCACCGGGCGGCTACCGTGGGATGCCCCGGAGCGGGTCAATCGCCTCGCCGGGGTGGAACGCGCGGGCCTCGTGGCCGAGATCGACGTCGACGGCCAGCTCGTGACCTCCGTTCCCGTCAACGACCCCTCGGCCGCGCAAACCCTGAGCCCCGCCGTCATCGCCACCTCGCCGGGCCTGCTCGCCGCAGTGCGCGGGCAGGTCGTCACCGGGCGCTACTTCGACGTCGGCCACGACGAGCGCGCCGACCGGGTCGTCGTGCTCGGCGCTCGAGCCGCCGAAACGCTCAGCATCAACCGGGTCGACTCGCAGCCGTCGATCTTCATCGGCGAGGTTCCATACACGGTCATCGGCATCATCGACGGCGTCGAGCGCCGCGCCAACCTGCTCGACGCCGTCATTGTGCCGCTCGGCACCGCGCGCGCCGACTTCGGACTCACCGCCCCGACCGAACTGCACGTCAAGATCGATGTCGGCGCCGGCACGCTCGTGGCCCGGCAGGCACCGATTGCGCTCGACCCGAACGCACCCGAGAACTTCACTGTGCAGGCGCCCGCCGCCGCTTCGTCGCTGCAAGACAATATCCAGGCCGATATCAACATCGTCTTCCTCACGCTCGGCATTCTCGCCCTGCTCGCCGGCGGTCTCGGCATCGCCAACGTCACCCTGCTCTCGGTGATGGAACGGGTCGGCGAGATCGGCCTGCGCCGGGCGCTCGGCGCGACCAAGCGCGACATCGCGCGGCAGTTCATCGTCGAGTCGGCCGTGATCGGTCTGCTCGGCGGCCTGATCGGCTCGGCGCTTGGGGTACTCGCGGTCGTCGTCGTGTCGCTGCTGCAGGGCTGGACGCCCATACTCGACCCGTTCGTCGCCGTCGGCGCCGCGCTGCTCGGAATCGTCGTGGGGCTGGCCGCCGGCGCCTATCCCGCCGTGCGCGCCTCCAACATCGAGCCGATCACGGCCCTGCGCGGTGGCACCTAGGGGCCAGCCACGGCAGTCCGCGTGCCGAAGATCGTACTGGCCTGTGACCCGGGATCTAGAATCAATGGACCATGCCGAAGACCACTCCTCCCGCCTCCGAGCACGCCGACAGGTCGAAGCGGCAAGCCTTCTGGGTGTGCGTGGGAGTTGCTTCGCTGACAATCCTCGACCTGTCCAAGATCAATGTCGGCTTGCCGGCCATGGAGCAGTCGCTCGGCGGCGGTACCACCGAACTCCAGCTCATCGTCGCTGGTTACGCACTCGCCTTCGGGCTCGCGCTGGTACCGTCCGGTCGGCTGGGCGACATCCATTCCCGGCGACTCATGTTCATTGTCGGTCTCTGCGCTTTCACGGCCGCGAGCATCCTGTGCGCGCTCGCGCCTACGATCGAATTTTTGATAGTGGCGCGTATCGCGCAGGGAATTGCTGCGGGAATTCAGATGCCGCAGGTACTCGGGCTGATCCAACAGCTGTACCAGGGCGCGGCACGAGGACGCGCCTTCGGCTTGTTTGGAGCGGTCATCGGAGTTTCGACGGCCTTCGGACCGACCCTCGGTGGCCTTCTGATCGCCGTCGGCGGCCCCGATAACGGCTGGCGCCTGTCGTTTTGGATGAACGTGCCGCTGGGTCTTCTGGCACTCTTCTTCGCGATGCGAGTGCTTCCGAAACGCCAGAGCCATGAGCGAGAACGCACGGGACTCGACCTCGTCGGCATCCTGTTGCTGGGAATTGCCACTCTCGGCCTCATGCTTCCGTTCGTGCTGACGACCGGCGCCCCAACGGATGACCCCCGCCGCTGGTTCTGGCTGATCGTGTTCGGTCTGTCCAGCGCCGCCTTCTTCTGGTGGGAACGGCACTACCAGCACAGGGGCAAGTCACCTGTTGTGAATTTCGGGCTCTTTCGTACGGCGTCCTACCGCAACGGGATACTGATCACTACGGCCTATTTTGCGGCAATTCCGCCGTACTTTCTGCTGGTCACCCTTTTTTTGCAACAGGGCCTTGGGCTTGAGCCCGTCTTCGCCGGAATGGTGAGCATCTCGTTTGCCCTCACCTCCGCTGTGACGTCGTGGATCGGCGGTCGCCTGGTCTTCCGTTGGGGCCGCCAGCTCGTCGCTCTCGGCCTGGTCACCGTCATGATCGGCTTTGTGCTCGTTCTCTTGGCGGGATTATCCGCCTCGGTCGGCCTCGCACCGTGGCTGATCGCCGCTGCCATGACGATGACCGGCGCCGGCGGTGGCCTCGTCATTTCACCGAACCAGACGCTCATCCTGAGCGAAGTTCCCATCACTCAGGGCGGCGTCGCCGGGTCGATGGCCCAGGTAGGCCAGCGAGTGGGAACGGCCATCGGAGTCGCGGCGATAATCTCGACCTTCTACGCAACGTTGTACGCGGAGGCGAGCCAGCCTGACCGCGTGCAGGTGTTTCGTGACGGTTTCCTCAACGGAATCCTGGTGGCGCTGGTACTCATCGCCGTTGCCCTGGTGTTCGCCCTGGTCGACCTGTTCGAACACCGAACGAAGACGTCTGCCCTACCGATCGCCTGAACGCGACTTTTCTTCGTCGATGAACGAAAATCTCCGCCTCGGTTTACGGCGAATCGGGGCGCAATCTGCCATGCTGGCCGTGACCCGAGGTACGACAGGGGATCCCGTCCGTCTGCCGGGTGCCGGAGACAAGGGAGTGCAGCATGAGCCAGTACGTAATTGTTGGGGTGGTACCAGGGCAGCCGGATACCGTCGTAGAGCAGGCGGCCGCGTTCGCGGCGCGTTTCAACGCGGAACTGGTGTGCGCATCCGTGGACGCCGGCCAGCACCAGGTCTACGACCTGGGCTACGGCACGATGACGAGTTTGCCACTCACAGGCGACTCGCCCGAACGTGCGGAGGAGACATTCGACCCGGAGCTCACGGCACGCCTGGCTGTACTCCTCGACGGACGCGGTCTCCCCTGGAGCACCCGGGCCTTGGCCGGCAAACCGGCCCGGGCCCTCGGCGACCTGGCCAACACGCTCAACGCGGCGATGATCGTGGTCGGAACCAGGGAGGCGACGTTGCGGGCCAGCCTGCAGGAGTTCATCAACGGTTCGGTGGCAGCGCAACTGGCGCACCGTCAGCATCGCCCGGTGGTGGTGATTCCGCTCGCCCCGATTCCGTCTGATCAGGCCCTGCCCTGGGACCCCGCTTGATCGCGGCACACGGTGTTGGCAACACCGCAGTCTCAACGGATGCTTCGAGCCCGCTGGAGTGACAACCGCGGCAATCCTTACTCGCGGCGCGAAGGCTGCCTGACCCACCACCGATTCACGAAAGACCAGGCGTCGTGCCAACCGGCCTGTTCACAGAAGGGCGGATGCCACAGCATCCGCCCTTCTGTGAAATTCGAGGCCTAGAAGTCCCAGTCGTCGTCTTCGGTAACGACAGCCTTGCCGATCACGTACGACGATCCCGAGCCCGAGAAGAAGTCGTGGTTCTCGTCGCCGTTCGGTGAGAGGGCGGAGAGAATCGCCGGGTTCACGTCGCAGACATCCTTCGGGAAGATCGCCTCGTAGCCGAGGTTCATCAGAGCCTTGTTGGCGTTGTAGTGCAGAAACTTCTTGACGTCTTCGGTCAGGCCGACCTCGTCGTACAGGTCCTGCGTATACTGCACCTCGTTCTCGTACAGCTCGAACACGAGGTTGAAGGCGTAGTCCTTGATCTCATCGCGACGCTCCTGCGTGGCGTTTTCGAGACCCTTCTGAAACTTGTAGCCGATGTAGTAGCCGTGCACCGCTTCATCCCGAATGATCAAACGGATGAGGTCGGCCGTGTTGGTCAGGCGCGCCCGGCTGGAGAAGTACATCGGCAGGTAGAAGCCCGAGTAGAACAGGAACGACTCGAGCAGAACCGAGGCGACCTTACGCTTGAGCGCATCGTCGCCCTGGTAATAATCCATCACGATCGAGGCCTTGCGCTGCAGGTACTCGTTCTCGGTCGACCAGCGGAACGCCTCGTCGATCTCCTTGGTGGAAGCGAGCGTCGAGAAGATCGACGAGTAGCTCTTGGCGTGCACCGACTCCATGAACGCGATGTTCGTGTAGACAGCCTCTTCGTGCGGGGTGATGGCATCCGGAATCAACGACACGGCGCCGACGGTGCCCTGGATCGTGTCGAGCAGGGTCAGCCCGGCGAACACGCGCATGGTGAGCTGCTGCTCGACCGGCGTGAGCTGGTTCCACGACTGGATGTCGTTGCTGAGCGGAATCTTCTCCGGCAGCCAGAAGTTGTTGGTCAGCCGGTTCCAGACCTCGACGTCTTTCTCGTCTTCGATCTTGTTCCAGTTGATCGCATCAACGTGCGACACCAGTTTGAGCTTGTCAATCATGGGTTCCTCCGGGAGCCGTACCACTACAGTCAGTCAGAAATTTACAGTGAGCTCACTCGAGCGCTTGATGTGCTCAGAGTGCGCAGGACACGCAACCCTCAATTTCCGTACCCTCGAGGGCCATCTGCCGCAGACGGATGTAGTAGATCGTCTTGATGCCCTTTTTCCAAGCATAGATCTGGGCGCGGTTGATGTCGCGGGTGGTCGCGGTGTCCTTGAAGAACAGGGTCAACGAGAGGCCCTGGTCTACGTGCTGCGTCGCCGCCGCGTACACGTCGATGATCTTCTCGTAGCCGATTTCGTAAGCATCCTGGTAGTACTCGGTGTTGTCGTTCGTCATGAACGGCGCCGGGTAGTACACGCGGCCCAACTTGCCTTCCTTGCGAATCTCGATCTTCGCCGCGATCGGGTGGATCGACGCGGTCGAGTTGTTGATGTACGAGATCGACCCGGTGGGCGGCACGGCCTGCAGGTTCTGGTTGTAGATACCGTGCTTGACAACGGATGCCTTCAGCTCGGCCCAGTCGGCCTGCGTCGGAATCGACACCCCGGCCTGGGAGAAGAGTTCGGCCCCGCGAGCCGTCGCCGGCTCCCACACCTGGTCGGTGTACTTGTCGAAGAACACCCCGGAGGCATAGGTGGAGTTTTCGAAGCCCTCAAAAGCGCGGCCGCGCTCGATGGCGATGGCGTTGGAGGCACGCAGGGCGTGGAACAACACCGTGTAGAAGTAGATGTTGGTGAAGTCGATGCTCTCTTCACTGCCGTAGTAGACGCGCTCACGGGCGAGGTAGCCGTGCATGTTCATCTGGCCGAGGCCGATGGCGTGCGAGCGGTCATTTCCGTCTTCAATCGACCGAACCGAGCTGATGTGGCTCTGCTCCGATACCGCGTTGAGGCCGCGAATGGCAGCATCGACGGTGCGGCCGAGGTCGCCGGAATCCATGGCCAAGGCAATGTTCATCGACCCCAGGTTGCAGGAGATGTCCTTCCCGATCTCGTTGTAGGAGAGGTCCTCGTTGTAGGTCGTCGGGGTGTTCACCTGCAAAATCTCGGAGCACAGGTTCGACATGTTGATGCGGCCCTCGATCGGGTTCGCCGCGTTCACCGTGTCTTCAAACATGATGTACGGGTAGCCCGACTCGAACTGAATCTCGGCAAGGGTCTGGAAGAACTCGCGCGCCTTCATCTTGGACTTCTTGATGCGGGGGTTGTCGACCATCTCGTGGTACTTCTCGCTCACCGAGATATCGGCGAAGGGCACGCCGTAGACGCGCTCCACGTCGTAGGGCGAGAAGAGATACATCCAGTCGTCATTCTTGGCCAGTTCGAAGGTGATGTCGGGAATGACGACACCGAGCGAGAGGGTCTTGATGCGAATCTTCTCGTCAGCGTTCTCCCGCTTGGTGTCGAGAAAACGCATGATGTCGGGGTGGTGCGCGTGCAGGTAGACAGCGCCGGCGCCCTGGCGGGCACCGAGCTGGTTGGCGTAGCTGAAAGAGTCTTCGAGCAGCTTCATCACGGGAATGATGCCGCTGGACTGGTTCTCGATCTGCTTGATCGGTGCGCCGGCTTCGCGAATGTTGGAGAGCAGCAGGGCTACGCCGCCGCCACGCTTGGAGAGCTGCAGCGAGGAGTTGATGCCACGCGAGATCGATTCCATGTTGTCTTCGATGCGCAGCAAAAAGCACGAGACGAGTTCGCCGCGCTGGGCCTTGCCGGAGTTCAAAAAGGTCGGGGTTGCCGGCTGGAAGCGGCCGGCGATGATCTCTTCGACCAGGGCGACGGCAAGCTTCTCATCGCCGGATGCGAGACCGAGTGCGGTCATGACTACCCGGTCTTCGAAACGCTCGAGGTACCGCTTACCGTCGAAGGTCTTCAGCGTGTACGAGGTGTAGTACTTGAACGCGCCGAGGAAGCTCTGAAAGCGGAACTTCTTCGAGTAGGCCAAATCGTTCAGGCTTGTGATGAACTCGAAGGAGTACTGGTCGAGCACGGCCTGCTCGTAGTATTCCTTCTCGACCAGGTAGTCGAGGCGCTCGCGCAGCGAGTGGAAGAATACCGTGTTCTGGTTGACGTGCTGCAGGAAGAACTCGCGGGCGGCCTCGCGGTCCTTGTCGAACTGGATCTCCCCGTTCGGGCCGTACAGGTTGAGCATCGCGTTGAGCGAGTGATAGTCCATGGCCGACGGTGCGTCCATGGGCGTGACTTTCACGGCTGTTGTTTCCAAAATTCTTCCAATCCGTCATGAACGATGCGCACATCATCCGGTGTTCCAAATACTTCAAAGCGATAGAGGTACGGCACCTTGCACTTCGCGGCGATGATGTCGCCGGCCAGGCAATAGGCGGTACCGAAATTCATATTGCCGGCGCCGATGACGCCGCGGATCAACGACCGATTGGTCTTATTGTTCAAAAACTTGATGACCTGCTTGGGCACCGCCCCGCCCGCACTGCCGCCTCCATAGGTGGGCACGCAGAGCACGTACGGCTCCGTGGCTATGAGCGGCTCTTCACGCGTATGCAGAGGTATGCGCGCTGCCTTCCGACCGAGTTTCTCGACGAACCGGCGCGTGTTACCCGAGGTGCTCGAGAAATACACGATGTCAGTCATCTGTTGTGGCGATTCTGATCGGCGAGACTTTCGGGTGGGTGGGGCGTGCTGGTTGAGGTGAACTACGCGAGGCGAGCAGCGAGTGCGTTGATCTTGTCGGGGCGAAAGCCCGACCAGTGCTCTTCGTCGGTGATCACGACGGGAGCCTGCAGGTAACCCAAAGCCTTGACGGCCTCCAGAGCGTTTTCGTCGACCGAGAGGTCGAGCACCTCGTACTCGATGCCCTTGTTGTCGAGGGCACGGTACGTGGCCGCGCACTGTACGCAGGAGGGCTTCGTGTAAACGGTGATTGCCATGGTTATGGCCTTTCTTCTTGGCTGGTAAAGTCTAATTCTGTTCGACATACTTCGCAAGTATGTTCGATAAAACTCCTTGATCACCGGCAAGAAACCTGTCAAGGAACGTCGTGCAAAGTGAGCAAGTGTACTGTCTGGCTGTAGCGCCTGACTAGAGTTCCAATACTACATCTAGTGATGGCCACACTCAATAGCTACTACATGCAGTAATTACAATTGTGTAGTTATCCACCGACATTCCACATTTTGCTCACAGTCCCCCCACTCCGATTCGCCCGAATCCCGCGGAATCCGACGCAGTTATCCACAGGCAACACTCGCAGCATAATTTTGCCTGTGAAATGGCATCCGGCGTGTCGGGCACCCTCCAGCCACGAAGATACGCGTATGCCGGCACAGACAAAACGGGCCGGCCCCCACGACTGTGGAGACCGACCCGTCGGATCAGCGGAAGCTTCTCGCTACTTGGTCAGCGGCGACAACTTCGGGTCGTTGGCGTACGCCTCAGCCGCGTTGTCCTTGGTCACAATGACCGGCGGCAGCAGGAACGCTGGAACGATCTTGTTGCCGTTGTCGTAGGTGTCGTCGTTGGTCACGGGAGTTCCACCGGTCTGCAGCATCTTGACCATGTCGATGGCCTGCTTCACGAGAACACGGGTGTCCTTGTTGATGGTCGAGTACTGCTCGCCGGCCATGATCGACTTGACCGACTCTACTTCGGAGTCCTGTCCGGTGACCACCGGGATGGACTTGCCAGCTGCCTTCACCGAAGTGATGATGGCGCGGGCCAGGGTGTCGTTGGGCGAGAGCACGCCGTCGACTTCCTGGCTGCCGTAGGTGCTGGTCAGCAGCGAGTCCATGCGGCTCTGCGCGTTCTCCGGCTTCCAGTCGGCGGTTGCGGTCTGCTTGATGTCGGTCTGCCCGGAGGCAACAACGAGCGTTCCGTCGTCGATCTTCGGCTGCAGCACGCTCATGGCCCCATTGAAGAACACCGGCGCGTTGGCGTCAGCGGAGTTGCCGGAGAACAGTTCAATGTTGTACGGACCCTCGGGCTTTTTCGCCGCGAGGCCGTCAAGCAGGGCCTGCCCCTGCAACTCGCCTACCTTGAAGTTGTCGTAGGCCACGTAGTAGTCGACGTCGTCGGTGTTCAGAATGAGACGGTCGTAGGCGATGACGATGGCACCGGCGTCATGGGCGTCCTTGACCTGCGTGCCGAGCTGGCCGCCGTCCTGGGCTCCGACGATGATGACCTTGGCTCCGTTGGTGACCATGGCCGACATCTGATCCTGCTGGTCCTTCACCGTTGTAGACGCTCCGGCGTATTGCACGTCGCCCTTGAACCCTGCCTCTTTGAGACCGTCCTCGAACAGCCCCCCAGCGAGAACCCAGTTCTCGCTGGTCTTTGAGGGGAGGGCTACACCGATGACGGAGTCAGCCGGGAACCCGACCGCGGCACTGCCGTCGCCGGCCGTCTCAGGCGCTCGGCTCGAGCAGCCGGAGAGCGCCATGAGCGCTACTGCGGCCATCGCTGTGACCGTGAGAATTTTTCGCATGTCAATCACTTTCTGTTTATTGATGTACAGGACTTGGCGGAAGGGAATAGGAAAAAGCTCATGAGACCTGTGGCGTTACGAAACGCAGGGACTTAGTTGAACGGCAGGTCGGCTGGCCGCGAGGTCTCGGACGCGCCGGCCTTCGGGCGCACCGCGGGCGGCGGTGTCGCCGGGTCGGTAACCTTGCGCTTGCGGGTGAGGAGCCCGATAATCGAGGGCCGCCCCTGGCTCTTGTTCCAGACGTCCACTCCGACGGCCGCCAACAGCACCATGCCCTTGATGATCTGCACCAGGTCAGAGCCCACGCCGAGTAGCTGAAGCCCGTTGTTCAACACCGCCATCACCAAACCACCGACGATGGAACCGATGACGGTGCCGATCCCGCCGGATACTGCGGCGCCACCGATGAAGACCGCGGCAATCGCGTCGAGTTCCCAGCTGAGTCCGTCTTGCGGGCCGGATGCTCCGGCACGAGCGACGAAGATCATGCCGGCCAGGGCAGACAGGATCGACATGTTCATCATGACGAGGAAGTCCACTCGGCGTGAGTTCACTCCGGAGAGTTCCGCGGCGAGTTTGTTACCGCCGACCGCGTAAATGTGGCGGCCTAGGATGGTGTTGCGGGTGACGAAACTGTAGAACAGCACGAGCACGCCGAGGATGATGCCCGACACCGGGAAGCTGGTGCCCACCCGGCCGCCAGCAAATAGGAATGTCGCGTAGATGACAACAGCGTCGAGGAGTCCGATCTTGACCAAGCTGGCCCAGAGCGGGGAGGAATCCGAGTGCATCGTCTTCTGCACCCGCCTGGCCCGCCACTCCCGCACGGCGATGGCGATGGCGATGGCGAATCCGAGCAGCAGAGTGAGGTTGTTGTATCCAGTGGTCGGACCCACCTCCGGAAGGTATCCGGCACCGATTATGGTGAAGGCCTCTGGGACGGGCACCGTGTTGGCGTTACCGAAGAATTGGTTGCCGCCACGGAAAATGAGCATGCCGGCCAGGGTGACGATGAAGGCTGGTACGCCGATGTAGGCCACCCAGAATCCTTGCCAGGCCCCGATCACTGCGCCCACCAGGAGGCCGAAGAGCAGCGCCAACGGCCAGGGGAAGTTCCACTGCGACATAGACGTGGCCACCACGATGCCCGCGAACGCTGCGACCGATCCAACCGATAGGTCGATGTGACCGGCGATGATCACCATGACCATGCCGATGGCCAGGATCAAAATGTAGGAGTACTGGCTCACCAGGTTGATCAGGTTGCCCGGAGAGAGCGTGAGCCCGCCGGTCAAAATCTGAAACAGCGCAATAATGGCGATCAGGCTGAAGAGAATGCCGAACTGACGAATATTACTGCCGAAGATCGACTTGCGTTTCTCGGTCGTGGTTGTGTTGCCGCTCATATGCTGCGCACCTTCTTTTTGGCAGAGGTCATGCTTTTCATCAGGGTTTCCGGGTCGGCGTCAGCACCGTCGATGCAGTCGGTGATGGTGCCTTCGAAGATTGTGTAGATGCGGTCGGCCAGGCCAAGCAGCTCCGGCAGTTCGGACGAGATCAGGATTACGCCCTTGCCCTGGGCGGCGAGCGCCTGGATGATCCCGTAGATCTCGTATTTCGCGCCGACATCGATGCCTCGGGTGGGTTCGTCCAGAATCAGGATGTCGGGGTCGGTGAACATCCATTTGGCCAACACCACCTTTTGTTGGTTGCCACCCGACAGCTTGCTCACCCCCATCTCGACGTTGGGGGTCTTGATGCGCAAGTTTTTGCGGTACTCCTCGGCGATGGAGTATTCCTTGGCGTCGTTGACCACCGAGCCAACCGAGATCTTCGAGAGCTTGGCCGAGACGACGGAGCGCTTGATATCGTCGAGCAGGTTGAGCCCGAGCGCTTTGCGATCCTCACTGACGTAGGCGAGGCCGTGATCGATGGCCTCGCCCACGTTGCGAAGCACAATCTCCTTGCCGTCCTTGAAGATGCGGCCCGAGATGAAGTTGCCGTAGGAACGGCCGAAGATGCTCATGGCCAGCTCGGTGCGCCCGGCACCCATCAGTCCGGCGATACCGACGATCTCGCCGGTGCGCACGGTGAGGTTCGACCCTTTCGCGACCATCCGCTCGGACACCTGCGGGTGTTGCACGGTCCAATCGCGCACCTCGAAGAAGACCTCGCCGATCTTTGGAGTGCGATCGGGAAACCGACTCTCCAGGCTGCGTCCGACCATTCCACGAATGATGCGGTCCTCGTTGACGCCGTCGGCGGCGATGTCGAGGGTCTCGATCGACTGGCCGTCACGAATGATGGTGATCGTGTCGGCGATCTGCTCGATCTCGTTGAGCTTGTGGGAGATCATGATCGAGCTGATGCCCTTGCCCTTGAGCCCGCGAATGAGGTCGAGCAGGTGCTGGGAGTCGGCTTCGTTGAGTGCAGCGGTCGGCTCGTCGAGAATGAGTACCTTGACCGATTTGTTGAGCGCCTTGGCGATCTCAACCAGCTGCTGCTTGCCGACACCGATGTTCTTGACTTGGGTGTCCGGATCGTCACGCAGGCCGACCCGGGCAAGCAGTTCGTAGGCGGTGCGCTTGGCGCCGATCCAATCGATGGCGCCCCACTTGGTGGGCTCATTGCCAAGAAAGATGTTTTCGGTGATCGAGAGCTCCGGAATAAGCGCGAGCTCCTGATGGATGATCGCGACTCCAGCCGCTTCGCTTGAGCGAATGTCTTTGAACCGCATCTCGGCGCCCTGCAAGATAATGTCCCCAGAGTAGGAACCGTACGGGTAGACACCGGAGAGCACTTTCATCAACGTGGACTTGCCTGCGCCATTCTCACCGCAGATCGCGTGGATTTCTCCAGCCCTGACCGTCAGTGACACGTTGGACAGCGCCTTGACGCCGGGAAATTCCTTGGTGATGGAGCGCATCTCAAGAATTACGTGTTCAGCCGCCATTGGTTGCTCCTCAGGTAGCGCAAGATTGTGACCGTTCACAGCGTACTAAATGGTGGCCTTGCTGCTTACCACTGTCAAGATTTCTTAGTAACGCTTGAATAACAAGAGCCGGAAGTCAGTGCCGGTCACGTCAAATGAAGGATTGGACCGCGCCACACTAGAGCCATGCCCATCCTCAACAAAGACATGACCCTGTGCATCTCGCTCTCGGCCCGGCCCAGCAATATCGGCACTCGGTTCCACAATTATCTCTATGAGGAACTCGGTCTGAACTACATCTACAAGGCGTTCGCCCCTGTCGATCTTGCCGATGCCATCGCGGGCGTTCGCGGGCTGGGTATCCGCGGTTGTGCGGTGTCGATGCCGTACAAGGAAGACGTGATTGTCCTCGTCGACGAGATGGATGCCTCGGCGCAGGCCATCGACTCGGTAAACACCATCGTGAACGACAACGGTCGACTGCGGGCCTACAACACCGATTACACCGCTGTTCGCCGGTTACTTGCCCAGCACGACATCTCCCCCGAGCTTTCGGTTCTGGTTCGCGGCAGCGGCGGCATGGCCAAGGCCGTCGCAGCCGCACTACGCGACGCGGGATTTCGAAACGGCACGATCGTCGCGCGCAACGAGGCGACCGGGCAAGCTCTCGCCGCTCTCTACGGCTACGCCTGGGCACCACGGGTCGGTGCTCTGACAGCTGACCTCCTGGTCAACGTCACCCCGCGGGGAATGGCGCCCGATGAAGCGCGCTTGTCCTTTCGCACCGAAACCATTGCGGCTGCGCTGGTGGTCTTCGATGTCGTCGCCTCCCCTTCGGAAACGCAGCTTATTCGCGTCGCTCGAGCGGCGGGCAAGCCCATCATCACCGGCGCCGAAGTCGTGGCGCTACAGGCAGAGGAGCAGTTCGTTCTCTACACGGGTATCCGGCCGACCCCCGACCAGATCCAGCGAGCCGCGGCGTTTTCTCGCGACTTGCCGCTGTGACCAGAACAGGCCGGAACACTCATGCGTTCCGGCCTGTTCTGCGTCTGACGCGGCTCGCGCAGTGCGGTCAGCGACCGCCGGAGCGCCGCTTGTTGTAGACGTCGAAGGCCACAGCGAGAAGCAATACGAGGCCCTTCACTGCCTGCTGCCACTCGATGCCGATGCCGAGAATCGACATGCCGTTGTTGAGCACGCCGATGATCAAGCCGCCGATGATGGCGCCGCCGACAGTACCGATACCGCCCTGCACGGCAGCACCGCCAATGAAGGCAGCGGAGATGGCCTCGAGTTCGAAACCGTCACCGGCTTTCGGTCCGGCCAGGTTGAGGCGGGCGGTGAAGATGAGGCCCGCGAGGGCGGCGAGAATTCCCATGTTCACGAACAGGTAGAAGTCCACCTTGCGGTTCTTGATACCCGAGAGTTCCGCCGCGTGGCGGTTGCCACCGATCGCGTAGATGTGACGGCCGAATACCGTGCGGTTCATGACCACGCCGTAGATCAGCACGAGCACGGCGAGCACGATCAGTGTCACCGGGATGCCCTTGTAGCTGGCCAGGGCGTACGCGAAGAAGCCGAGCGCCGCGGTGATGAGTACGAGCTTGGCTACGAACCACACAAGGGGCTCGACCTCCTGGCCGTACTTGGCCCGACCGAGGCGGGTACGCACCTGCTGCACAATCAAGGCGATCACGGCGATCACGCCGACCCCGAGGGTGAGCGGGTCGAGGTCGAACTCGCCGAACACGTCAGTGAGGAAGCCGTTGCCGAGCGCGCGGTACTCTGCCGGGAAGGAGCCGATATTCGAGTTTCCCAGCACAACGAGTGCGAGGCCACGGAAGATCAGCATTCCGGCCAGGGTCACGATGAAGGCCGGGATACCCACGTAGGCGATCCAGAAGCCTTGCCAGACGCCCACGAGCGCGCCGATGCCGAGGGACATGATGATGGCAAGCCACCACGGCAAGCCCCACTGCACGGCAAAGACACCGGAACACGCACCGACGAAGGCCGCCACCGATCCGACCGACAGGTCGATGTGGCCCGCGACGATCACCATCACCATCCCAATCGCGAGAACGAGGATATAGCCGTTCTGCACGATCAAGTTGGAGATATTCTGCGGGCGCAAGAGGATGCCATCGGTCAGGAAAGTGAACAACACCACCACCAGAACGAGGGCAATGAAAATACCGTTCTTTCCGAGGTCGGCCAGTACGTGGCTCAGCCAGGAAGCAGTCTTGTTCTCCCTCGGGTTGACCACGCCTCCCGTGGCCGGCGTGGTCTCTTGGTCACTCATTGGGTTTCTCCTTTTCCGCTAGCGCCGGCGCTAGCGGGCCTTTTCCATGGTCATGTGCTTGATGAGAGTCTCCGGGGTGGCGCTCTCAATCGGGAATTCCCCGGTGATGGCGCCCTCGGCCAGGGTGTAAATTCGGTCGCAGATTCCGAGCAGTTCCGGCAGTTCCGAGGAGATGACGATCACGCCCTTGCCGGCCGCGGCGAGTTTGTTGATGATCGTGTAGATCTCATATTTCGCCCCGACGTCAATACCGCGGGTCGGCTCGTCGAGAATCAGCACGTCGGGGTTGGAATAGATCCACTTCGACAACACCACCTTCTGCTGATTGCCACCGGAGAGCTTGCCGGTCTTCACAAGCACGTTTGGAGCCTTGATGTTCATGCTGGCGCGGTATTCGTTGGCGACCTGATACTCCTCGTTGTCGTTCACGAGGCCGTTTCGCACTAGTCGGTGGAGCGCCGCCATCGAAATGTTGCGCTTGATGTCCTCGATCAAGTTGAGACCGAAGGTCTTGCGATCCTCGGTCGCGTAGGCCAGGCCGTTGTCGATGGCTTCGGTGACGGTGCGGGTCCTGATCTCCACGCCGTGCTTGAAAACCTTGCCGCTGATCCGGCTGCCATACGAGCGCCCAAACAAACTCATCGCGAATTCGGTGCG
This sequence comes from Cryobacterium lyxosi, assembly GCF_004403345.1. NCBI lineage: Bacteria > Bacillati > Actinomycetota > Actinomycetes > Micrococcales > Microbacteriaceae > Cryobacterium > Cryobacterium lyxosi. The sequence goes on from NZ_SOGT01000008.1 coordinate 152,870, forward strand.
GCCCGCTCCCATGAGTCCGGCAATCCCCACGATCTCCCCGGCGCGCACGTTGAGGTTGACGTGATCGACCATCATGCGGGTCGTGTCTTGCGGGTGGAAGGCGGTCCAGTCCTCCACCCGGAGAATCTCTGCCCCGATGTCGGGGGTGTGATCCGGGTAGCGGTGTTCAAGGTCCCGACCAACCATGTCCTTGATGATGCGCTCTTCGGTGACATCGTCCTTGGCGATGGTCTCGATGGCCCGGCCGTCTCGAATGACCGTGACGGAGTCGGAGACTTTCTTGATCTCGTTGAGCTTGTGGCTAATAATGATCGAGGTGATGCCCTGGCCCTTGAGGTGCAGAATGAGGTCGAGCAGGTGGTCGGAGTCGTCATCGTTGAGCGCCGCCGTTGGCTCGTCCAGAATCAGCAGTTTCACCCGTTTGGAGAGGGCTTTGGCGATTTCGACGAGCTGCTGCTTGCCGACACCGATGTCCATGATGCGGGTCGTCGGGTTTTCTTTCAACCCCACGCGTGCAAGAAGCTTCGCAGCCTCTGAGTTGGTTTCGTTCCAGTCGATAAGACCCAACGCGCCTCGTTGCTCGTTGTTCAGAAATATATTCTCTGCAATGGAGAGGTAGGGGCTGAGGGCGAGCTCCTGGTGGATGATCACGATCCCCTTGGCCTCGGAGTCGCTGATGCTCTTGAACTCAACGATCTCGTCCTCGAAGACGATGTCTCCCGTGTAGGTACCGTGTGGGTAGACGCCGCTGAGCACCTTCATCAGGGTTGATTTTCCGGCACCGTTTTCGCCGCAAATGGCGTGCACCTCGCCACGACCGACGTCGAGCGTCACCGCGGAGAGTGCTTTTACGCCGGGAAACGTCTTGGTGATGCCGCGCATCTCAAGGATGTTCGTGGTCACGTGAGCACCTTCTTCATTCCTCTTGTGAATGGTCGATACCGGAAGCGTTCTCGCAAGAAAGCGCGATTTCGGCAGCCGGCAGAAAATCTGTCTGGCAGAACGGTCGGTGGGCTAGAACTACCCCACCGACCGTTGTGCAGAGTTTGAAACAGGGTGGAACGGGGTGGAAATTAGCCCTTGATATCGGCTTCGGTCCAGTAGCCAGAGTCGATAAGCAGGGCCGGGATGTTGTCTTTGACCACGATCGCCGATTCGAGAAGGAACGACGGAACGACCTTCACTCCGTTGTCGTAGTCCTTGGTGTTGTTGATCTCTGGTTCTTCGCCGTTGAGCAGGGCGACGGCCATGTCCACGGCCACAGCTGCGAGTTCGCGGGTGTCCTTGAAGATGGTGCCGTACTGCTCACCCGAGTTGATCGCCTTCACCGAGTCGATCTCGGCGTCCTGGCCGGAGATGACGGGCCAGCCGTCTCCCACGGTGTAGCCCGAGCCCTCGAGTGCCGAGATGATGCCACGGGAGATACCGTCGTATGGGGACAGGATGGCGTTGACCACGGTGCCGTCCGAGTACTGAGCGGTGAGAAGGTCCTCCATCCGAGCCTGAGCTTCTTCTCCAGCCCAGCGCAGGGTTGCAACCTGCTCGATGTCGGTCTGGTTGCTCTTGACCACGAGCACGCCGTCGTCGATCAGCGGCTGAAAGACATCCATGGCACCGTTGAAGAAGAAGAAAGCGTTGTTGTCATCGAGCGAACCGGCGAACAGCTCCAGGTTGAACGGACCAGCGGGCGCGCCCTCAATGGCAGTGCCGTCGAGTTCGACGAGGCCAAGGCCGTTCAGAACCGACCAGGCCTGCTGCTGTCCGACCTTGAAGTTGTCGAAGGATGCGTAGTAGTCGACGTTCTCGGTGTCGCGAATGAGTCGGTCGTAGGCGATTACCGGAATGTCTGCATCAGCAGCATCCTGCAGCACGCTGGTGAGGGTCGTACCGTCGATCGAGGCCACGATCAGGGCTTCCGCTCCCTTGGTGATCATGTTTTCAATTTGCGAAACCTGCATGGGGATGTCGTCCTCGGCATACTGCAGGTCGACGGTGAATCCCTGTTCTTCCAGCTGGCTCTTCACGGCGTTGCCGTCCGCGATCCAACGTTCGGAACTCTTTGTCGGCATGGCCACGCCGATCAGGCCCTTGTCGCCGCTGCCGGCGGTACCGGCGGAGCCGCCACCCGAGGAGCAGGCTGCCATCGATACCACGAGGGCACCCGCGGCCACGACGGCGAAGAATACGTTCTTTTTCACTGTGTTTCCTTTCGATCTTTATCGTCTTTGATGTGAATTGCAGAATGTGAATTGCAGAATGTGAAACGGTTACATGCCTTGCGCCAGTCGGTAGTAGGACTGATTCCAACGCACTTCGCGGCTAAAATCGCGCAGGGTGGTGGTCTTATCGATCACGAGCAGCTCGGTGCGAGCGATCTCGGCGAAATCGTGGAACACCTCGATACCGACGGATGTCGACATCACGGTGTGGTGGGCGGCGCCGGCGGTCAGCCAGGCGGCCGCGGAGGTGGCGAAGTCGGGTTCGGGGCGCCAGACTGCGCGCCCCACGGGCAGCTTCGGGAGGGCCTGAGTCGGCTCGACAACCTGGACGACGTTCGCGACCAGACGGAAGCGGTCGCGCATGTCGCTCATGGCTACGACCACGGCAGGCCCGGCATCCGCCGTGAACACCAGGCGCACGGGGTCTTCCCGGCCCCCGATGCCGAGCGGGTGGATCTCCAGGCTCGCCCTGGCCGATGAGAGTGCCGGGTTCACCTCGAGCATGTGGGCCCCGAGGATGAGCTCCGCCCCCGGCGTGAGGTCGTAGGTGTAGTCCTCCATCAGGCTGGCACCGCCGGGCAGGCCAGCACCCATAACATTGGCGACACGCACCAGCACGGCGGTCTTCCAGTCGCCCTCCGCTCCGAAACCGTAACCCTGCGCCATCAGGCGCTGCACGGCCAGCCCAGGCAGTTGTCGCAGCGCGCCCAGGTCTTCGAAACTCGTCGTGAACGCGCCAAATCCGCCTTCTTCGAGAAAAGACAGCAGGCCGAGTTCCTGCGCGGCACCGTAGCGAAGCGACGCATGGCGGTCCCCGCCAACGCGCAGCTCGGGTGCCACGTCATACAGCTCTGCATATTCAGCCACGAGCGCATCGATCTCGGCGTCGGAGACGGAGTCGACGACCTCGGCCAGTTCGTTGACGGGCCAGGTATTGACCTGCACTCCGAAGCGCAACTCGGCCTCGGTTTTATCACCCTCGGTCACGGCCACGTAACGCATGTTGTCGCCGAACCGGGCAAGTTTCATGCTGCGGCTCGCGGCCCAGCCCGCAGCTGCACGGGTCCAGGATCCGATACTGCCCGACACGGCCGGGTTCGACACGTGACCGACAACGGTCTTCCGGGTCACACCGAGGCGCGTCTGAATATAGCCGAACTCCCGGTCACCGTGGGCTGCCTGGTTGAGGTTCATGAAGTCGAAGTCGATCTCAGCCCAGGGCAGTTCCACATTTGCCTGTGTGTGCAGGTGCAACAGCGGCTTGGTGAGCGCGTCGAGGCCGGCAATCCACATCTTCGCCGGTGAGAAGGTGTGCATCCAGGCGATGAGGCCGATCACGGAGTCGTCGGCGTTCGCGTCGAGGGCGGCGCGGCGGATGGACTCGGAGCCCGTCAGCACGGGCTTCCAGACGATCTTCACCGGGACATCACTCGACGCACCGAGGGCCCGGGCGATTTCCTGGCTCTGCTCAGCTACCTGGCGGAGGGTTTCTTCACCATAGAGGTTCTGGCTTCCGGTGAGGAACCAGACCTCGACGTGATCGAGGGTGGTGTTGAGGGCAGCCATTACTGAAGTTCTCCTTGGGGCGCTTGTCCGTAGACGTTCTGGTACCGGTCGAACAGGGAATCAACTACCGACTGCGGAATAGCGACGAGCGGCCCACCCGTACGGGCCAGGTGCACGGTGCGAGCGACATCTTCGACCATGACAGCGGCCTTCACCGCGTCGCGAGCGTCGCTGCCAATCGTGAACGGGCCATGGTTCGCCATCAGCACCGCGCGGGAGCGATGCCCGGTCAGGGTCTCCACGATGCCCCGCCCGATGGAGTCGTCACCGATAATGGCGAACGGGCCCACCGGCACCGGGCCACCGAATTCGTCGGCCATCGCCGTGATCACACACGGAATCGCTTCGCTTCGCGCGGCCCACGCTGTGGCGTAGGTGGAGTGCGTGTGCACGACGCCGCCGACGTCCGGCATGTGCCGGTACACGTACGCGTGGGCGGCGGTGTCGCTTGAGGGGGAACGATCACTTCCCGGTGTGCCGAGAATGACCTGTCCGTCGAGGTCGCACAGGATCATGTTCTCGGGCGCCAGGTCGGCGTAGTCGACACCGCTGGGCTTGATCACGAACAGGTCGGCTCCTGGCACCCGACCAGAGACGTTGCCGCCGGTCCAGACGACGAGGGCGTTCCTGACGAGCTCGCCGTGGAGCAGGGCGATGTCGGCCCGCACGCGGGCGATCGCGACCTCGATCTGAGGCCCGAAGGTGCTCATGAGAGCACCGGCAGGTTTGCGGGGGCCGTGGCATCCGCTGCAGCAGCTGTAGCAGCTGTAGCAGCTGTAGCAGCTGTAGCAGCTGCGTTACGCTTCAACGCCTTCAGCCGGTGCATCACATCGTTCTCGCCGCGACCGAAGTAGTCGTGCAGCTGCGTGTACTCCGCATAGAGCAGGTCATAAGCGGATGCCGCCGCCTCGTTCGGCAGGTACACGTTCTTATTGAGCTTGCCCATCTTCTCGCCAGCGGCACGCACGTCGGGGTAGGCCCCCGCCGCGACGGCGGCGTGGATTGCGGAGCCGAGAGCCGGGCCCTGGTCGCTTGCGATGGTCGAGATCGGCAAACGCAGGATGTCGCTGTAGGTCTGCATCAGGAACGCGTTCTGCAGCAGTCCGCCCGCTACGATGAATTCGGTGACCGGCACGCCGGAGTCCTGGAAGGTCTCGACAATGGTGCGGGTGCCGAAGGCCGTCGCCTCCAGGAGGGCACGGTAGACCTCTTCCGTGCGGGTCGTGAGCGTCATACCCACGACCAGGCCGGACAGTTCGTGGTCGACCAGTACCGAGCGGTTACCACTGTGCCAGTCGAGTGCGACGAGCCCGTGCCCGCCGACAGGCTGATCCTTGGCCAGGTCGGTCAGGTACTGGTGCACGCTCTGGCCGGCCGCTGCCGCCTCGTCGTGGTACCGCGCGGGAACCTGGGTACGCACGTACCAGGCGAAAATGTCCCCCACGCCACTCTGGCCGGCCTCGTAGCCATAGAGCCCGCTGACAATGCCGCCGTCAACGACGCCGCACATGCCGGGAACCTCGGCGAGGCGGTCGGAGTTCATGACGTGGCAGGTACTGGTGCCCATGATGGCGACCATCTGGCCGGGATTCACGGCCTGCGCTGCCGGGGCAGTCACGTGCGCGTCCACATTGCCCACGGCCACCGCAATACCTTCCGGCAGACCGGTCCACGCGGCGGCAACGGCCGTGAGGGTGCCAGCGGATGCGCCGAGCTGGCCAATCCGGTGCGCCACCTTGTCCACGGCAAACCGGGCAAAAGCAGGATTCAATGCGCCCAGAAACTCTTCGCTCGGATACGCACCATCCTGCAGGATCCCTTTGTAACCGGCCGTGCAGGCATTGCGCACGTACTCGCCGGTGAGCTGCCAGACGATCCAGTCCGCCGCTTCGACCCAGCGGTCCATTCGGGCGTACAGCTCGGGGTCTTCCTCCAGCAGCTGCAGACCCTTCGCGAATTCCCACTCGCTCGAGATGAGGCCCCCGTAACGCGGCAGCCACTTCTCGCCGCGCTCGAAGGCGAGATCGTTGATGCGGTCAGCCTGCGACTGGGCCGCGTGGTGCTTCCACAGCTTCACGTAGGCGTGCGGGCGGGCCGTATATTCGGGCAACTCGCACAGAGGGGTGCCATCACTGATCACCGGCACCATCGTGCAGGCCGTGAAATCGGTGCCGATGCCGATAACGCGGGTGGGGTCAATTCCCGCGTTACGAACAGCGGCGGGAACGGCGCTCTGAAGCACGGCGACGTAATCCTGGGGTACCTGCAGAGCCCACTCGGGCGGCAAAGAGGTCGCGGTCGCTGTGAGCGTCGTGTCCATCACGGCGTGCGGGTAATCAAGAACAGCAGAGCCCAGTTCGACGCCATCCGATACACGAACGACAACGGCCCGGCCCGAGAGGGTGCCGTAGTCGACGCCGATCACGTACGATTCGTGCTCGCCGGACACCTGCTCACTACTCACGAATGTGACTCCCTTGTCGATGGCCGTGCAGTGTTCGATCCCGTTCCCGGTGTGCTCTGATGTTCCGACGATGGCGACTCGTCGCCGGTGCCGGTTGAGGCTGTCTCAGGAAATGTGACCGTTCACATCTAGGTTTTTATAGTACCGGTAGACAGGATTCGCATGTCAAGTACGCGACGTTACGTTTCCGTAACGGAGATATTCGTCCGGAAGTGAACGCGAAACCTGCCCAGGGCACGAGCTTGGCCTCAGAACGACGGAGCCGCCGTGGACGAACGAACGATCAGCTCGGGAACGAGCGTGTCGGGATGCACTGCGCCTTCTCCCGCGATCTCGGACAGCAAGACGGCGATGCACCGTCGTCCCAGCTCGGCGAAGTCTTGCCGCACCGTCGTCAGGGGCGGCCAGAAGTGTGCAGCTTCCGGGATGTCGTCGAAGCCCACAATGCTCACGTCGCCCGGGATGCTCAATCCCTCGTCGTGCAGAGCGTGCATAAGCCCGAGCGCCATCTGATCGTTGGAGGAGAATATCGCGGTGAAGTCACGCACTCGCAGCAGTTCCCGACCGACCTGGTAGCCGAAGTTGGCGGTCCAGTCGCCGAGAATGGGAGCCGTGGTGGGAACGTCCCTGGCTCCCATTTCTACCAGGAACCCGTGCATCCGGGCTTCGGCTTCGATCCAATTCTGTGGGCCCGCCAGATGAAAGATGCGGCGGTGACCCAGTTGGATGAGGTGGCGGGTGGCCAACCGTGCTCCGGCTATCTGGTCGACGAAAAGCGTGCGGTTCCCGCGGTTGCCGCGGTTGCCGTCGGATTGCAGCGTCACAAATGGCACGTCGATCGACAACCGCTGCAGAACGGCGAAGACGCGTTCCTGCGGGGCGATCACGACAATGCCCTCAACGCCCTGGTTCAGCAGGTGATCGAGGGCGCCCTGGATAGATTCGGGTTTGTCCCCGGCGATATTCGCAATATTCACGAGGTATCCGGCGTCACGGCCGGCGTCCTGAATCGCCGCGATACTGCTCGCCGGGCCGTATTCGGCACTCGAGGCTGACAGCACCCCGATGGTGCGCGAACGCCCCCGCGAGAGGTCTCGGGCAGCCCTGTTCGGGCGGTAGTTCAAGTCCTTCATAGCCTGCACGACGCGAGCCCTGGTGGAATCCCGAATGCTCGGGTGGTCGTTGAGCACCCGAGACACGGTCTGGTAGGAGACCTCGGCGACGCGCGCGACATCACGGATGCTCGGCGCGCGCGCCTTGGGTACTTCAATCGACACGACAAGACCCTGCTGAGATGTGAGCGGTCACAATTGTGATCCACTCTCATTATGCCCCGACCTCCGCCGGATGTGACAGTCACAATCGTGCAGTCGTGCGCCATTCGCCGCGCGGATCCGCCGGTTGAGGAACCGGACCGCACCCCTACCTGGTCGCTGGCCCTGGTCGCGTCGACGACTGGACCCTGCAGCTCCCCGCCGGCGAAGTGATGACCGTCACCGAAGATCGCCTCACGCCCGCCGGCATCCGACGCGTTGAAACTGAATCGAATGGGGCCTACGACTTTCGGACGCCGCGACCCATTGCCGGGACGGCGATCGATCACGCCTTCACCGCTCTCGTGCGGGATGGTTCGGATACCGTGACGGTCCGACTGCTTGATCCCTCCGGCTCCGGGGTCGCGATGACCTGGGGCACCGACTGCCCGTGGGTGCAGATTCACACCGCAGACCTTCCCGACCCGGCGCAATCACGGCGTGGGCTTGCCGTAGAACCCATGACCTGCCCACCGGACGCCTTCAACTCCACGATCGACCTGATCTCTATCCGGCCCGGCGAGACGTCCAAGGCGTCGTGGAGCATCAGTGCGCTCTAGCCACGATTCAGCCTGAACCGCCTGACCAAACGAGGGGTCGCATCGCGTTTGGGTTAGCCTTCAGCTATGCGCCCAACGGTCAAAGACGTCGCGGCCCTCGCGGGCGTATCGCCCAAGACCGTGTCAAACGTCATGAACGGCGTGGTGTTCGTCGCGCCGGAAACCCGGAGCCGAGTCGAATCGGCGATCACCGAGCTCGCTTATGTTCCCAACCTGAGCGCCCGCGGGCTCCGGAACGGCCGCACGGGGGTCATCGCTCTTGCCATGCCGGACCTGGGCACTCCATACTCGGCAGAGATGTCGCATTTTTTCGTGGAAGTGGCGCACGAACAGGGCTGGGGCGTGCAGTTCGAGGAAACGTCCGAACGCCCGGGCCGCGCGCTCAGCCTCGTATCGCGGGCCAGGGCGCACCTCGTCGACGGCGTCATCCTGAACCCGATCACCATTCAGGAAAGCAAATTGGTTGACGATGGCTCTCTGCCGCCACTCGTCATGATCGGAGAAGTCGAGCAGCAGCGCAACGATCAGGTCTGGGTGGACAGCGTCGCCGCCGCGCGGGACATGACGAGGCACCTGATCGAGCTCGGGCATCGACGCATCGCGATCGTCGGATCCCCCGGCCCAGCCTTCCAGACCGCCACGGCCGACCTGCGCCAGCGCGGCTACCGGGAGGCACTCCGCGCCGCGGCCATCGATTCGGATCCCCTTCTGGAGATCTCCTGTCACGAGTGGTCGCCGCGAGCAGCTTCCGAGGCGGTGACCGAATTCTTAAGGGTGAACCCGGCGCCCGATGCGTTCTTCTGCTTCACCGATTCCATGGCCATCGGCACGATGAGCGCCCTGTGGACCGCGGGAATCCCGGTGCCGGGCGACGTGTCGGTCGCAGGGTTCGATGACATCGCCGACGGACAGTTCGCCACACCGCCGCTGACGACGGTGAGCTTTGACAAACGTGAATTCGCCGAGCGCGCGCTCGCACTTCTGGTGCAGCGCATGGGCAGCCCCGACGCGCCCCCAACCCGCGTGACGATCGCTCACACCGTTGTGGCCCGAGCAAGCACCCGCGTGCGAACACCAGCCTGAGGTTTCACTCCCCCGGTATCCGGGAAAAAACTTCTTGCTCTTTCATTACAACGATGTAATGCTGGGGCCACCTCACAAAGGAGTGATCAATGACACCAGCACGGGTACCGATCGGAAGCACCGGAGTGCTCACCCGTCGCAGCGTTCTCGCTGGCAGCGCGGCGCTTTTCGGGGGCGCCTTCCTGGCCACTGGCCTCAGTGGATGCGCCGCCACCGCTGGTCGATCCGGCGCGGAACAGTTGGCGTTTTGGCACCTGCTCACCGGCGGCGACGGCATCAAAATGGCGGGCCTCGTCGACGAGGCAAACGCCGACAACCCGGGCTTTCACGTGACGCAGACCGTGCTGACCTGGGGCACGCCGTACTATACGAAGCTCGCGATGGCCTCGGCCGGAGGCCGCGCTCCCGACGTAGCGGTCATGCACGCCTCGCGCCTCCCCGGCTACGCACCCGGGGGGCTGCTCGACCCCTGGGACCTGGACGTGCTGGCCCATTACGGCATCACCGAAGACAGCTTCCCGGCACCGATCTGGGAAGCATGCTTCAGCGGCGGCGAGTTGTTCTCCGTCGCGCTCGACGCGCATCCGTTCATCTTGATGTACAACACCGAGATCGCTGCCGCAGCCGGTGTGCTCGGCTCCGACGGCCAGCTGATCGACATCGACTCCCCCGAGCAGTTCGTGGACGTCGCCCGGAAGATGCAGGTCGTCACCGGCAAGCATGGATTGTCCTACGGCTATCTCGGCGACGGCGCACAGATGTGGCGTCTCTTTTACACTTTCTACAAGCAGCAGGGGGCCGACATGACCCTCACACCGGGCGAAAACGTCGAGGTCGACGAAGACGCCGCGGTCACGTCCCTCGAATTCATGCAGACCCTGCTCGACGACACAATCGCCACGGCGAGTGGCGACTATGCCACGGCCCTGGCCGAATTCGTCAACGGCGAGAGTGGGCTCTTCTTCAGTGGCGTCTGGGAGTTGCCCACCATGACGGCAGCCAACGTACCGATGGACGCGACGCCGATCCCCACACTCTTCGGCACTCCGGCCGTCTACGCAGACTCGCATACTTTTGTTCTGCCGCATCAGGACAACCCTGACCCTGCCAGGCGCGAGGAGGTTTACCTGTTCGTGTCGAACGTACTGAAGAACTCGATCAGCTGGGCACAGGCCGGCCATATTCCGGCCTACCTGCCCGTCGTCGACGGCCCCGGCTACGCCGAGCTGATCCCGCAGGCGCACTACGCGATGGCGGCGGAGAATCTGAATTACGACCCGCAGGCGTGGTTCACCGGTTCGGGTTCCGATTTTCAGAATTTCTTCGCGGAGAACGTGCAGTCCGTCCTGCTCAACAAGACGGATGCCAGAGCGGGCTTCCAGGGATTCGTGCGGCGCCTCAACGTGCTGCTGTCCAAGCCGAACCCGGTCCGATGATGAACACCGCGACCAACCCTGGTACCACCGAAACATCTATCCCTGACTCATCAACCGGGCAACGAGAGAGCCGATCATGACTGAGGTTGTCGCACCACCCCGCGCCGAGGTGTCCGTGCAGACCATCGCGAACGCAGCCCCGCGCATGCCCCGCTCTCGCCGGCGGGAAAACACGGTGGGCTGGGCTTTTCTCGCCCCGTTCGCCGTCGTGTTCGTCCTCTTCCTCGTGACGCCGCTGGCCTGGGGTTTCTATCTCAGCTTTACCGGGCAATCCCTCACCGGGGCCGGCGGAGGACTCGTCGGCTTCGCCAACTACTCCGAGGCGCTCGGCGACCCCGACATGTGGCGTTCCATGGGCAACACCCTGTGGTTTACCGTGCTGAGCACGGTGCCACTCGTGCTCGTCGCTCTCGCCATGGCGGTGCTCGTCAACCTCGGCCTCCCCGGCCAGTGGATCTGGCGGCTCGCTTTCTTCATGCCCTACCTGCTCGCCTCGAGTGTGGTCTCGCTGTTCTGGGTGTGGCTGTACAACCCCCAACTCGGACTCGTGAACGCCCTGACCGGACTCTTCGGGGCGACCCCGGTGGCGTGGCTACAGGACACCGACTGGGCCATGATCGCGATCGTGATCACCACAGTGTGGTGGACGGTGGGCTTCAATTTTCTGCTCTACCTCGCCGCCTTACAGAACATTCCCGAACAGCAATACGAGGCAGCCGCACTCGACGGCGCGGGCAAGTGGCGTCAGCTGTTCTTCATCACGATTCCCCAACTGGCACCCACGACCATGCTGATCGTCATCCTGCAGGTGCTCGCATCCCTCAAGGTCTTCGATCAGATCTATCAGATGACCGGCGGAGGTCCCGGTGGCGCCACCCGGTCAACGGTCGAGTACATATTCGAGGTCGGATTCACCGGCTACCGCTTCGGCTACTCGTCGGCGATTTCGTACATCTTCTTCGCCATCATCGTCATCGTGTCCATCGCGCAGTTCGTGTTCCGAAAGGGAGCCCGCTCATGACCGCTCAGCTGCTTGTCCCGTCCGACATCGTTGAGCGCGCGGTCTCATCACGCCGCCGGACGGTGCCCACAAGAACATCGGCGTCCTCCGTCGTCGCGTTCGCCATCCTCGCCGTGCTGGCTCTCGGCTGGCTGCTGCCCTTTGTCTGGGCGGTCGTCACGTCGCTGAAGACCGAGACGGATGCCGGCTCGACACCGGTGTCGTGGTTTCCGGAGAGCGGATTCACCATCGCGGCCTATCTCAAGGTGCTGGGCGAAGGAAACCTGCTCACCTGGACGGCCAACAGCCTCTTCACCACCGTGGCAATCACCGTGATCACCGTTGTCGTCTCGGCGCTGGCCGCCTACGCGTTCTCCCGCATCGATTTCAGCGGCCGCCGCTGGATTTTTGTGCTGGTTATCGCCTCGATCATCATCCCCCCTCAGGTTCTCATCATCCCGCTGTTCTACCAGATGCTCGCCCTCAACCTGGTGGACACCTACTGGGGCATCATCCTGCCCCAGGTCATCGCACCAGCCATGGTGTTCGTGCTGAAGAAATTCTTCGACCAGATTCCGATCGAGCTCGAAGACGCCGCACGGATGGACGGCGCGTCCCGGCTGCGCATCTTCTGGTCGATAGTGGTGCCGCTGTCCCGCCCCATCCTCGCGGCCGTATCGATCTTCGTCTTCATCGGGGCCTGGAACAATTTTCTGTGGCCATTCATCGTGACGAACAACTCCTTACTGATGACCCTTCCCGTAGGACTGCAGACGGTCAAGAGCGCCTACGGCGTGCAATACGCAGAAAACATGGCGATGGCGATCCTCGCCGCCCTGCCGCTCATTGTCGTGTTCCTCATCTTCCAGCGCCAGATCATCAAGGGCATCGCCACCACCGGGCTCGGCGGCCAGTAGGTCAGCACACCCGGTTCAGACTTCACTCGCACCATTGACAGGAGAATCATGACCAACGCTCGAATCACCCTCGTTCGCGACTTCACCCTCGGGGAGGTGCCCCGTCGCCTGTTTGGGTCCTTCGTCGAGCACATGGGGCGCTGTGTTTACACCGGAATCTTCGAGCCCGGGCATCCTGAGGCCGACGAGAAGGGCTTCCGCCAGGACGTTCTCAAACTCGTCAAGGAATTGGGCCCCACCGTCGTGCGCTACCCGGGTGGCAATTTCGTCTCGGGATATAACTGGGAGGACGGCGTCGGTCCCGTCGACAAGCGCCCGCGCCGGCTTGATGGGGCCTGGCACACCGTCGAGTCCAACGCCTTCGGCCTGCACGAATTCGTGGACTGGTCCAGACTCGCCGGGACCGAGATCATGGAGGCGGTCAATCTTGGCACCCGGGGGGTGGATGCTGCCCGTGAGCTTGTGGAATACTCCAACCACCCCGGCGGCACGTACCTCTCCGACCTGCGCAAGCAAAACGGCTCGGCCGAGCCGTTCGACATCAAGCTCTGGTGCCTCGGCAATGAGCTCGACGGCCCCTGGCAGATCGGGCACAAGACCGCGCACGAATACGGTCGGCTGGCTCAGGAAGCCGGCAAAGCCATGCGCTTCGTCGATCCAGACATCGAACTGGTTGCCGTTGGAAGTTCGCACTCCAGCATGCCCACCTTCGGCGAATGGGAGCACACCGTGCTCACGCACGCCTACGACGAGGTGGACTACGTGTCGCTGCACGCCTACTACCAGGAAGACGACGGTGACGTGAAGAGTTTTCTCGCCACGGCAGTCGACATGGACTATTTCATCGAATCCGTCGTGTCAACGGTGGATGCCGTTCGTGCAGCCGGCAAGCACAGCAAGCACGTCAATCTTTCCTTCGATGAGTGGAACGTCTGGTACCAACGCGGCCTCGACACCGACGACCAGCCGCATAATGTCTCGAAGGGCTGGCGCGAGCATCCGCGTCTCATCGAAGATGCCTACAACGTGACAGATGCCATCGTCGTCGGGACACTACTGAACTCACTCCTGCGCCATGGCGACCGCGTGAAAATCGCCAATCAGGCCCAGCTCGTGAACGTGATCGCGCCGATTCGCAGTGAAGAAAACGGGCCGGCCTGGCGCCAGTCCATCTTCTGGCCCTTCGCCAGAATGGCGGAGCTGGCCCGTGGGCAGATCCTTCGGGCCAGCGTCGACTCAGACAAGTACGAATCCGCCAAGTTTGGCGACGTAGATGTCGTCGACGTGAGCGCAACCTGGGACGAAGACAACGGCCGGGTAGCTCTGTTCGTCGCCAATCGCGGCCTTGACGAGCCTGCCGACGTGGACGTGTCCCTGTCTGGTTTCGTGGTCGGACGCGTGAGTCGAGCTGAGGTACTGCGTGTGCCAAACGGCAAGGACAGGTTTGCCACCAACACCCTCGAGGGCGGCGAACAGGTGGGGCTGTCCCCGCTGACCGGGGTGACCGTGACCGGCAGCCGTCTCCGGTTCACGCTCCCCGCGCTGTGCTGGGCTGTCATCGAGGTCGAGGTCACCCGGGCCTAGTCGGTGCAAACCACGGGATGGCTGAGCTCGCCATCCCGCGGTCGCGCCCGGCCACGCGGCCCCGCTATCCGCGGGGCAGGGCGCTCGCGAGATCGGCGATGAGGTCATCGACGTCTTCGATGCCGACCGAGAGGCGCACGATGTTGTCGGGCACCTCGAGTTCGGTGCCGCGGACGGAGGCATGCGTCATCTCCGAGGGGTAGTTCACGAGAGATTCGACCCCGCCGAGCGATTCGGCAAGCTGGAACAGGTGCATCGACTCGGCGAACAGGCGCGCAGCAGCGGCTCCGCCGGCGAACGCGACGGAGATCATGCCGCCAAAGCCGGACATCTGCTTTGCGGCCAACTCGTGGCCGGGGTGGCCGGGCAGCCCCGGGTAGAAAACCTGCTCGATCGCCGGATGTCCATCGAGATACTCGGCAATGGCCTGCGCGTTTTTGCAATGGCGCTCCATGCGCACCGAGAGCGTCTTGATGCCGCGCACGGTGAGCCAGGCGTCGAGCGGAGCCGACACGGGGCCGGCCGCGAACTGCAGAAACTGGGCCTTCTCGTAAAGCTCGTCGTCGTTGATGATGAGCGCGCCACCGAGTACGTCCGAGTGGCCGCCGAGATATTTCGTGGTCGAGTGCACGACCACGTCAGCGCCAAAGTCAAGCGGATGCTGCAGGGCCGGTGACGCAAAAGTGTTGTCGACGATCGCGACTATGCCGTGCCGGTGCGCGATCTCGGCGAGCGCCGCAATGTCGCTGATCTTCATGAGCGGATTGCTCGGCGTCTCAACCCAGAGGATCTTCGTTTCCGGACGGATGGCCGCTTCGACCGCCGTGAGGTCGCTCATCTCGACCGTGGTGTTCTGCACACTCCACGCGGCGTGCACCTTGTTGATGAGGCGGTGGGTTCCGCCGTAGACGTCGTTGCCGAGCACGACGTGGTCGCCGGGCTGGAGAATGGCGCGCAGGATGGTGTCTTCCGCGGCGAGTCCGCTCGCAAATGACAAGCCGTGCTTGCCGCCCTCCAGGGCTGCGAGTAGCGTTTCGAGCACGGTGCGGGTGGGATTGCCGCCACGACTGTACTCATACCCGCCACGCAGGTTGCCGATGCCGTCCTGAACGTAGGTCGAGGTCTGGTAGATCGGCGGAATGACTGCGCCGGTGGTCGGGTCGAACGCCTGACCGGCGTGGATGGCGATCGTGTCGAAGTTCTGGTTATTGGCCATTGTGGGCTCCCTCTGTGAAAAAGATCAGACGCTCAGGTAGCTGAGCAGGTCATGCCGGGTGATGACGCCGAGCGGTTTGCCGCCGTCGGTCACCAGCAGCGCGTCGTGGTCTGCGAAGGCGGCGCGGGCGGCTGCCACCGGCTCGTTGACCCCGATCAGCGGCAATGCATCACCAACGATTGAGCCGACTCGATCGGTGAGCTTCGCGTCGCCGGAGAAGACGAGGCCCATGAGGGCACGCTCATCAACCGCGCCGAGTACCTCACCCATGACGACGGGCGGTTTGGCGCTCAACACCAGCAGCTGGGACACTCCCTGGCTCGTCATGGTCTCGATCGCATCGTGCACGGTGTCACTTGGATGCACGTACACCAGGGCTGGCAGGCGCCCGGTCTTCGATTCCAGCAAATGAGCGACCGTGTGACCGGCCGGAGCGTTGCTGAAACCGTAGCTGCGCATCCACCCGTCGTTGAAGATTTTGCCGAGGTAGCCGCGCCCGCCGTCGGGCAGCAGCACGACGATCGTGTCGTCGGGCCCGAGGTTCTCGGCCGCGCGCAGGGCTGCGACAACGGCCATGCCGCTCGAACCGCCGACGAGGATTCCTTCTTCGAGGGCGAGTCGGCGGGTCATGGCGAAGGAATCTGCGTCGGAGACGGCGATGACCTCGTGCACGACCGTTGGATCGTAGGCGCCAGGCCAGAAATCCTCGCCGACACCCTCGACCAGGTAGGGCCGACCGGTGCCGCCGGAGTAGACCGAGCCTTCCGGGTCCGCTCCGATGATGCGCACGGCGTCGTTCGAGACCTCGCGCAGGTAGCGGCCGGTTCCGGTGATGGTGCCGCCGGTGCCGACGCCGGCGACGAAATGGGTGACGGTTCCGTCGGTGTCGCGCCAGATCTCGGGGCCGGTGGTCTCATAGTGGCTGAGCGGGCCGTTCGGGTTGAAGTACTGGTTGGGCTTGAAGGCACCGGGAATGTCCCGGGCCAGCCGGTCGGAGACGCTGTAGTACGACTGGGGGTCCTCCGGTGAAACGGATGTCGGCGTCACGACGATCTCGGCGCCGTAGGCCGTGAGCACGTTGCGCTTGTCTTCGCCGACCTTGTCGGGCAGTACGAACACACACTTATAACCGCGCTGCTGCGCCACCAAAGCAAGACCGACGCCGGTATTGCCGGACGTCGGTTCGACGATCGTGCCGCCGGGCTTCAACAGGCCGTCTCGCTCGGCGGCATCGATGATGCGCACCGCGATGCGGTCCTTCGCCGACCCGCCCGGATTGAGGTACTCGAGTTTCACAAGCACCGTCGCGGTCAATCCGTCGGTGACCTTGTGCAGTTTGACCAGCGGGGTGTCACCGATGAGGTCAAGAACGGTGTCTGCGATCTTCATGGAAATTCCTTCTGTCGGGCTGCGCGCCAGATGGCAGGCGCGGCCTCGGGGTTGCTCACCGATTCAGCGCTGACCGGCGCGTTCGCACGAAATCGACTAGCGGCCGCAGCAACACGACGATAAGCGGTCGCCCCTCCACTCTAACGGGCGGCGAGATCCGGTCACCAGCCTGAGAAATAACCGTGAGAGCGGCACCGGGGGAAGCTACAGGGACGACTGGTACGTTCAGGTAGAAGAAGCTCCCATAGAGAGGCCGTCGTGACCCCCCAGCCCGGTTCCCCCGTCAATAAAGCGTCAATCAAGGAAGAACGCACCGCGAAGCGTGCGAAAAAGCTGGAGCAGTACCATCGCCAGCAAAAGCGCGGCAAGCGTAATCGTCTGATTGGCATTATCGGCGGCGCTGTGGCGATCGTCGCGATCATCGCCCTGATCGTGACCGCGTTCGTGCTCACGCCGAAGGCCGCCAACTATGCCGGCGGCGGCGCAGGCGATGCGTCGACGATCGACGGTGTCGAGACTTTCACGAACACAGCCGGCCACGTCGAGACCGCCGTCACCTACGAGCAGACGCCGCCCGCCGGCGGCCAGCACGCTCAGGCTTGGCTCAATTGCGGCGTGTACGACCAGGCAGTTCCGAACGAGAACGCCGTGCACGCACTCGAACACGGTGCCATCTGGGTCACCTACGATCCGTCCATCTCCGACGCTGAGCTCGATCTGCTGAAGACGGAACTACCCTCCAGCTACGTTGTGCTGTCGCCCTTCGAAGGGATTCCCGCACCGATCGTGCTGAGCGGCTGGAATTCACAGCTGCAGGTTGACAATGCTGACGACCCGCGCATCGCCGAATACTTAACCGAATTCTGGAAGAGCACCAACGTTCCAGAAGACGGCGCCCCCTGCTCCGGTGGGATCGACGCACCCGGCAAAGTTTCATAAACCGCGCTAACCCGTGACTTCTGATCACTCACAGCCCACAGCGGATGCCCACCCACCGCGCCAACGCCGCTCCGTGTTGCGCGCCATCACCGTCACTGTTGTGGTCACGGCGCTCGTTGTCGGCGCTGCGGCCTTTTCGGCGGGGCGCCTGAGCACGCTTACCGACGCCACGCCCGACACGACAAGTGCCGAGGCTGGCTTTGCCAGGGACATGCAGGAACACCACAATCAGGGCGTTGAACTCGCCCTGATTGTTCGCGATCGTACCGACGACGCGCCCGTGCGGCTACTCGCCTACGACATTGCCACGACGCAGGCCAAGCAAAGCGGGCAGATGTCGGGCTGGCTCGCTGTCTGGGGGCTGCCGCAATTTGCTCCCGAACCATCAATGACCTGGATGACCCGGCCCGGCCTGTCCGGCACCACTCACGATTCGTCTCACTCGGCCAGCGCCGGCGCAAGCCACGTCGCCGGAGAACCGATGCCCGGACTCGCGACCCCGGCGCAGATTGCCGCACTCACCGCGGCATCCGGTGTGGAAGCGGAGAGGCAGTTTCTCGTCATCATGATCGCCCACCACCGGGGTGCGATCGAGATGGCCGATGCCGTTCTGGACCGCAGCACGAACGCGACCGTGCAGGCCTTCGCTACCTCGGTGGTGTTGAGCCAGGAATCTGAGATCGAACTGATGACCGGCATGCTCGCCGAACGTTCGTAGCCCGCGCCGTCCCGGGCCCACCTTGTGAACGCGGGCCCAGTTTATAAACTGGGCCCGCGGACGGGGCCCGGGCCCCGTCCGTGACAGTCCCGTGGGGGCAGTCAGGGGGCGGGGGCGTCAGCGGGGAGGGGGCTCGCGGTGATTTGGCGGTCGTAGAGGCTCGCGTAGACGGCGCCGCGGGCGAGCAGTTCGGCGTGGGTGCCGCGCTCCACGATGCGCCCGGCGTCGACGACGAAGATCACATCGGCGTCGACGATCGTCGAGAGGCGGTGCGCGATTGCAATAGTGGTGCGACCATGACTCGCGGTGTCGAGCGCGGCCTGCACCACGCTCTCCGAGATGGAATCGAGCGCGCTCGTGGCCTCGTCGAGGATGAGCACCGGCGGGTCTTTCAGTAAGACGCGTGCGATGGCGATGCGCTGCTTCTCACCGCCGGACAGCCGGTAGCCGCGCTCCCCCACCATGGTGTCGTACTTCTCCGGAAAGGAGTCGATCGTGTCGTGAATGTTGGCGGCGCGGGCGGCCGCGATGAGCTCAGAATCCGTGGCCTCTGGTTTGGCATAGCGCAGGTTCTCGGCGATGGTGGCGTGGAACAGGTAGGTCTCCTGGCTCACGATGCCGATATGGGAGACGAGCGACTCCTGTTGCAGGTCGCGCACATCAAGGCCGGAGAACAGCACACGGCCGGCCGCGGCTTCGTAGAAACGCGGAATCAGGTACGAGACGGTGGTTTTGCCGGCCCCGGACGGCCCCACAAAAGCGGCGAACTGCCCCGGCTCGATTGTCAAGGACACGTCGTCGAGGGTCGGGCGCGCGTCACCGCGAGCGTCCGGGTAGGCAAATTGCACCCGGTCGAACTCCACCCGGCCGCGAGCCGCCCCGGCCGACGGCACCAGGGCGGCGCCGGGCTTGTCGCTTATCGCCGGCTTCAGGTCGAGGTATTCGAAGATGCGCGCGAACAGCGCTGACGAGGTTTGCAGGTCGAGGGCGACCCGCATGAGGCCGAGCAGCGGAAAGATCAGTCGAGCCTGCACCGTGGTGAACGCCACGATGGTGCCGGGCGTGACTTCCGTGGTGCCGTTGAAGATGAGCGCCCCGGCCACAAGGTAGACGATCGCAGGAATGGCCGACAGGAACACGCTCACCGTGGCGAAGAACCACTGGCCGCTCATCTGCTGGCTCACCTGCAGGCGCACCTGGTTGCGGTTCTCTTCGGCGTAGCGTTCGATCTCGTTCTGCTGTCGGGTGAAGCTCTTTGAGAGCAGAATGCCGGACACGCTCAGGGTCTCCTGTGTGATGGCGGTCATATCCGACAGCGATTCCTGCGTCTTACCGGCAATGCGTGCCCGCACCTGCCCGACGCGGCGCTGGGCGAACACCAGAGTGGGCATCAGTACCACGGCCACGATGGTCAGCTGCCAGTTCAGCAGCAGCATCGCCACGAAGGCGGCGATCACGGTGACCGTGTTGCCGAGGATGCTCGAGATGGTGTTGGTCAGCACCGTCGCGACGCCGCCGACGTCGTTTTGCAACCGCGACTGAATCACGCCGGTCTTGGTTTTGGTGAAGAAGCTCAGCTCCATCGCCTGCAGGTGGGTGAACAGCCTTACGCGCAGGGCGCCCATGACTTTGTTGCCCACCGTGGCCGTCAGCCAGGTCTGCCAGACGCCGAGCAGCGCATTGACCAGAAAAACACCGAGCATGAGCGCCACCAGCACCCCGAGCACCGACAGGTTGGGAGTGTCGCCTGGCGGAAAAAGACCGTCGTCAAAGGCGCGTTGGGTGAGGAGCGGCGGCACCACCGAGAGGGCGGCGCTGACCAGAACGAGCACGACGGTAACGATGAGGGTGTTGCGGTGCGGCGAAAACAGCGCGAAGACACGATGCAACAGGTGCGGGATGCGCGGTGCCTCGGCGTTCTCGGCCCGCTGCGCCGCAGCATCCGCCCCGCTCACCCGGCCGCGTTTCATAGCGACGGCTGGCCGCGACCCGAAGCTTCCCGACCCGTGCGCTGAACTCATATCCTCATTTTAGGTGTAGCAGCAGAGACTACCCGGTGAGGCGGATGTCCCCATTCGGCACGGGACCCTCCGTCACCTCCACGCTAACCGGGCCACGACAGCTGCGTGGTCGGTCGGCCACGCATTCTCCAGGTGGTGGCCCAGAATATCTGCGTCCAGGCCGACACGGCGCTTTCCGGTGGCGCTGAGTCTCGGGGGTGCCGCGCTCTTTATCTCAGAAGCGACGGTGAACGCCTCTAAAGCACGCGCCCCGCGGCTATAGATAAAGTCAATCCGGTCTCGAGGCTCCTCATCAGCCGGAATGATAGGGGACCACGTGTGTCCGGGCGCGGCATCAACATCGGGATGAATGACTCGAAATGCATCGGCGTACCCTGCGACCTCGAGCATGCGTGAGGCGGGCCACTCGACGCTGTTCGTGCGGTGCCCCGGCTTCCAGTCCAGATGCGAGGGCACGTTGAAATCGCCCATGACGAGAATTGGGTCCTGTACAGACACGATGCCCTCACTTTCGAGCCGACCCTGCTCCGACAAGATTTCCGCGAGCTGCGCTGTGCGCCGGCGTTCGCCTCGGCTCGCGAGGGTATAGCGCGCAGGAATACCTGCATCGTCGGCAGTGTATGGGCCGTAGTCCGCATGCCACAGGTGCACAGACCACACCGTGACGGCGCCGTTCGGTGTGAAAACGGTGGCACAGGTAGCGAACGAATCAGTCTCGGTGTGATGAAGCGACACGGGATACGGGCTGATCACCGCTGTGTCATGACCCTGTTGAGCGATATTCCAACCCAACGCTGCCGCCAACTGACGGCCATGAGCTCCGAAACACTCCTGCAGGGCCACGATCGAGTAGGGAAATTCTTGAAGGTAGGCGACTTGCTTGGCGTGCCCGTCGTTGGAGTGACATCCCCCGAACCAGAGATTCCAGGTCATGGCAGCCACGCCCTGCTCCGGCATTTTTGGAGAGAGCACAGCGGGCGCGGCAATTTTTGACGCTGCCGCCTGCGCCACGAGCACATTGGTCCGCACCGTGAATTCACCGGTGCGCCCATTCCACTCCGGCACTAATCCATCCGTCACCAGCAGAAAGCGATAGGTCCCGTCCGGGAGGTGCGCCAAATCCATTGATAAAGGTTCCCTATCGGTCAGCGCGGAAGCCGCTGCCACGGGTGGGCTTTCCGGCAGTTCGTTCCACCGACAGTCTTTCTGCGCATAAACCTGCACACGCGCCGCTTGTTCGGTTGAATACATGCACTGCACAGTCAGAGTCGAAGTCGCCGCGTCGAAGGAGCCGACGGCGACGGCAGACTGCTCGAGATGCGTGGGCGTCTCCCGCTCCACAACTTGGGCCCACGCGACGAGTTCTTCGTCGAGCAGAGTGTTGTGCCGCACATGGCAGCCGAGGACCACTGCTGGGTCAGCATTGACACCGACGACGAGCAGGCCGGCGCTCGTGGCAGCCAACGCCCCCACCGCTGAGTCTTCGAAGGCGACGGCCGTCTCGGCGTTTACCGAGGGATCGAGTTCTCGTAGTTTGCGCAGGGCAGCCACGTAGAGATCGGGAGCTGGCTTGGCCGCCGACACCTCATCCCGGGCGACAGAACAGGTGATCAAGGTGTGCACACCGATACGTTCTAGAATCTGATCGAGCAGCGCACGCGGGCTGTTCGATGCGACCGCGACGGGAAACCGCGCCGCCAGTTCACTCACTATGGCCACGGCTCCCGGCATCGCGATCGCCTCCTGGGCGACCAGCGCGTGAAATTCTTCGGACAGTGATTTCACCAATTCACCCACCACGGGAGCTGGAAGCCCGGCGACCTCGAAAATCGTCACGAGCTGCGCGGCCACGTCATCTATCGCGCCACCACGAAACCTGGCCAAATCGCCCAGGGTGGTGCCGTGCGCGTTCGCGCAGGCATCGACAGCGCGAAGCCACAGATCCTCGGTGTCGGCGAGCAGTCCGTCGCAATCAAAGATAATCGCGGATGCTGCGCCCGGCAGCAGGCTCACGCTCACGTCGAGGCGGGTGTTGAGAAATTGCGCTTGCATTTATGCCTCCACTCGAAGTGCCGGGCGCCCCGTGAGGCGAACCCGGACTCTCAGGCCAATCGGTAACTCGGTGACGCTGGCCGAAGGAACGTCGACCTTGATCTCGGAACTTCCGCGACTAATGCTGCCGTCGATTTTGGCCGTGATGCGAGTGGTGGCACCTCGGTAAACGTGGGAAACGATGTGGGCACATCCGCGGTCGTCCTCCTCGAACATGAGCGATTCGGGCCGCACATAGAGCAAATCATGGTCGCCCTCACGCAGAGGCACCCAATGATCGGGGATGGCGGCGCCGCGCGCGACGGCGAGTTGGTTTGTAGTGCCGACAAAACGAGCAACGAAATCAGTACTCGGTTGGTCGTAGAGAACTCCCGGCTGGTCGATCTGTTCGATGCCACCGCCCCGCATGACCGCGACCCGATCGGCCATCGCCAGCGCTTCATCCTGGTCATGAGTGACGAAGAGCATTGTGATTCCGAGACGCAGCTGCAGGTTGCGAATCTCCTCCCGAAGCGAAGAACGCACCTTGGCATCGAGCGCCGACAGCGGTTCATCGAGGAGCAGTACCCGGGGCTCAATCGCAAGGGCTCGTGCCAGTGCGACGCGCTGTTGCTGCCCGCCGGAGAGCTGGGCTGGAAACCGGTCTGCGTAACCGGGCAGCCCGACCAGATCGAGCAGAGAGGTGAGTTTCGCTACCCGCCTGGACTTAACTTCGCGTCGCACGACGAGCCCGAACGACACGTTGTCGGCCACACTGAGGTTGGGAAACAGGCTGTAGGACTGAGACACCATGCCGATGCCGCGACGGTGGGCCGGAACCCGCAATACATCGCGCCCATCCACTGTGAGGGTACCGCTCGACGCGGTCTCGAACCCAGCGAGAATACGCAGTGCTGTTGATTTTCCGCAGCCAGAAGGGCCGAGCAGCGCGACGAATTCCCCGGGTTCGACGGTGAGGTCAAGGCCAGTGAGCACGGTGGTGTCACCAAACTTCTTGCTCACCGCGGTGTACTCGATACGCGCCGCCGTTGTACTTCGGGGGTGAGCGGTTGTTGCTGTGAGCGTCACGATTCGTGTCCTTTCAAGGCCAGGGCGCGCGCAGGGGCTGCCCGTCCGGCGAGTACTGTCATGGCGATCAATAAGGCCCAGGTGAGGGCGTTGATGAGGAGGGACATGGAAATGGAAGCGCGAAAGTTGGAGCCGGCGATTTGGGTGAGCCAGACCGGCAGGGTTCGATAGCCCAGCGTCACCGCCATCGTGAATTCACCCAGGCACAGGGCTATGCAGAAAAACGCAGAGAAGATCACCGGCCCCTTGATATTGGGCAGGATGACGCGTCGGAGCACCGTGGCGCCGCTCGCACCGAGCGAATGTGCACTCTCGACCAGGGTGCGCAGGTCAATGGTGCGCAGACCAGCGTCGAGCGATCGAAAGACGAACGGCAAGGTCAAGACAATGTAGCTGCCGACCAGAACGACGGGCAGGTCGGGGTTTTGAAGCAGCTGGCTGGTCTGAGCTGGCAGAGAACCGCGACCGAAACCGGCCATGCTGCGCAACACCGTGACCAACCCGGCCGCTAGGGCGATTGACGGTACGACGAGAGGGATCGTGCAGACGATCTCGATAATGGGACGCCACCGTGGCGCCCGAAGGTGGAGATAGACCATGGTCGGAACCATCAGGGCCAGCAACCCCACAACGGTCAGAACAGTTATGAGCAGCGTCAGCGATAGCGCACCGGGAAACCCCGGGTCGCGCACCGATTCTAGATACGGCTCAAAAGTGAACCCGGCCGTGGGCACGTAGATACTGAAGGCGAAAGCGCACAGCATGGGCACCGCAATGTAGAGCGCCATCAGGATGAGCAAAGCCCAGCTGAGCCCCGGCGCCACGACACGGACACCCCGAGCCGCGCGCGTTTTCCGACTCACTTGAACCACTTGAGACTCCGTTTCTGCAGGGGCATGTAGATGAGCAAGACGATTAGGGCTACGACGATCATGTTGACACCCAGCGCCATGGCGACATTCTCCTGGCCAGCCAGGTTGCCACCGGCCAGTCCACTGTCGATGCGCAGGCTGATGAGGGGCACTCCGCCGCCGCCGATCAGGGCCGCCGCCGACGCGTGGGTCGCAAACGATGCCCCGAAGAGCAGGACGAAGCCGCTCAGAATCGCTGGCGTGGTGATAGGCAAGGCGATCTTCTTCCAGAACTGCCAGCTGGTTGCCCCCACGGAGGCGGCCGCTTCCTTCCATTCCACGCGCAGGCCGGCCAGGGTGGGGAGAACAACCATGACCATGGTCGGTATCAGAAAATACTGATACATCAGGATGAGTCCGCCGCTGCTGTAGAGGGTGAAGCCCAGGTCTGTGAGCGACAAAAGTCCGGTGATGATGCCCGCGTTGCCGACCGCTGCAATAAAGGAGAAA
This sequence comes from Cryobacterium lyxosi, assembly GCF_004403345.1. Taxonomy (NCBI): domain Bacteria; kingdom Bacillati; phylum Actinomycetota; class Actinomycetes; order Micrococcales; family Microbacteriaceae; genus Cryobacterium; species Cryobacterium lyxosi. The sequence goes on from NZ_SOGT01000008.1 coordinate 177,776, forward strand.
GCGAGAGGAACGCCACCGGAATTGGCCAGTACGCTCGTGAGCACGGTGACCACAGCGGTGAGTTTCCTGGAGCGCGTAGTGAGAATGGCCTGCGCGAGGGCCAGTCCCACGATGCCGCCGACCAGCGCCGCGATCACGCTAATCTGCAGGCTGTTCTGCATTGCGTCCCAGGATGCGCCCCGAAAACTGGCCGCAAAGTTGGCCAGGCTGGGCACGTAGTTTCCCGGCTCGTTCACGTCGGCCACCCGGAACGCCGACAGCACGATGCCGCAGACCGGTACGCCCAAAAAAAGCACGATGAAGACAAGGAACGGGATGAGTCCCCAGAAGGAAGCGGTCCGGCGTTCGGCCCGGGCACGCAACGAATGAATGCGATATATCGCCCGCTCGATCGCACCGGGGGCTGAGGGGGAGTTGCGCGTGGCCACCGTGGCGGTCACGAGGCGACCGCTGCGTCCCACTTCTCAGCGAGGAGCAGGTTGGCGGAGCTGCGCTGGGCTTCAGACGGAAGCTCGAATCCATTCACCACTTTCGGGAGCTTGTCGGCCGCAGCCGTGTCGACAGCACCGGACTGGATTAGGGCATCGAATCGCACGGGTCGGGTATAGCCATTGAGCAGGATGTTCTGGCCCTCATCGGAGTACATGAACTCGATCCATAGGCGGGCAGCAGCGGGGTGGGGAGCGTCCGCGTTGATTGACGCGGCGTAGTAGGACGCCATGGTGCCATCGGTCGGGATGACAACCTGAAAATCGACACCAGCCGCGGCAGTGTCATCGGCCACGGCCAAATTGAGGTAATCCCAGTTGATGATGATGGGGGTTTCACCGGTTTCCAGGGTGCCGGCGTTGGCCTCGACGGGAATGAGGATGCCGCGCGCCGACAACTCCGCCATGAACTCGATACCGGGCTGGATGTCGTCGAGACTGCCCCCCATCGCCATGGCTGCGGCCCAGACTGCGTTGAAGCCAGACTCGCCCTGGGCGGGATTTCCGGTGAGGGCGACCTTGCCGACGTACTGCGGGTCATCGAGTTGGGCGAATGAGGTCGGACACACCGCGACTGCGGCCGCGTCACACCCGATGGTGACGTAGCCGCCGTACTGGTTCGTCCACATGCCCTCGGCATCGGTGAGTGACGGGTCAATGTCAGCGATCGTCGCGGGACGATATTCAGCCAGGAGTCCCTCGGCACTTGCGCTGTTGGCGAAGGAAACTCCAGTGTCGAGGTAGTCCAGGGATCGGCTCTGGCCGACGCGGTTCTTGATCGCGTTCACCTGGTCCTGACTGGAACCGGCAGAGGTGTCGTTGTCCACCTCGATACCGTAGGTGGCCGTGAATTCCTCGATCAAGACGCCGTAATTCGCCCAGTCCGGATATAGGCCCATGACGTTCAGAGTTCCTTCAGCCTGCGCAGCGCTCACGAGACTGTCCAACCCACCGCCGGTCTCGACGGAGGTCGCGGCCGCCCAGTCGACGTCCGCGGCAGCGTCGGTGGAGGTACTTGTACAACCAGACAGGCCGAGTGCGCTGACAAGCAGGACTGCGGGCAGGTAACGGCGGCGCGACGTGTTCATGGAAATCCTCTTCAGCCAGAATGATCGTGTACGAGTGGGTCGCCGACGGAGACTCCCAAGGCAAAAGGTCATCGTTCATTCGACTTATCTAGTGAACTTTGATCGTTGACGATTGAAGTTCACTAGATAAGTTTGGCCGGGATGGGTAAATTAGGTGACGAAAAGGTAAACGCTCGGTGAACCCCCCAAGCGTGAGGCCGGTCCGGTCACGCCACCTTGCGGTGACGCAATACTTTGGAAGGTGAACCAGGCCGGGCTGTCGAAGCCAGGCCGCACACAGTGAGGTTGGGCGTGGCAAGGTATCACGACATCGCAGAAGCCATTCGAGGCGCAATTACGCGGGGGCTTTACGCACGCGGGAGTCAACTGCCCAGCGAACGTGTGCTCTCCGAAGAATTTGCCGTTGCCCCCGGTACTATCCGGCAGGCGCTGGGCGAGCTCGAAACCGAGGGAGTTCTAGCCTCCCGTCGCGGCAGTCGGCGCACCGTCATCGGTGAGCCCCGGTCGGCGGTGACGTTTGAAGAGTTTCGGAGTTTTGCCCAATGGGCCTCGTCGCGCGGGCGCGTACCGGCCGGCCAGGTCATCTCGGGGGTGTGGCAGAACGCTTCACCGCTCGATCGTGAGGCACTTCGGTTGCCGATCGCTGCTCGCGTGTTCTGTGTCGTGCGGGTTCGCCTGCTCGACGGCGATGCCATCATGGTGGAGCGCACCCGGTACCGGGATTCGGTCGGCGCCGAGGTGGAGCGGATTCCGTCCGACTGCCCATCGGTGACTGCCTGGCTCGCAGCAACGGCCAAAATCACCTTCTCCCGCGCGGAGCATCAGTTTTCCGCCTGCCCCGCAGGAGCGGAAGATGCCCGGCTGCTCGATGTGCGCCGCGGATCCCCGATGCTCATGCATAAACGGATGAGTTTCAGCCGCGACGGCGTGCCGCTGGAGTGGTCGGTCGACCGCTACGTCGCCGACACGATCAGCCTCGTGGTCGATAACTCCCTCAACGCCAACGCCTTGCGCTGGAAATGACTGCGGGAGCCAGCGTGCCAGAGGGGCCCCGGCATCTATTCACCGGAGCGCCACCGGCTCGGCTAGCCCTTGGTCGACCCGGCGAGCAGTCCGCGTACGAAGAAGCGTTGCAGGGAGAAGAACACGATCAGCGGAACCAGAATGGACAGGAAGGCACCGGCCGTGAGCAGATGCCAGTCTTGACCGCGGGCACCGGAGAGTTCGGCGAGCAGTTTGGTCATTGGGGCGACCGCGCCGTCCGCGAAGATCAGTGCCACCAGCAGGTCGTTCCAGACCCAGAGAAACTGAAAGATGGCGATCGACGCGATGGCCGGCATGGTCAGCGGCAGCACGATGCGAAAGAAGATCTGCCCGTGGCCGGCGCCGTCGACCCTGGCCGCTTCAATGACCTCGCTCGGTATCTCCGAGACGAAGTTGTGCAGCAGGTAGATGGCCAGGGGAAGAGCGAACATGGTGTGCGCGATCCACACTTGCGAATAGCCGCTGCCCGGGTTGAGCGCCGCGACGACCGGAAACCCGAAAACCGTGCCGCCGGAAAAGAACTGCAGCAATGGCACGAGGGCCATCTGAATCGGCACGATCTGCAACGCAAAAACGCCGATGAACATGGCGTTCTTGCCCCGAAAGTCAATCCAGGCGAAGGCGTAGGCGGCGAGGCTGGCAATCATCAACGGGATGAGCGTGGCCGGCAGGGTGATCGCGATCGAGTTGATGAATGCCCCGGCCAGATTGAGCTGGCTGTTGCCCGCGGCCAGAGCCGTCGTGTAATTGTCAAAGGTGACCCCGGTGTTGGTGAAAATAGTCCACCAACCGGTGGTGCGCACCTGCTGGGCCGGCCGGAAGGACGACACCAATAGTCCCAGCGTGGGGATAGACCACAGCACCGCGATGATGAGCGCCCCAATGGTCGCCCCGCGGCTGGTGAGCCGTTTTTTGGTATTGCGGGCGATGGGCGACTCCATCCGGCGAACGCCGCGTCGGAGTCGCCGCGTGGTCTGGGCGTCCACGGGAAGTCTTACGGGCATGACGGAGCTCATCGGATTTCCCTCTGCTTCTTGATCTGGCGGGCGTTGTAGATGACGATCGGCAGCACCAGCAGAAACAGCACCAGGGCGAAGGCGGCTGAACGGCCCTGCTCGAAGTTCTTGAACTGGGTGTACATCTCGTTGGCCACGACGCTGGTCTCGTTTGATCCGGCCGTGGTGGTGCGCACAATGTCGAAGACCTTGAGCGAAACAATAGAAATTGTTGTCAGAACGACTACGAGGGCGCTGCGGATGCCGGGAACGGTCACGTTCACGAACTGCTCCCAGGCGTTGGTGCCATCGAGTTCGGCCGCCTCCATTTGCTCGGTCGGTACGCCCTTGATGGCGGCGGACAGCACCACCATGGCGAACCCGGTCTGTACCCAGATGAGAATCACGATGAGAAACAGGGTATTGAACGGGGACACCGAGAGAAAGTCGACCGGCTGCCCGCCGAACATGACCACGAGTTGGTTCAGCAGGCCGATCTGCTCCTGGTCGGCCGGGCGGGCCGTGTAGACGAAGCGCCAAATAATGGATGCTCCCACCAGGGAGATGGCCATCGGCATGAAGACCAGAATCTTGAAGTACTTCTCACCGCGGCTCTTATCGATGAACACCGCGTACGCGAGCCCGGCGATGGTCGAGATGGTCGGAACGATCAGCACCCAGACAACGGTGTTGAGCACGATGCGCACGTTCTCGGGCTGGGTGAAGATCCAGGCGAAGTTGTCCAGGCCAACGAACCGGTCACCGCGAGCGCTCATGAAGGCCTGCACCGTGGTTTGAATGGTCGGAATGACCAGGCCGATGCCGAGCAGGATAATAGCCGGGGCGAGAAAACCGACCAGCTGGAACAGGTAGCCAGCACCCTTGCGCGCGCGGTAGTCGATATAGAAGAAGCCGAGTCCTAAGGCACCGGCCCCAATGATGGCCCACGTGTAGGAGTTGGCAACCAGCAAGATCAGCAGTGGTGCCAGAACGCAGACGGCAAGACGAATGATCGTGTAGATCCGGCCAGAGCGTGGCGCGATCTCGACAAAAAATAAGATGGCACCCACGACGACACCGAAAGCCAGGATGATGATGGGGACTTGTGCCAGCGCTGGTAATTGCGCCAGCCAGGAGAAGAAAGCGGACATCTGAAACCTTTCGAGTACGACAGTAAATCCTGGTGTTCGCTGACAACCGGTGAAACCGTATCGATAACGCACACCTGCCACGCACGGTGTGCCGCCCGGTATTCGAAGCGGACGGCACACCGTTTTCATGCCTGAGTAATGGCTGCTTCAGTTAGTTGGAGGGCCAGCCCGCTTCGATGCTCGTGAGCACCTCGTCGGTCGGTGTGCCGTTGATCCAACTGACCATGCCCTTCCAGAAGGTTCCCGATCCCACAGCGCCCGGCATCAGGTCGGAACCGTCAAAGCGGAAGGTGGTTTTCGGGTCCTGCAGGATAGTGATTGCTTCCTGCAGAATGGGACTCGTTGCCTTGGATGCGTCGAGGCCCTTGTTCGCGCTGATCACGCCGCCGAGACCGACCCGGCTGTTAGCCCAGTCAGCGCTCGAGAGGTATTCCAGCACCTTCTGGGTGTCGGCGTCATCGGAGAAAGCGCCGACGATCTCACCTCCACCGGTGACTGCCTGGCCACCGGCCTTGACCGAGGGAGTGATGAAGGCCCAGACGTCGGCGTCCGGTCCGACTGTTCCGCCGGCGTCCGTGATGAATCCGTCGAAGAAAGAGGCCTGGTGGGTCAGTGCGCAGGTGCCGTTGGCGACGGGGGTGGCCACGTCTCCGAACGGGGTGCTGTTGATCGACTTGACGTCGCCATAGGTGGCGTTGACGTAGTCGGGGTTGAGCAGAATTTCACCGAGGGAATCAAATGCACCCTTGATGGCCGGGTCGGTAAAGGGGATCTCGTTGGCAATCCACTTGTCGTAGGTCTCGGCGCCGGCCTCGCGCAGCACGAGGTCTTCGACCCAGTCGGTGCCGGGCCAGCCGGTGGCGTCACCGGAGCCGAAGCCGGCGCACCAGGGAGCCGCGCCGGTCTTTTCCTGGATGGTCTTGGTAACGGCGAGTAATTCGTCCCAGGTCGTGGGAACTTCAACGCCCCACTCCGTGAATTTCGCCGGCGAGTACCAGACGAAACCCTTGATACTGGCCATCAGCGGCGCGCCGTACAGCGTGTCGTCCACGGTGCCGTAGGCCTTCCAGTCGGCCGACCAGTTCTTGTCGACATTAGCCGCGACGGCGTCGGGTGCTGGCTTGAGGAAATTGCGGGACGCGAGGTCCTTCATCAGCCCGGGCTGCGGGAAGATCGCGATGTCGGGAGCGTTACCACCCTGCGCGCGGATAGAGATCTGGGATTCGAATTCCTTCGACTGTTCGTATTGAATGTCGATCTTGTTGTCTTTCTCCCACCCGGCCCAGGACTCTTCGAGGAGCTCGGCTTCGGTGTCGGCGATCGTGCCGTAGACGGTGACGACGCCATCGCCCTCGGCGCCCGAGTCGGCGGTGGTGGCGCCCGGTCCGCCGGAACAACCAGCCAGTGCCAGACCAGCTATCGCCGCCATGGCGATTGGTGCTGTAATTCGACGGTGCAGGGAAGGCCGCATCTTATTTCTCCTCTTTGAGTGGTGCCGGATCAGGTTGTGCACGTGTGAACTGTGAATAGAGCTGGCGTCACCGAGGTGGGGACCAACCGTTGGGACAGGTCTTTTGATCGAATCTCGGGAACCGGTTCCAGACCATAAATTACGTTACCCTCGGGGGGATAGCAAGTGCGGGAATATAACAAAATGGCAAAGATCAGAGCCGTATCGTGGAGCGATATCAAAGTTTAGCGGCTGCGTCGCAGGAGAATCAAGGAATATCATGGAACCGATTCCATGCCGGGCAAACGCACGCTAGGGTGTGAGAAGCAGTCACCACAGACGGAGGCACAGATGAGCGCGATCGCCGATGTCGCGCGCCTCGCCGGAGTGGCCAAAGCCACGGCCAGCCGTGCGCTGAGTGGTCGTGGCTATGTCTCCACGGAGACCCGAGCGAAGGTCATCGCTGCTGCCCGGCAAATTGGGTACGTCGCTTCACCGAACGCCGCAAGTCTCGTGACCGGCCGCACCCAGAGTGTCGGCGTGATCATCCCGTACATCAGCCGCTGGTTTTTCGGGGAGGTCCTGGAAAGCCTGGAATTAGCCTTGCTCGAACACGGCTACGACATGACGCTCTACAATCTTCCGCCTGCTTCCCCGGAGCGCGACCGGGTCTTTGAGTTCTTCCTGGCCCGCAAACGATTCGACGGCATTATCTCGGTCTGCGTCGCACTCAGCGAGCAGGAGGTCGACCAGCTGCATCGCCTTCGCCGCCCCCTCGTCGGCATCGGTGGGCCTATCCGCGGCGTGGCCACAATCGAGATCGACGACGTCGCCGCCGCGCGACTCGCCACCGAACATCTGCTCAGTCTCGGGCATCGCGACATCGTGCACGTGGGTGGCAGCCAGGCCGACGAGATGGACTTCGAGGTGCACAGTAATCGCCTGCGCGGCTTTGAGGCCGCGATGACGGAAGCCGGCCTGCCGGTCAGCGGATGCTTCTACTCCTCTGATTTCACCATGCCCGGTGGGTACGCCAAGGGCCTGGCCATTCTCGGAGATCCTCGCCGTCGTCCTACCGCGATCTTCGCAGCCAGTGACGAGATTGCCTTCGGGCTGATTCTCGCGGCCCGCGAGCTGGGTATCCGGGTACCCACCGAACTCAGCGTCATTGGCATCGACGGACATCCGCACTCCGAGATGTTTCGTCTCACCACCCTCGCGCAGCATCCGCGCACCCAGGGCCAACTCGCAGTGCGCACGCTTCTGGACGGACTCGCCAGCGGGAGCAGCATCGGCGCATCGGCCGTTTTGCCCACCAGCCTGGTCATCCGATCGAGCACCAGTGCGCCGCGCGCGCTTCGCGCCTTGCGGGCCGAATAACAACCGGAACAAGCCACGGAATCCGCAATCGACCGGGAACCAATCACCATGAATGAATGACGGCGGGTACGACAAAGGGGGCGCCGTCTCCTTACGGAAATGACGCCCCCTGCGCAATGATCGGCACGAAGCCGGTCGGCTACGCCTCAATCAGAGCCCCTCACGGAGCCCAGATTACTTGAGGGTAACGGTGGCGCCGGCCTCTTCGAGCGAAGCCTTGGCCTTGTCGGCAGCGTCCTTGGCAACGCCCTCGAGGACGGCCTTCGGCGCGCCATCGACAACGGCCTTGGCCTCGCCGAGGCCCAGGCTGGTGAGCTCGCGCACAACCTTGATGACCTGGATCTTCTTGTCGCCGACGGCGTCAAGGATGACGTCGAATGCAGTCTGCTCTTCAACCTCTTCAGCAGCAGCGGCGGGGCCAGCGGCTCCGGCAGCGGCGACGGGAGCGGCTGCGGTGACCTCGAAGGTCTCCTCGAACGCCTTGACGAACTCGGAGAGCTCGATGAGGGTCAGGCCCTTGAACTGCTCAAGCAGGTCTTCAGTGGAAAGCTTTGCCATGATGTACTCCTTTTAGTTTCTTAAAAATTCGTGAACCGTGAACCAGGCAAATGCCTAGTTCGCGGACTCCTGCTTCTCACGCAGCGCGTCGATGGTGCGAACAGCCTTCGACAGCGGTGCCTGGAAGAGATAAGCGGCTCCGAACAGCGATGCCTTGAAGGCGCCGGCCAGCTTGGCCAGCAGCACCTCGCGGGACTCGAGGTCGGCAAGCTTGCCAACCTCCGCTGCGGTGAGCGGATTACCGTCAAAGTAACCGCCCTTTACCACCAGGAGAGGGTTTGCCTTGGTAAAGGCACGCAGGGTCTTCGCGACGGCGACGGGGTCTCCGTGCACGAAGGCGATAGCGGACGGACCGACAAGTTCCTCGTCGAACGAGGTGATGCCGGCCTTGTTGGCCGCAATCTTGGTGAGCGTGTTCTTTACCACGGCGTACGTGGCGTCCTCACTGATGGACGTACGCAGGCTCTTGAGCTGCGCAACAGTGAGACCGCGGTACTCGGTGAGCAGAACGGCGGTCGAGCTCTGGAATTTCTCCGTAAGCTCGGCGACCGTTGCTTCCTTGTTCGCCATGGTGCTCCTCATTAATAATCATGTGCCGGGTAGCCCGGGGCGCAGACATGAAAAAAGCTCCAGCGCAGGGCGCCGGAGCTTGGGCAACAATCTGAAAGACTGTAACTGAACTTCGAACACCTGCGCGGGCCGTTCACGTGAATGAACCTTCGTCTGCACTTCTGTCTTTCAACATGGCGCAGCAACCGGCGGTCTGTGGCTAGATTTCAGCATAGGCGAGCGTCTAGCACTGTGCAAATCGAAGAGGATGGCACATGGTTGACATCGCGAGCCTCTCGGTGGGTATCGCCATATTCAGCACCTCAGCTGAACACTCCCGACTGACCCCCGTCAGGCCAGGTCGTCAGGCCAGGTCGTCAGGCCAGCTCGTCAGGCCAGCGCGTCAGGCCAGCGCGTCAGGCCAGCGCGTCAGGCCAGCGCGTCAGGCCATGGGCAGCGAGACGCGGAAGGTGGTCTGGCCGGGACGGCTGTCGACGGTGGCCTCGCCGTGGTGCGCGGCGACGACCGCGGCCACGATGGCCAAACCGAGGCCGGTACTTCCGGTACTCGGCGTGCCCGCGGCGTTGGCGGCGCGAAAACGCGAGCTGTCACCGCGGGCAAAACGCTCGAACAGGGTGACTGAAAGCTCCTCGGGAATGCCGGGACCGTCATCCGTTACTGATATCACTGCGCGTTCGTCGTGCTCGTCGAGCGCGACCAGAACAGTGGTGCCAGCATTGGTGTGCACCCGGGCGTTGGCGAGCAGGTTGGCGATCACCTGGCGCAGGCGCGATTCGTCGCCAATCGCCTCGAGGGGTTCGTCGGGCAGGTCGAGGTTCCAGACGTGATCGCGGCCGGCGGCGTGGGCATCGCTGACGGCGTCGACGAGCAGCATGGTGAGATCGACTGGCTGCATGTCGAGCTCCCGGCCTTCGTCGAGGCGGGCGAGCAACAGCAGGTCTTCGACTATCCCCGTCATGCGCACCGACTCCGACTCGATGCGACCGAGTGCGTGCATCGCGTCGGGCGGCAATTCCTGGCCGCTGCGCCGGGTGAGTTCGGAGTAACCACGAATAGAGGCCAACGGCGTGCGCAATTCGTGGCTCGCGTCGGCGACGAACTGGCGCACTTTGCGCTCGCTGGCCTGCCGCGCTTCCAGGGCGCGGTTGACATGGTCGAGCATGCGATTGAGCGCCGAGCCGACCCGGCCCACCTCGGTGCGCGGGTCGGTGTCCCCCGCCGGAACCCGATCATCGAGGGACACCTCGCCGCGGTCGAGGGACAGCTGCGCCACCCGAGTGGCCGTCGCTGTCATGCGTTGAAGGGGACGCAGGGCCAGCCGCACCACCCAAGCGGCAATGACGGCGACCATGACAAGCCCCGCGAGTGAGACCAGGCCAACGATCACAGCCAGCTGGGCTGCGGTGGCCGCCACTCCGGTCAGGGGCAAACCGACCAGATAGAGCGTGCCGGAGCGGGACGTCTCAACCTGCACCCGATAGTCACCGAGCTCACCGCCGAGATCGACGGTTACTGGCGCCAACTGGTTGACGTGGTCGGCGAGAAGCTGCACCTGCTGGGTGGTGAGCGCTTCGATCACGCCGCTGCGATCGTCGGTATAGCCGGTAGTGATGGTGGATTTGTCGTAGACCAGCGCGAGCAGACCGGGCGGCTGGGCGGGTCCGCTGAGAATGCTGTCGGCCGTCGGCGTGCCAAAGTAGCGGCTCCCCGGCAGGTCACCGGAACGATCGCCGTCGTTGTCACCGACACCGCCTAACGCAACGCCCGATCGGTCAACGGCGGAGGCCAGCTGCACGTCGAGGCGGTCAAGCAGGGAGGCGCGCAAAATAACCACGCTCACCACGCCGATCGTGAGGCTCACGAGCGCGAGCAGCCCGACCACGGTGAGCACGAGACGCCGCTGCAGAGTCCAGGGCGAGCGGTGTCGGCTGAGGCGGCGCGGCATCCGCTGCTTAGTCATACCGTCTTCAGCATGTAGCCGGCGCCGCGCACCGTGTGGATCATCGGCTCCCGGCCGGCATCGATCTTCTTGCGCAGGTAAGAAATGTAGATCTCGACAACGCTCGACTTGCCGCCGAAGTCGTAGCTCCAGACCCGGTCGAGAATTTGCGCCTTGCTGAGTACCCGGCGCGGGTTACGCATGAGAAAACGCAGCAGTTCGAATTCGGTCGCGGTCAGTTCGATGGCTTCGCCATCGCGGAACACTTCATAGCTGTCTTCGTCGAGGGTGAGGTCGCCGACGTTGATGCGGGGGTCGGTTGAGTCAGCAACGGCGAGGGTGGAGCGGCGAATAAGGCCGCGCAGCCGAGCAACGACTTCCTCGAGGCTGAAGGGTTTGGTGACGTAATCGTCGCCGCCGGCGGTGAGCCCCGCGATGCGGTCGTCGAGCGAGTCCTTGGCGGTGAGAAAGAGCACGGGAGTCTCGTAGCCGTCGGCGCGCACCCGCTGCAGCACCTGCAGGCCATCGATGTCGGGCAGCATGATGTCGAGCACGATGGCGTCCGGCCGAAATTCGCGGGCGATGGTCAGCGCCTGACGGCCTTCGCTGGCAGTGCGCACCTCCCAACCTTCGTAGCGCAGGGCCATTGAGAGCAGATCGGTGAGCGTGGGCTCGTCGTCAACGACCAGAACCCGGATGGCGCTGCCGTCGGCCTTGGTCAGGCGCGGGCCGTGGCCGGTATGGGTGCTCTCACGCGTGCTCATTCTGATGAGTATCCGGCAGTTGCCTATGAACGCGCTATGAGTGCACCGTCGGATGCCTGTGGCCCGATTAGCCGTTCAGGGCAGCCAGCAAGGCCGGCGCGGGCACGAACGCCGCGCTGGCGAAGAGTCGCTGGCAGCCGTCAAGCTCGACCTGGATCGGACTGCCCAGCCGGGTGCCGGCGCGCTGGGGCCAGAGCAAGGCGAATCGGGTGAGGTCGGCCGTGCACTCGGGGGCGGGCAGAGCGGATGCTGCGGCCGGAAGCAGCGCTGCGGCATCCGCTGAAAGGGTGGTCGCGTTTTCGAAGGTGCCGAACTGCAGGCTAAGCATGGGGCTTAGCGCGTTGTCGCTGAATTCCATGCCGTCAACGTCCCTGAGCTCCCTGGGCTCGGATTCGGCGGCCGGGTCCACCGTGTAGAAGCAGACGCTCGCGCCGTCGACGCCGTCGTAGGACACGATCTCTGCCGGGGGCACGGGAACCGGCAGGATGTTTTCGCCGACCTCACCGGTGGTGGCGTTCGTCTGCAAGCCGGTGACGCCGAACTGCAGCGATTGCTCAGGCGTGCCCGCGCTCATGACGCAGCCGGCGTCGAGGGCCGGGCGGGTGATCTCCAGCACGAGTGGCAGCTTTACCGTGTCGGTCAGCGCGAGCTTCTCGAGCGCTTTCCACGTCGCCCGCTTGGTCTTGCCGCAGGCGGTGCTCGGCCAGGCCGCCCGCATCGCCTCACCCGTAGCGTTTTCAAGCCAGAGTTCCGGCACGATCTCCATATCGGCCGTGCAGGCCTGATTGAACCCGGCCTGGTCGCTGGGTTCGGCGAGCGCCGACAGTAGCGGGCCCAAGTCTCCGGTGCGGGTCTCGACCGTCACGGCTGCCCAGCGGCCCTGGTCGTCGTCGACGCTGCCGGACAAAGTACAGAGGTACGCGGCGACCGGTTCAAAGTCGGCCGGAACCATGCCCGGCTCCGGGGCGTCGGGGTGCGTGGCCGTCAGATCGGTTTGGGGCAAAGCGCCTTCCCGGAAAACCATCCAGTTGTTCTTGAGGTTGGGCGCCTGGCAGTCGACGTCGGCGACGAGTTGCGCCACTGGAGTGCCAGTCGCAGCCGGGTAGCCGGGGAGGCCGGCGCATCCGCTGAGCAGCAGGGCCAACGTGACGGCCCCGGCGAGTGTGAATCGAACGGGAAGCTGCTGCGCCATCTGTCCCCCCGATTGGTTGCCGTCGTCTCAGGCTAGCGAACCCAGGTCTCGTCGCGATAACAATTCTCACGGCAGCGGATGCGAGGCTGCGGCTGGGCAGACGGGCCTGGCGTCGGCCGCACATGCGGCCGGCAATCAGACCGCGCCCGTGGCGGTGGCGCGCCGACCGGCCCCGCGGGCACACAATAGAGGAGTGCCGAATTCCACGCTGTCCCTCTTCGACCTGGACCAGCCTTTGGCGCACCCCGCTGTATTCGCTGTACTGGCGGCAGCGGAACGGCCACCAGCACCGGCGCCGCACACTCTGCGCATCGTCGCCGACTCGACCGACCGGGTGGCTTGGCTGCGCGCGCGTAACCAGGGCATCACCGCAACGGATGTCGCCAAATTGTCGACCCCGAAATCCATCGTGAACGCCGCGCACGACAAAATGCACGGTACGAGCTTCTCCGGAAACAGCTACACCGACCATGGTCGCGCCCGAGAACCCGTCATCGCCGCATGGGTGTTGGAGAACTACGGCATCGAGCCGAGCACCAATCTGTTTCGGTCGCTCGGGCATCCGCGGCACCTCGCCACCCCCGATGGCGTCGGCGTTGTAGCCGGCGGCGACCTGCACCTGGCTGAGATCAAGACCACGAGCAAGCCGTGGCGCAGCATTCCGCGCAGCTATCTGCGGCAGGTGTGGTGGCAGCAGTATGTGCTCGGTGCCGACCGCACCCTGCTGGTCTGGGAAGAGCACCTGGATTTCGTACCGGTGGCGGCCGTGCCCGAATGTCGCTGGATCGAGCGGGACGAGGACCAGATCGCCATTCTGGTCGGACTCGCCAATGCCCTGATCGACAATCTCGACGAGCAGGCCCGCCGCTAGTCTCCCTCTTTTTGCGGACGGGGCCCGGGCCCCGTCCGCAGTGCAGGGGCGGAGAATGCAGCAGAATGGGGAGCATGGCTCCTGAATTCGAACTGCCGCAGACCATGCGCGCTCTGGTTATCGACGAGACCGGCGCCCCCGAAGTGTTGCACCTGGCCGATCGGATGCTGCCACGCCAGATCGTCGACGAGGTACTCGTCAAGGTCATCGCGGCCGGCCTCAACCCGATCGACGCCAAGACGCGCTCCGGCACGGGTGTCGCGGCCGCCATCGAGAGTTACCCGGCCATTCTCGGTAACGATTTCAGCGGAGTCGTCGTGCGCGCTGCCTTTGAGGCCGCGCCACTCCAGCCGGGCGATGCCGTCTACGGCATGGGCCGGGTTCCGCGCATCGGCGGCAGCTTCGCCGAGTACGTCTCGGTGTCAAGCCTGAGCGTCACCCGCAAACCGGCCCGACTCAGTCACGCCGAGGCGGCCGCGGTTCCCCTCGCGGCTCTGACCGCATGGGGCGTGGTCAAGCTGGCCGGAGCCGCCCCCGGGCAGCGCATGCTCGTGCACGCCGCCAGCGGCGGCGTCGGCCACTTCGCAGTGCAGTTCGCCCGGGTTCTCGGCGCCCACGTGACCGCCACGGCATCGACCCGCAACCTCGACTTTCTGCGCGAGCTCGGCGCCGACGAGGTCATCGACTACACGACAACGCGCTTCGAAGACGTGGTCCACGACCTCGACTCGGTCATCGACCTCATTGGCAACGTGCACGACAATACCGGCACCCGTTCCCTCGCTGTGCTGCGCCCCGACGGCCTGCTCGTGAACGCGCCGACCGGCAGCTGGCCGACCTTGGCAGCGGATGCCGCAGCAGCAGGACGACGCGCAACCGGTTTCAAGGTGTCTCCCGACGCACGCGTGCTCGACGAAATCTCGGCACTGCTCGACGCGGGGATCGTACGGGTGCACGTCGACTCGGTGTTCGACCTCGCCGACGGTGCCGCGGCCCATCGGCTGCTCGAGGAGGGTCACGCCCGCGGCAAGATCGTGCTGCGCGTGTCCTAACGGTCAAGCGATTGACCGGCCATCACGAGCGCTCAGCCGCGCCTTCCCTCGTCGCGCCCGGCTGGCTGGTATCGACTGCCCGCGAGCGAGTTCGTCTGCGATCAAGCACACCTCCGGCGACCATGAATCCGGCGTAGCCGAAAAGCGCGACGGTCAGCACGGGGATGATCCAAGCCCGGTTTGCCCCGTTGAGCACGTTGTTCACGTAGCCGACATAGGGCACCGCGTACCAGAGCCGGCCCTGAACCTGCTCGGCCAGCACCGGATCGTCGTCGGGCGCGCTGTTGTTGTCACCCTGCACGATAAAAGAACGCGATCCGTCTGAGCTCGACGTGATCGAGATGATGCGGTGCGTCACGACCTTGGCATCATTCGACACCATTTGATAAGTGACGACGTCGCCGATGCGCAGCGCCTCGGCGGCGACCGGGCGCACGATGACCAGAGTGCCCGGTGGAAGCCCCGGCTCCATAGAGCTGGTCAGCACGGTCAGCGGGGTCGCGCCGGTCATTTTGGGAATCACCACGAGCAGCACCCCGAGACCGACGACGAGCAGGAGCAGGGCCGCGCTGAGCGCCAACCCGAGGTACCGCCAGATGCTGCTCTCGGGGGGAGCGGGCGAGGCGGCTGCAAATTCCTGGGGTCGGTCGACAGACGCGAGTGTCTGATGTCCGGTCACGGCTCGCGCCGACGCCGAGTGACGAGGAGCCCGCCGACACCGAGCATCAGCCCTCCGCCGATGAGCGCGGGAATGGGCAGGTCGACACCGGTGCGCGGCAGGGCAACCGACCCGAGCGGCGCCGCCAGCCCTGCCCCTGCCACTGCTGGGATCAGCACGCCGTCGTCGGCGCACGCCGAAGGCCCAAACGGTCCGGCCTCTTCATCGCGCAGGGCGACCAGGATTCCCAGGTCGGTGCTCGTGTTTTGGGCGGTCAGCCCGGTCACGTTCATCATCTCGATGGTGAGCGCAACTCGCAGGGTTGCTCCGGCGGCGAGCGGCAAGGCCGGCGTGAGTACCACACAGTCCTCACCGCCCCGCAGAGGAACGGTCGTCACGATGTGGGACGCGACGTCGTGGACGCTCAGGGTGAGGTATTCCGTCAGATCAGCGGATGCCCCACCCGGCTCGCGCAGGCTCAGCCGCACGTTCGCGGGTGCGTCGCTCGGGTTCTGAATCCACAGCTCCGACCGCATCGACCCGCCAGGAATCAGCGTGCCGAAGGAGTCGAACAGCCCGGCAGGCAGGCTGCCGGCAAAATGCACTCCGTCGCTGCTGACCCGCACGTCGGTTGCTGCCCCGCGGTTGGCCGTGTCGTTCAGCGCAGCACGCGCAGGAGTGGCGACCCCAGTAATCGCGAGGAACAGCAGCACGCCGGCTGCCAAGCGCGCTCCGATCAGGTATCCGCTCATGGTGCCACCTCGACCAAGGTGAATTGCTGGTTGTCCTGGATGGGAATCGTGGTGTCGCAGGGCTGCATGGTGAGCGCGGTACCCGAAGCGCCCGATTGCATACAGTGTTTACTTACCTGCATGCCGCGAATCTGAACCGCCCCGGTCGAGTCATCAACGCTGATGAGAGCGAAGTGTCGCTCCAATCTCTGTGCTCCGCCATCTTCGACGCTCAGTGTCACGTCGGACGAGCCCTGCTTCTTAGCCCTGGAATCCCACACCCTGGCGTTCGTTTTCGCGTTGACCGTGTAGGCGCCTTCTGCATCCGCGACGAAGCGAAAGCTCGATGATGAGGCCGTCGAGCACAGCGTCGTTGCAAGAACCCTGCCTTCTTCTTGCGGAGCTGCGGCATCGACGCAGCTCCCGGCTGCGGTAACGACGTGATACCAGGTATTCGGCGCCGGCACCTTTCTATCCGTCGTGACAGCGAGCACGTTCGAGGCTGCCAGACGGTTGTCGTCGCCATCCACTGAATACACCGTGTAACCGTAGGCAGTATTTGCCATCAGGCCCGTGTCCGTGAAGGTGGTTGCGGTCTGCGCCGACGATACTGCCGTACTACCTCGATACAGCTGGTATCGCGTCACGGATTTATCGTCGGGTGCATCCCAGCTCAACGAGATAGAGCTGGCCGTCTTCTTGACCGCCGCCAGCGACCGCGGCGCGGTGTCGGCCACCTTCTGCACGATTAATAAGGTCGTCACCGGTGAGGTCCAGTTGTCGGCACGCCCTTGCAGATCCATTCGCGCCGTCATCGTCGTACCGGGCGCGTTCCCAGCGGCCGCGCTGGTGATCGAAGTCTGCACGCAATAGCGCGCCGAAGCCCCCGGCGCCAAAGAGCCACTGAGCGTGAGTCCACTCGCCCAGGTGCTGCTTCGCGTGCCGGTCGACGGCGTCGAAGCGCAGGTATCGGTCGCGTCAATCGCCCAGGTGCGCACGGTGATCGCCTCGGCGAACGAGGCCGGGGTAGACGAGGCTGAGCCGAGCACCAAACTGTAGCTGGCTGGCACACCTTCGTTGGATACCATAATGAGCTTCGTGGTCGAGAGGGCGGTAGACGTGTACGTCGTCGCGAGCTCGGCAAACCCCGTCTGGCTGATCGTCACCGCGCCCGACCGAACGGATGCCGTGGGATGGACCGCCGCGGCGGTCCAGATGGCCTGGGCAATTCCAGAGCCTGAGAGGGTCAAAAAGACAGCGCTCGCGATCGTGAGGGCTGACCGCGTAGCGGGCCAGCGAGGCCGGGATGCGTGTCGGTGAACAGTCGGGCGCCTTGTTCTTCGTCGCAGGGAACGCGGAAAGTGACGATGCAATTTCACGGGCTAGACCTGTCGTCCATCAATTAAAAGTCCGAAACTGGTCGCAGTCTGGGATTGGCTGGCGCTCGGGGCATCCGCTGAAAGCACCACCGAGACGCAGAGCATTGCCGTAGCCCCCGGGGCGAGGGTGGTACCGAGCTCGGCAACCGGCGCGGAACGGAAAGTACCGGTAATGGTCGGTGTCAGGCTCGACGTGCACTCGCTCGCCGCCGACACTGTGCGAGCACCTATGACCAAGTCCTCAGACAATGCGGTCTGGGCCGTCGGCGGCGTCAGTCCAAAAAGCCGAAGCGCGAGCGACACAGTGCCATCGTTTCGCACTTCGACCGTGCCGACATTTCTCGCTCCCGGATACAGTTGGGCGTCCGACAGCACGAGGGGTGACGTGATGCTGACGGCTGCCGATCCAGCCTGAATGGTCACCGTCTGACCGGCCGAGGCGCTTGAGTTGAGAAGGGCATAGGTTCCGCCAACAGCGGCCGTCGCCAGCAGGGTAGCACCCAGAATCGCCGCGCTTGCGAGTAGATACGTTTTCAAAAGATCACCGGCTTTCGCGAATCGAAAGGACACTGCGTGCTGGCCGTTTTCGAGGCGCCCTCGTCGGGTGGTGGGCACCCCGGCACAGACCGGTTACTGCTGGGTAAGCGTGACCGCCATGTCTTGCAGGGCGACCGAACCGAGCATCATGGTGTTCTCAAGACCCAAGGCGCCGTTCGGGAACGTGATCGTCACCTCGACGGTGACGTCTTCATCGACCACTCCCGTTCCGGGCGTGACGACATATTTCGTCGGACCGGTGGTCACCATCCGGTAGGCCTCGAAGTAGTTGTCGCTAATTCCAGTACCATCCGCTGTCAAGACCGCGGTCCCGACGAGATACTCCGCGAGATTCACATCGGCAGGAACACTCGTCTCTGAAGCAACGATCGAACCCGGGGCAAGCGCCAGCTCGGCGACGAGGTTATCGCCACTGGCCGTGATGTGCATGGACTTGGTGTACACCAGCACATCACCGGGCGAGGCTGTGAAATTGGACAACACAGGGATCGCCCTGCCGGCGGCGGTTCCGTCCTTCACGATCCAGGTTCCTACGGCTTCGACGCCGTCGACCATGCTGGGGGCAACGGCCAAGTTACCGGCAACAATCGTGCCGCCGGAAACCTCCGCCGAGGAGTTCCACAGTGCGAAAGTCGTGCCGCCGCCGAGTAGCAGGGTCAGACCGGCAGCGCCGGCAATCGCGCCTTTGGTGAGCTTGTTCATGAGTAAAACCCTTCGAGGACTGGTCTGAAAACTTCGGGTGATCGCAGGCCAGAAATCGGCAGGCGTGGAGCAACGGGAAGAGAACCCGCCACGTGGCCGGCGTGGGGTAAGCACGCCGTTGTTGCGGCTGGCAGCCACGGCTCTGGGTATCAAGCCATGAATTGCGACAACTCGCCGATGATTTTTTCGGCTGTAGCCCCATCCGCGATTCACACACTAGATGGGACAGACGGATATGTCTGTCCTGCTCAAACCCCCAGAATAGGGAATAAGGTTTTTGAGCGAATACGGTGCTTTTATCCAGCATTCAGAGAATTCTGAGCAGATTTTCGTAGTTTTTTATAGACATACCGAGGTTTTGGCGCCTTAGCTGCCTCGGCGAGCCATAGAAGACCGGCCCAATACAGAGCGTTCTACCTCCGAATTGGTCTACTCGCTGGAAGGGTCCACACTGGAGTTCTCAGGAGGAGACGCCCATGACTGCACCCCCCGCCATCACCCCCCAACCCGACGAGCCCGCCGGCCCCGTCATCGTCTGGTTCCGCGACGATCTGCGGGTCGCCGACCATCCGGCCCTGCACGCCGCTCTGGCCCGTCAACGACCGATCGTGGCCGTGTACGTGTTTGACGACGAATCTCCCGGCGTGCGTCCGCTCGGAGGTGCAGCACGCTGGTGGTTGCACCAAAGCCTGCGATCTCTCGCTGCGACCCTCGAAAAGCTCGGCGGGCGCCTCATCCTGCGCCGGGGTGCTGCGGCCGCAATCATCGCCCAGATCGTGCACGACACAGATGCCGCGGCGGTCTTCTGGAATCGCCGCTACGGCGAGGCAGAACGCACGATCGACACCGCGATCAAGGCCGAGCTGCGCGGGCGCGGCGTGGACACCCACAGTTTTGCGGGTTCGCTCCTGTTTGAACCCTGGACGGTTCAGACCGGGCAAGGCGGCCCTTACTCGGTTTTCACGCCGTTCTGGCGTTCCTGCACAGCAGGCCCACCGCCGCGCGCGCCGTACCCGGCGCCCACCAGCATTGCCAGCTCGACGGGCGGCAACGCGGCAAACGGCCTCGACTCCGACAACCTGAACGACTGGGGCCTCGAGCCCAGTGCGCCCGACTGGGCCGCCGGGCTGCGCGCCGCCTGGACGCCGGGCGAGGCATCCGCTCAGAAAATGCTCGAGCGCTTTCTCTCCGAGGCGCTCCCTCGCTACGCCGCCGAACGTGACGAACCGGCCCAGAACGCCACATCGCGTCTGTCACCCTACCTGCGCTGGGGCGAGATCAGCCCGCATCAGGTTTGGGCCGCCACGCAGCAGGCTCAGCGTGAACTCTCCGGCCCCGCGCTGACGAGCGCGACCCGATTTCTCACCGAGCTCGGCTGGCGCGAGTTCACTTACCACGTGCTCTTTCACGCCCCCGATCTTGCGACGACAAACCTGCGTCCCGCCTTCGATGCTTTCCCGTGGCCCCCGGTCGACGAGCGTGCACTCGCCGCTTGGAAACAGGGCCGCACCGGCTTCGCGCTCGTCGATGCCGGGATGCGCGAACTGTGGCGCACCGGAAGCATGCACAATCGGGTACGTATGGTTACCGCATCATTCCTGATCAAGAATATGTTGGTCGACTGGCGCGAAGGAGAGCGCTGGTTCTGGGACACCCTGGTCGATGCCGACGCTGCGAGCAACCCCTTCGGCTGGCAGTGGGTGGCCGGCTCCGGAGCGGATGCTGCACCCTACTTTCGCATCTTCAATCCCAATCTGCAGGCGGCCAAGTTCGACCCGCACCAGCAGTACATCCGGGAATACGTGCCCGAGTACGGCACGGATGCCTATCCGGAACCCCTCGTCGACCTCGGCGAAACGCGCCGAGCCGCCCTCGCCGCCTACGAGAGGGTCAAGGCCCAGTCAGCAAACTAGGCGACCTGAACGGCCGCGGCTGCTGTCTTCTCCATGGAACCTTTGGTTCGTTTTGCCTCGGGTTTCTCTTCGGACGAGCCGACGTACCACAGGCTCAGCACACACATGATGAGGGAGCCGAGGGCGAGCGGGTTCTGCAGGTAGACCACGAGATAGCCGAGATTGGGAACGAACGCGGTCATACCGCCGATGACATCAGATCGGGGCACAGTGAACGGGTCGACCTCATCATTCGCGTCGCCCTTGGTGGTGAGGCTTGCATCGTCATTGACGGCCACGAGTCGGTGCGTGGTGCGATCACCGTGACGCCGAAAGGTGATGACCTGCCCGACCTCATACTGGTCGGCCTCGACGATCACCACACTCGCCGGCGAAATGGTAGGCGCCATCGACCCGGTGCGCACGACGTAGGCCCGATACGGCAGCGCGCCCGTCGCAATCAGGGTTACCGGAGTGAGTACGGCAACCAGCACGAGCAGCAGAATCACGGTGCCCTTGAATCGCTTCACGGTGCTCCTTCAGCTCGAAAATGGATTGAAAAATGGCTCGGACACCGCTACCCGGCAGTGACGTCCGAGCCACTTCATCGAGCCCTACTGGCCCGGCTTCTGTCCGACCTGCGTCGCGACGAGCTGATATGGAAGGCCGTTATGAGCACCTACCGCGTCCGGCGTCTGAACCGTCTTCACCGGGTAGGAGTTCCAGACTCCGCCGCCCAGCTTCGACTGGCCAGACATCTTTGCCGCATATCCGAAGGTGAAGGAGACAGAGCCGACAGCTGTCGGTGCCAGGTTCGATTCCAGCTTGATCATCGTCGGAACCGGCCAGCATCCGGTTGGCGCGAGAGTCCCACAGCTCGGCTTTTCAACGTCATCCAGGTCATCGCTGAGGTTGGCGGAGTCAAAGAGCGCTTTGCCGTTCGCAGCCACGTGAAACTCGCCATAGGTCCCGAGGTCGTTCAGAGCGTGGAGAGCATCCTTGTCGTTGAACACAACCCAGACGTCTTGAGCGTTCAGACCCGTGTTCACGTAGCGCGACGCGACGGTCTGGGTCGTTCCCGGCAGCAGGTTTGTGTAGGCCAGATTGAGCGAATCGGTACCGGTGCCGTCAGCGCCGGCGATCTTTATCGAGCCGACGGTGCCGCTCACTTCACCCTGCGCGGTATCGCTGAAGTACGCACCGGTCGGCCCTAATGCCGCGAGTGCCATGGTCAATGCAACGGCAACGCCCCCGGCCCCAATAATGGCTTTCTTGCGGTTTAACATAAGTTTCACGTCAGTCTCATCTCAAATTGTCAGTTTTAGAGGCGATAATGAAAGTTTTTCACTATCCCCATCCAGAACCATAGGGTCGAGGATCTCTCATGTATGCCCCCCATTGGGTATCACTGACCCCCAATCTGAGGGCCGGGACGCCTGCCGGCGGCGGCACTCAAAACGAGCCCGCAACGGATAGAAGTAGATTTTCTAGCTTCGTTCGTCGGCATCCAGGCCAGAATCAGCGGCAGCCGAGTCGCGCATCGTCCCGCCCGACTGGCCAGCTCCGTGCCGCTTGCGCACGCTGCCCATGACGCCGGCCAGGATCATGTAGCCCGCGTAGGCGAACAGCAATGAAGCGGCCACCGGAATAAGCCAGGCTCGATTGGCGCCATTGACCGCATTATTGACGTAGCCAATCAGCGGAACGGAGTACCAGAGCCGGCCTTGAATCTGCCCTTCGAGCACGGCAGACGCATCGGCCGCACCGTTGTTGTCACCCTTCGTGACGAACGTGCGCTCACCCGCCGTCATATTGATCGCAATGACGCGGTGGGTAACGACGCCGGGTTTTCCCGTCTCCATTTGGTAGGTGATCACGTCCCCCAAGGCCACGTCCTCAACTGCAACGGGCCGAACGATAACCAGCGTGCCGGGTGGAAATCCCGGCTCCATCGAGCTGGTGAGCACGGTAAGCGGGATCGACCCAGTGACCTTCGGCACGACGATCAGCACGGCGGCGAGACCGATTACCAAAAGTAAGACGGCCAGACTCAATGCGAAACTGATCTGGCGCCACAGGCCAGCGGCCCGCTTGACCTGTTTGGGCAGTGGATGCAGGTCGGCGGGGAGATTCACGCTCACAGCTTCTGGTTTCACCCGACTCCCCTTCGTGAGCGCTCAGCGGTAATGAGCGGCTACGGAGTCTGCGTGAGAGTCACGCCGAGATTGGACAAGAGGGCCGATGCGTTCTTCGCATCGTCGTCGTCAACGTCAACGTCTTCAAAGCTCTCTAGGAATTCGATCGTGACCGTAACGTGGAGCATGTGGTCGCCTTCGCTCAGGTCGAACCGGGTTTGATCGTCGCTGAAGTCATGGGGGACGCCTATTAAGTCGTCGGTGTCCACCGACACACTGGTCGACTTGTCGAGGAGGATTTTGAGCGCCCTGCTGGCATCAGAGTTCGCAGAGCTGATCGAGCCGTGGTCGATAGCTATTCGAGCATGGAGGTTGTCACCTCGTACTGTTACGTCGAGGAATGATGTGTACGTGAGGACGTCGCCGGGCACGATCTTATAACTCTGCATATTGATCTCGGTGCCGTACTGGTCGGTCCAGAAAACAACGTCCTCAGTCTCAACCGTCAGCGTGCCGGCAGTGATGGGAGCGCCGGCAATGGCCGCGGAGCTATTCCAGAGCGCGAAGGTTCCCGCCCCGCCAAGAAGAAGTGCAATACCCGTAGCGCCGGCGATCGAACCGGTGAGGATCCGCTTCATGAAAATCTTCCATTCCAAAATCGAGGTGAACCGAGGAGATGTCTCTACCGTTTGCCGCGCGGAGACCTTGGGGAGTGCAAGACCGCACCGGGGTCCCCGCCCGAGGATGGAACGCCCTCTGTTGGCGGGTCCCAAACCGGTGGAAAAGTAGGTCTTGGCGTTCTGCGTCGATGCCGGCGACAGTCATTCAATCGCCGAGTTTTATTTTTGAACTACATTCCGGCTAACCGGACTCCACGGGGAGAGTCGCGCTCGCACCTGCGATTTCACGCGACTCTCCTTTCGTGGGGCGCCGAGGTCCTAGGGGGTCTGCGTGACGGTGACGTCGAACTCGGACAGATCGACGCTCCCTGCCTGGGCATCGTTGTTGTAATCTGGGGCACCGCTCGGGAAGTGGACCAGGACAGTCACGTGGTACTCCTGAGTTCCTTCGGACGCGTTGACGTCAAAGGAACCGTCCTCGGCGAGGCTCTCCACAGTTACCCCGTCCTCAACGGTGGTGAGCGAGGTCGTCACCGCGAGAGCCGTGCTGAGCGCCAAGTCCTCGTCGGCATCACTGACGGGGGTCGCGATCGGGTTTTCGGGGACATTAAGGGTGGCATGAAGGTTGTCGCCCTGCGCGTCCACAGTCAGTGTGGTGACATAGGTGAGCGTGTCGCCCGGAACGATGAGGTAATTCGCGAGGTCGTCGATGGCGCCCTGATCATCGCTCCAGGCGCTGTTCGATGCTTCGACCGTCAGCGTGCCAGCGTTGATGGTTGCACCGGCGATCGCCGCGTCGTCATTCCACAGCGCGAAGGTTCCCGCGCCGCCGAGGAGAAGAGCAACGCCGGCAGCGCCAGCGATGGATCCTGTGAGCATTTTGTTCACGATTGTGCCTCTCAATTGTCAGTCCCAAGGTGAGATGATGAATTTTATTCATCATCTATATTCAGAACACTAGAGATGAGACATTCTCATGTATACCCCCGTTGGGTGGCCAAGCCCCCCCCAGACTGGGGGATGGAACGATGGGTCTTCTTTCACGAAAAATGGGCAGAAAAGTACTTCACCCCTGTGATGATGCCGGGGTGAAGTACTTGTCTGCCCGTTTTCGCGAACGTCGAATGAGTTAGAAGAAGCGGGCGTACGCTCCGACCGTCAGGAAGGTCGGAAACTCCGGCTCGAGCGCTGAGGTACGCAGCACCGTGAGTGCGTCGTCGAAGCGGTCGGTGGGCGTACGCTCGAGGCCGTCGACGATCTCGTCGAGCACCTCTTCAACCCAGTCAGAGTCGATCCGGCGCCCCTCGGCGGTGACCGAGTTCTCGTGGATCCACTGCCAAAGCTGCGAACGGGAAATTTCCGCCGTAGCGGCGTCTTCCATGAGGTTATCGATCGCCGCGGCGCCGACCCCACGCAGCCAGGACTCGATGTACCGCAGAGAGATGAGTACGTTGCCCCGCACGCCCGCCTCAGTGATCTGGCCGCCGACCGACGCAACGTCCAGCAACTGGGCGGCTGTCACGCTCACGTCGGGGCGGGTGCGCTCGAGTTGGTTCGGGCGGTCGCCGAGAACCGTGTCGAACTCAGCCTGAGCGGTCGGGATCAGGTCGGGGTGGGCAACCCAGGAACCGTCGAAACCGTCGGTGGCTTCACGCTTCTTGTCCGCGGCGACCTGGGCGAGAGCTTGCTCGGTGACCGCCGGATCGCGGCGGTTGGGGATGAAGGCGCTCATCCCGCCGATAGCGAAGGCTCCGCGACGGTGGCAGGTGGCGACGAGCAATTCGGTGTACGCCCGCATAAAGGGCACCGTCATGGTGATCTGCTTGCGGTCCGGAAAAACAAAGCGGCTGCCCCGGGACCGGAAAGTCTTGATGATGCTGAAGATGTAGTCCCAGCGTCCGGCGTTCAGACCGGCGCAGTGGTCGCGCAGTTCGTAGAGAATTTCTTCCATCTCGAAGCCGGCCTGGATCGTTTCGATCAGCACCGTGGCACGGATGGTGCCGTGCTCGATGCCCAAACGCTCTTCGGCGTAGGTGAAGATGTCATTCCATAGGCGCGCTTCCTTGTGGCTCTCCAGCTTGGCCAGATAGAAGTATGGGCCGGTCCCGTTCTCGATGAGCTTCTGAGCGTTGTGAAAGAAGTACAGCCCGAAGTCGATGAGGCTTCCCGAGGACTTCATGCGGCGGTTGGCGCGATCAACGAAGGTGATGTGCTTTTCAACGAGGTGCCAGCCTCGCGGACGCACCACGATGGTCGGCGTCGACTCGTTCGTGATCTCGTACTTCTTACCTTCGGGGCTCGTGAAGCTGAGCTGACCGCGCACTTGGTCGAACAGGGTCAGCTGGCCCTCGATCACGTTGGTCCAGGTCGGGCTTGTGGCGTCTTCCTGGTCGGCGAGCCAGACCTTGGCGCTCGAGTTGAGGGCATTGATAGCCATCTTGCGGTCGGTCGGGCCGGTGATCTCCACCCGGCGATCCTCCAGGCCAGGTCCGGCTCCGGCAACGCTCCAGGTCGGGTCCAAACGGATACTCTCGGTTTCGCTGAGAAACCGGGGGTCGCGACCATTCGCGGCATCCACTCGAGTTTGCAACCGAGCGGCGAGCAGGTCGTGTCGGGTTCCGGCGAAACGCTCGTGTAGCTCGGCGAGAAATTCGAGGGCGTCCGGGGTAAGGATCTCGTCGTAGCGGTCTCCGAGCGGGCCAGTGACCTCGAGGTGCGGACGAATCGTGGCGAAGCTGCCGGTGCTCGTCTTCACGGTAGCAGAGCTGACCGCCTGATCGAGGGTGGGATTCGGGGTGTTCATGATCTGGCTCCTTGCGAAAGTAGGTGGTAGTGACAGCGGTCGAGCCATTGGTGCGGTTCGCCCGATCTCAGGTGGCGGGAGGGTGGAGCTGTTCTGCTTCAGCCGAATGAGCGAGTGTAGGGGTGTGCCATCACGATTCGACAGCGGTACTTGCCTGTGCCTTTACTCTGCCCGACCGGGGCCGGGTCAAACCATAATAATTGGGCAGAAGAAACCTTGTTCTTCTGATTGTGGAAACTTTTGCGATCTGCGACACTGACGTTATGGTCCCCGCAGAAGCCCTCGCCGCGCTCTCCTCTCTCAGCAGTGATGAACCGGAACTTGACGCGCTCACGCTGGGGCGTCGTATCCGGGAGCTGCGTACCGCGCGGCGTATGACGCTCGACGCCCTCGCTGCCGCGATCGACCGCGCACCGTCGCAGGTGTCGATGATGGAGAACGGCAAGCGCGAACCGCGTCTCTCCATGCTGCGCACGATCGCCCTCGCCCTCGGCACCACCGTCGAGGATCTGATGCGAACGGATGCCCCCTCCGAGCGTGCTGCCCTGGAAATCTCGGTCGAGCGCGCCCAGCGCGGGCCGGTATTCCAGGCCCTGGGACTCCCCCGCATTCGAGTGAGCAAAGGCCAGAGCGACGAAACTCTGCAGACCATCCTGAGCCTGCACAATGAAATCGACCGGCTCAACCGCGAACGCGCCGCGACTCCGGAGGAGGCCCGACGGGCCAATTCCGCGCTGCGCCAGATCATGCGTCAGCAGGATAACTACTTTCCCGAGCTGGAGGCGCAGGCCCTCGAGCTGCTCACCGCAGTCGGGCACTCCGGCGGTCCGGTGTCGCAGCAGCTCGTCGCCGACATGGCCACCCACCTGGGTTTTTCGCTGCACTATGTGAACGATTTACCACACTCCACCCGGTCGGTCACCGACAAGCGCAACGGGCGCATCTACCTACCCACCCAGCATTCGGCATCACGAGATTCCCGCTCGCCGATCGTGCAGGCTTTCGCAAGCCACCTCTGCGCGCACGAAGAGCCAAAAAACTATGCTGAATTTCTGCGCCAACGGGTGGAGACCAACTATCTCACCGCCGCTATCCTGCTGCCAGAGCGGGACGCGGTGCGCATGCTGACCGAGGCCAAGACCCTGAGGCGCATCTCCATGGAAGACCTGCGGGACGCCTTCGCGGTCTCCTACGAGACGGCCGCTCATCGCTTCACCAACCTTGCCACGGCGCGGCTGGACATTCCCGTGCATTTCATGAAGGTGCACGAGTCCGGCACGATCATCAAGGCCTATGAGAACGACAACGTGCGATTCCCGAGCGACGCACTGGGCGCGGTCGAGGGCACCACCGTCTGCCGCAGCTGGACGGCTCGTACCGTCTTCGACGTCGAAGACCGGTTCAGCGCCTGGTATCAATACACGGACATGCCGGCCGGAAGCTTCTGGTGTACCTCTCGCATCGAGAAAGCCAAAGAGGGCGAGTACTCGGTGAGCGTTGGCGTGCCGTTCGCTCACGTGAAATGGTTTCGAGGCAGGGAGACGGCGAACCGCGCCGTTTCCCTCTGCCCCGACGAATCCTGCTGCCGCCGCGCGCCCGACAATCTAGCCGTTCGCTGGGCCGGCCAATCCTGGCCGGCCGCGCGCACCCCGACGAGCCTGCTTGCCGCGCTGCCCACCGGCACCTTTCCCGGCGTCGACCAGACCGAGGTGTACGAATTTCTTGAGGCGCACTCACCGCACTAACCTGCCCACGGAACCTACGGATGCCCATCCGCGCTCAACTCAACAAACCGGTACGTCGTCGGTAGTACTTTTCGATACCATTACTATGACGTAAATAAGCGCTCTGTAAACAGTGGCCTTGTTGCGGCACCACGCACCAGAGATTGTCGGTTGGGTATGTCCTACGCGTCGCCGCTCGTCTCGACCTACTGAAATGCGAGCCGACAATGTGTGACGCTCGCAGTGTATTGCGTCATCTCAATCGTGCCGTGCACGCGGGAATCCCGTTGGTGAAACCGTGGATGAACGAGCCGCACGATCAGGTTGAACCTCCCCCGCCGGCCGAAACGACCGCGCCCATGCCATCACACTGGTTTCGCTCTGCGGCGCTGCTCGATGTGCGCGGGCTTCAGGTCTCGTCGGCGGCGCACGTGAACGCACGGCGTTTGGTGCACGGCATCTCGCTCTCCATCACCTGCGGCGAGGTCATCGGGCTGGTTGGCGATGCGTCTTCTGGAGCCCTCGAAGTCGCACAGAGCATCGCCGGCGTACTTCCTGCCCCGGCGAGTATCCGATCCGGATCAATTCTGTACAACGGCGTCGAACTGGTCGGACTGCCGCCACGATCTTCCTCTCGGCTGCACGACACCAAAATCGCGTACCTGCCGCGCAGCCCACGGGACAGCCTCGACTCGAATATGACAGTGGGAACCCAGCTGGCCGCACTGCTGCGTTCCCGCGGCGGTCTGTCGAAACCGGCCGCCTACGAACGGTCGCTGGATCTGCTGGGCCAGGCCGGTGTCGAAAATCCGGAACATACCTTTACCGCTTACGCGCGCGATGTGTCGGCGATCCTGGCACGGCGCGTGCACATTGCCCATGCCCTCGCCGGCAGCCCGAAGCTGCTGGTGGCCGACGACCCGACCGACACCCTGAACGCATCTGACAGCTTCGACATTCTTGAGCTCTTGGGTCAGTTGCAGCGCAAACACAAGTTGACGATGATCATCGTGACACGCTCGGTGCAGGTGGCGGCCCAGATCTGCCATCGTGTTGCTGTGGTGCGTACCGGTGCGATTGTTGAATACGCGTCGGTCGCCGACCTGTGTGGCTCCCCCAAGCATCCGTACACCCGCGCGATGCTCCACGCGTCCGAGAATGAGTCGCTGGGGAGCCCGGCCTTGTAGGTTCGGCGCATGCAGGCGGCTTCGTGCTGAAAACGGATGCCCCGCACAGCACCCTCGTGCAGGCCTGCCCGGGCGTCGGTTCGATCGATCGCCCGCCCCGCGTGGCTCGGTGGATTCAAGATTCGATTTCGAATGATGTGCGATATCGTCACGATAGGGCAGCGCCGCCCATACCGTCTCCTCGGCTTTTCGAAAGGACCACATGTCTATCCGTGAACTCCACAACTTCGTCAACGGGGACTACACGTCGTC
The DNA here is from genome assembly GCF_004403345.1 of Cryobacterium lyxosi. Lineage (NCBI taxonomy): Bacteria > Bacillati > Actinomycetota > Actinomycetes > Micrococcales > Microbacteriaceae > Cryobacterium > Cryobacterium lyxosi. The sequence continues at coordinate 206,959 of NZ_SOGT01000008.1, forward strand.
CTCGGCCAGTGAACAATTAGACATCATCAACCCGGCCACCGAGGAGGTGTTTGCGCGCACCCCCATCTCGACCGAGGGCGACGTAGCCGGTGCCTACAAAGCCGCCGCCACCGCATTCGAAACCTGGGGCCAGACCACCCCGAGCGAACGCCAGCTCGCCCTGCTGGGGTTCGCGAACGCGCTCGAGTCGCGGGCCGAGGAACTCGCCGACGCCGAGTGCGAGAACACCGGCAAGCCGCGCGCCGGCATCGTGGGCGACGAGGTCGAGGTCATGATCGACCAGGTGCGCTTCTTTGCCGGGGCTGCCCGCTTGCTCGAAGGCAAAGCCGCCGGCGAGTACCTGAAAGACCACACGTCCTTTGTGCGGCGCGAGCCGATCGGCGTCGTCGGCCAGGTCACTCCGTGGAATTACCCGATGATGATGGCCATCTGGAAGATCGCTCCGGCCCTCGCCGCCGGCAATACCGTTGTGCTCAAACCGAGCGATTCGACCCCGGTTTCCACCCTGATGCTGGCCGAGATTGCCTCCGAATTTCTGCCTGCCGGTACCTTCAACGTCGTTACCGGAAACCGCGACACGGGTCGCGCCCTTGTCGCCAACCGCACCCCGCAGCTCGTCTCGATCACCGGTTCGGTGCGCGCCGGCATGGAGGTCGCCGGCACCGCCGCCCTCGATCTCAAGCGAGTACACCTCGAGCTCGGTGGCAAAGCGCCCGTCATCGTGTTCAACGACGCGGATATTCAGCAGGCCGTTGAGGGCATCGCCGCCGCCGCGTTCTATAACGGCGGCCAGGATTGCACCGCCGCTACCCGCGTGCTCGTGCAGGAGGGCATCCACGACGAGTTCGTCGCCGCCCTCGCCGCCTATGCCAAGGACAACGCCCGCACGGGCGCCCCGCTCGATGAGGGCATCCTGTTCGGTGCCCTTTCGAGTGCCGAGCAGCTCGCTCGGGTCGAGGGTGTCATCTCCCGTCTGCCCGACCACGCTACCCTCGCACTCGGCGGCCACCGCCAGGGCACCACGGGCTACTTTCACGAAGCCACGATCGTCGCCGACCTGCTGCAAAGCGACGAGGCCGTGCAGAACGAGATCTTCGGCCCGGTCATCACCGCGCAGAAGTTCAGTGATGAAGCCCAGGCGCTATCCTGGGCCAACGACGTGGAATACGGCCTCGCCTCATCGGTGTGGACTTCGAACCACGGTGTCGCGATGCGCATGGCCAAAAACCTCGACTTCGGCTGTGTCTGGATCAACACGCACCTCCCCCTCGTAGCGGAGATGCCGCACGGCGGCTTCAAACACTCCGGCTATGGCAAGGACCTCTCCCTGTACGGCCTCGAGGACTACACCCGTATCAAGCACGTCATGAGCTACATCGGCTAGCGGCATCCGTTAAAAGAAGCAGGGCCCGTCCGAAGACGGGCCCTGCTTCTTGCTCGAGCGAATGCTCAGATTCTTTGAGCCTTAGATGCTGTTGACGTCGAGCTGGATGCCAGGACCGAAGGTGGTCGAGACGACGCCCTTCGTGATGTAACGGCCCTTGGATGAGCTCGGCTTGAGACGGACAACTTCTTCGAGCGCGGCGGAAATGTTCTCATTCAGCTGCTCAACCGAGAAAGAGGCCTTGCCGACGACGAAGTGCACGTTGGAGTGCTTGTCGACGCGGAATTCGATCTTTCCGCCCTTGATGTCGGAAACGGCCTTGGCGACGTCGGGCGTCACGGTTCCGGTCTTCGGGTTGGGCATGAGACCACGCGGGCCGAGCACCTTTCCGAGACGACCGACCTTACCCATGAGCTCGGGGGTCGAGACGGCCGAGTCGAACGAGGTGTAGCCAGCGGCTACCTTCTCGATGAGCTCGTCGCCACCAACCTCGTCGGCGCCGGCTGCGATCGCGGCTTCGGCGGCAGGGCCGGTTGCGAAGACGATGACGCGGGCGGTGCGGCCGGTGCCGTGCGGGAGGATGACGGTTCCACGAACCATCTGGTCGGCCTTGCGAGGATCGACGCCGAGGCGGAGGGCGACCTCAACCGTGGAGTTGAACTTTGCGGAGCCGGTCTCCTTGGCGAGGGCTACGGCCTCGGCCGGGGTGAAGACGTTGTCTTCGCCGATTTTGGCGGCGGAGGCGCGGTACGCCTTTGACTTGGTTGCCATGTGAAATCTCCTGTATGTACTTCAGAGTGTGGTGCGAGCCTGGCAGGCTCTTCCACTAATTGCTAAGGGTGCACAGGCGCCGCGAGGCGCTGATGTGGGGTGTGCTTACGCGCTGACCGTGATGCCCATGGACCGGGCGGTTCCGGCGATGATCTTCGCGGCGGCGTCGATGTCGTTGGCGTTGAGGTCAACCATCTTCGCTTCAGCAATCTCGCGGACCTGGGCCTGGGTGAGGTTGGCAACCTTGACGGTGTGCGGGGTTCCGCTGCCCTTGGCGACGCCAGCGGCCTTCTTGATGAGCTCCGCTGCGGGCGGGGTCTTCAGGATGAACGTGAATGAGCGGTCGTCATAGACGGTGATCTCAACGGGGATGACGTTGCCGCGCTGAGCTTCGGTCGCCGCGTTATAGGCCTTGCAGAACTCCATGATGTTAACGCCGTGCTGACCCAGTGCCGGCCCAATGGGCGGTGCGGGGTTGGCTGCGCCGGCCTTGATCTGAAGTTTGATCAGACCTGTAACCTTCTTCTTCGGTGCCATTGTGTTGTCCTTCGTATTGATGTGCGAGCAGCCCGGGGGCCGCTCTCCCGGTGGCCCGGATGGGCCCCGGTGGTTTTGGGAAACCAGCGTGGATGACCCTGGCGGGGCATCCGTTCTGATTGGTTAGAGCTTGGTGACCTGGTCGAAGCTGAGCTCGACCGGGGTCTCGCGCTCGAACAGGGAGACGAGCACGATGAGCTTGCCGCTCTCCGGCTTGATCTCGCTGATCGAACCGGGCAGGCCCGCGAACGAACCTTCCTTGATCGTGATGGTCTCGCCGATTTCGTAGTCGACCTCGGCCGCGATGACGCGCTGCGCCGACTTTCCGGGGGCGCCGCCAGCCTTGGTCGGGGCTTCGACAATCTCCACGAGTCCCTTGAGCATGCCAAAGGCCTCTTCGAAGCGCAGCGGCGTGGGGTTGTGGGCGTTGCCGACGAAGCCGGTCACACCGGGGGTGTGGCGAACAACCGACCAGCTGTCCTCGTCGAGGTCCATACGCACGAGCACGTAGCCCGGGATGCGCACGCGGGTGACCATCTTGCGCTGGCCGTTCTTGATCTCGACGACGTCTTCCATGGGAACTTCGCACTGGTAGATGAAGTCTTCCATCGCCATGGACTGCTTGCGGTTTTCAATGTTCGACTTGACCCGACGTTCAAATCCGGCGTAGGAGTGAATGACGTACCACTTGCCCGGCAGAAAACGAAGTTCCTTGCGGAAGGCTTCATACGGGTCGATCGAGGCGTCGGCATCTGCTTCGGTCTCGACACCAGCGTCGGCCGTGACGAGCTCGTCTTCGTCTTCGACGGCTTCGACGGAGGCCTCGGCCTCTTCGGCCGAATCGATGTCGAGGGCGTCATCGACGATGGCATCAGCTTCGGGGTCGGGGGATCCGGCGAGGGCGTCGAGTGCGGCATCGAGATTGATCTCGACATCGTCGCTTTCGTCGGCGACGTGCAAGGCCGCCTGCTCGGCAGCTTCTACGGAGTCTTCGTCGGCGGCAAGGGTGTTGCCCTCCTGTGCCTCGTCTTCTTCAGAGGACTGCTCGGCGGCAGTGGCCCAGTCGACATCGTCGTGCTTCGTCTCAGTCACTAAATCTCAATCCCTAATTTGTTCTACGTGTGCAAGTTGTCTGGACACGTTTCCATGCCGATAATGCAGGCGTTCCGCCAAAGCGGATGCCGGTGGGGCTCTCTTAACCCGGCGTTCCGAACACGTAGAGAACGGCAAGCCCGAAGATCCAGTCGAAAGCCGAGACGATAGCCATCATGATAATCACGAAGACGAGTACGACGCCGGTGTAGTTCAGCAACTCTTTACGAGTCGGAGTGACGACCTTGCGCAACTCGGCGAAAACCTGCTTGATAAACAGAGACAACCGAGCGAAAGGACCGCGATTGGAGTCGCGGGCAATTCGGGCGTTCGCGACGACTTCCTCACTAGGTTCGTCGACAACTTTTCGGGCCACCTGTTTCACCTCTCATGATCGGAAGAATTCTACCGATGTGCAGGGCGGACAGGACTCGAACCTGCAACCTGCGGTTTTGGAGACCGCTGCTCTACCAATTGAGCCACCACCCTATGGAAGCAAACCCGCAAAGCCGCCTGAACTTCGACCACGTAGGAACACGTGGAAAAAGGCGCAGAAAAGCATGGCGAATTCAACTACCGGAACCAGTCTAGGTCACGGACCGGCCACTGTAAAGCTGAGGCGAACAAGCCCAAGGGGCGAGCTGCCGCTTCCCGGTCAGCTTGGCACACGAACCCTTGAGCGCGCACCTTGCGAAAACGTGAGTCCTCATCGATTGATCCGGTTCCACCCGACCCGTCGGGTTTTATCTTCTCAGGTGAACGCGGAGCCAGCAGCTGGGATCAGGGAGCATCGAGGCGGCCGATCAGCTTGTGCATCGCGGTCATGGCGCCGCCGAGCACGGCCGGGATACCGCCGCCGGGGTGCACCGACGCGCCCACCCGCCACAGCCACGGACGTGCACGGCTCGTGTAGCCGGGGCGGTGGAATGGCCCACTCTGCCAGAGCGGGTGGGTTGCGCCGTAGAGTGCTCCATCGGCGGAACCCCAGCCGCCGAAATACTGCGGGTCGAACACGACATGGTCCCGAAACAGCTCGCTGATCGGCCGGTCCAGGCCCACGGCGGCGCTCACCCGAGCCACCTCACGCGCCACCCACGGGCTGTCGAGGTCGTAGTGGCGACCATCGGCGGGCGCGGTGAGGAGTACAGCCACGGTGGCCCGGTCGTTGGGGTAGACCTCGTGCGGCCGATAGTAGTTCAGGAATGCCATCGTCTGCTCCGGTACGAGTCCGGTATCGAGGCTGCGGTGCAGGGCGGCCGGGTCGTCGGGAAGCACAACGGAGTGCGTGGCCGTGCCCTCCGGCAGCGGCGTCTCGAGCGCCGCATAGATGGCCACCCCCGAGCACGAGCGCGGCCGCGCCCGTGCCGGTGGCGCGCCGAGCAGGCCGTCGAGCACCACGCTGTCGAGCCCGCTCACGATCACGTCGGCCGGGTACGTCGCCGACGCCGTGGTCACGAAACCTTTCGTCACGGATGTGACAGGCTCGCCGGTGTGCACATTCGCGCCGGCATGCACCGCCAGGCGGTGCAACGCGAGTGGCAGCTCGTTCACTCCGCCCTCGGGAACCCACACGCCGTCCCTGGCCATAATGGCCGGCATGCTGGCGTACAGGGCGAGAGTCTGCCGGGGAGAGACGCCCGCGTTGAGGGTGTGGATGGCGATGACCTCCCGCAGGCCATCGGGCATCCAGCTCAGGCCGTCAAGAAAGCTGCGCGTGGTCAGGCGGGTGCCATACAGGCGGAACACGCTGCGCACGGCCGGCAGTGACGCCGGATCCAACGGGTCGGCGGTGAGCATGCTCGTGAGCTGGGGCCCGAGGCCACCGTGTTCGCGTTCGAAACGGGTCCAGGCCGCGTACCAGGGATGCCCGGCCGGCACCGGCAGGGTGGCTGCTTCTCCCCGGTAGAAGTACCGGCCCACTTCGGGCAGCCTGTGCAGCGTGACCCCGGCCACCGCGGCGGCCTCCGAGGGAGCAGACCGGCGGGCACCGAGCGCGTCGTAACGAGCGAGCAGTTCCTCCCAGACCCGGGGGAACGTGACCAGTGCCGGTCCGGTGTCCACCCGCTGCCCGTCAATCTCGAGGCGCCTGCTCTTGCCACCGATCCAGTCGGATCCTTCCAGTACGGTCACCGAATGGCCGGCGCGGGCTAACAGTGCGGCGGCCGTGAGCCCACCGATGCCCGCACCGAGCACGACTATGCGCCGTGGGGACGTATTCAGGCGTGATCGGGTCATGGATAGCCTCCCAGCAACATGGCTGCCACGATTTGGGCCCCCGCTACGGAACCGGCAACGTAGGGGAACACGATCGAGTATCGATACAGTCGGCGGGCCGTTGCCGGTGTGGGGCTGCGCCCCAGTGAAATTACCAGCCAGCCGGCGATGAGGGCATTCACCGCGGCGACCGGCCAACTGATCAGCGCGAATCCCACGGTGGAAAGAGCCCACCACACGCCGCTCCACACCGTGGCGCCGCGCGCACCGAGATGGACGGCAGTGGTCTGAATTCCGGCGGCGCGGTCCTCGTCGATATCCTGCACCGCGTCGTAGGTGTGCTTGGCCACGCTCCACGCCATCAGCCCGATAGCCGCCGACCAGACCGGCGACGCGCCGAGGGCCAGGGGTACGAAGATCAGCGGGAAGGCGTAGGCGGCGTTGCTGAGCGAGTCAAGGTAGCGCCGGGCCTTGAAACGTAGCGGGGGTGCCGAGTAGAAGATGAAGATCACCGTGTACGCGGCAATCCAGGCGAGCGCGGCCGCCGGCAGCGTGATGAGAAAATATGCCAGGAACGGCGCGTTGGTCAGCACGACCGCGAGCACAATACTGCGAGTTTCCGAGCCGAGGATACGAGCCCCCTCGAGGCCGCCCTTGCGGGCGTTCCGGGCATCCGTTTCCTGGTCGAAGATATCGTTCACGCCGTAGATCAGCAGGTTGAACGGCAGGGTCGCCCAGAGCAGCAGCGGGATGATGTCCCAGCGCCACAAATCCCCGATCAACCACATGCCGATGACGGTCGTTCCGATGGTGTTGACCCACAGCACCGGTCGAGAGATCTGAACCAGACGGGTGATCATTTGATCACTCTATTCCTGCGGGAGAGTCAATTTTTACGGGCATCTCATGGCTCAGCCGGCGCGCGGCCGATCTTCGTCACCGAGTCTGGCACGAGCGCTGGCTCGGCCGGGGGCTTTGCTAGCTTGCGCGCGGGTCGGGTAGCTAAACTCAACACGTGGATCACGAACTCAAGCGAATTTCAACTCGGATCGGTTCTATTGCCGAGTCAGCGACCCTCAAGGTTGACGGCAAGGCCAAGGCGCTGCAGGCAGCGGGAAGGCCGGTGATCAGCTTCGCGGCGGGGGAACCCGATTTTCAGACGCCTGAGCACATCGTGGAGGCGGCGCTGACCGCCGTTCGCGACCCGAGGAACTATCGATACACCCCAGCGGCTGGTCTGCCTGAGCTGCGCGAGGCCATCGCGGCCAAGACACTGCGTGACAGCAGCCTGGTGGTCTCGCCGAACCAGGTCGTCGTCACCAACGGTGGCAAGCAAGCCGTTTACCAAGCCTTCGCGACCCTGCTCGATCCCGGTGACGAGGTCATCGTGCCGACCCCGTATTGGACCACTTACCCCGAAGCGATCCGCCTCGCCGGCGGCGTGCAGGTCGACGTCTTCGCCGGCAGTGATCAGGGCTACCTCGTGACCGTCGAGCAGCTCGAAGCCGCACGCACCCCGCGAACCAAGGTACTGCTGTTCGTTTCACCGTCCAACCCCACCGGTGCCGTCTATTCGCTGGAGCAGACCCGCGCCATCGGCCAGTGGGCTGAAGACAACGGCCTCTGGGTCATCTCCGATGAGATCTATCAGAACCTCACGTACGACGGGGTTCGTGCCGTTTCGATTGTCGAGGCCGTTCCGGCGCTCGCCGACCGCACCATCCTGGTCAACGGTGTCGCAAAAACGTATGCGATGACCGGCTGGCGACTCGGCTGGATGGTCGGCCCCGCCGACGCCATGAAGGCGGCAGCAAACCTGCAGTCCCACCTCTCTTCGAACGTGTCGAACATCTCGCAGCGCGCGGGAATCGCAGCGCTGAACGGCCCGCAGGACGCCGCCGAGGCCATGCGGGTCGCCTTTGACCGCCGCCGCAAGTTGATCATCGCCGAGCTGAACCAGATCCCCGGCGTCGTGACGCCCACCCCGCAGGGCGCGTTCTACGTCTACCCCGACGTGACCGGCCTGCTCGGCCGTCAGTGGGGCGGTGTGACCCCAACGACGTCTCTCGAACTGGCCGACCTCATTCTCGATCAGGCCGAGGTGGCCGCAGTTCCGGGTGAAGCTTTCGGGCCGAGTGGATTCCTGCGCATGTCATACGCCCTCGGTGATGACGTCCTGCTCGAGGGTGTGCAACGCCTGCAGCGCCTGTTCGCCTAGTGCGGCATCCTCCGCTGCTGGATGAGGGAGACGATCACCGGAGGTGGTGCGGAGAGCGCGGGAGTGGGACTCTGGACCTATGACACCCACTCCCCCGGCTGTGCAGGTGCGCGACCTGCAGAAATCGTATGGCAGCGTCGAGGCGGTACGCGGCGTGAGTTTCTCGATCGCGGCCGGTGAGACCTTCGCCCTGCTCGGCCCGAATGGCGCCGGCAAGAGCACGACGATCGAGATTCTCGAGGGCTATCGTGACCGTTCCGGTGGCGAGGTGAGCGTGCTGGGCACTGATCCGCACCGCGGCGGCCTGGAGTGGAAGGCCCGCCTCGGCATTGTGTTGCAGACCAGCAACGAGAGCGGCAATGCCACCGTGACCGAGCAGCTGCGCCACTTCGCCGGGTTCTATCCTCATCCGCGCGACGTCGACGAGGTCATCGACGCGGCGGGCCTGCGTGAGAAAGCTAAAACCCGCGTCAGCAAGCTTTCCGGCGGGCAGCGTCGCCGAGTGGATGTCGCCCTCGGCATTATCGGACGCCCCGAGTTGTTGTTTCTCGACGAACCAACCACCGGCTTCGACCCCGAGGCCCGGCATCAGTTTTGGCACCTGATTCGCGGGCTCAAAGCGGAGGGCACCACCATTCTGCTGACGACCCACTACCTCGACGAGGCCGCGCAACTCGGCGACCGAGCTGGAATCATCGCCGGTGGCCAGCTCATCGACATCGGCCCGCTCGACAAAATCGGCGGAGCGGATGCCCGCGTTCCGGTCGTGCGCTGGCGTGACGGCAACGGACTGGTACGCGAAGAGCGTACGAGCCGCCCGGCGCAGGTCGTGGCCGAACTCGTCCGCAGCTTGAACGGCGCCGAGCCCGAGGATCTCGAGGTGATCCGGCCCAGTCTTGAAGATGTGTACCTGTCGCTCGTGCGTGGACACGAGGCAATTCCGGCTGGGAACGGGGCTGCAGCATCAAACAATGACGGCCGGCCGGAGCCGAGCCGGCGCACCTATAAGGACGCACGAGCATGAGCGTTACGGTTGCGGTCGCCCGCCCACAGAACAAGGTTCCGGGCACGCTCGCGCTCGGCCTGTCCCGCATCGGCTATGAAACACGCCTGTACTTTCGCTCCCCCGATACCCTGTTGTTCACGTTCTTTTTTCCCTTCATCATGCTGGGCATTTTCACCGCCGCGTTCAGCTCCTCCGGCAATATCGGTGCGAATCCCGACGGCACCGGCGGCGTCAGCGTGGGTACCTACTATCTGCCCGGCATGCTGGCCGCCGGCATGCTTCTCTCCGGTGTGCAGAACCTCGCCGTCGATATCGCCGGCGAGAAAAGCGACGGCACCCTCAAACGCCTCGGCGGCACCCCGCTCTCCCCGCTGAGCTATTTTCTGGGCAAGATCGGGCAGGTCTTCGTCACCGCGATTCTTCAGGCCGGCCTCCTGCTGCTCGTGGCGCGGCTTGTACTCGATATCGCGCTACCGACTGAGCCGGAAAAGTGGGCAACTTTTGCCTGGGTGTTCGTGTTCGGTGTGATCACGAGCGCGTTTCTCGGCATAGCGCTCTCGGCGGTACCTCGGTCGGGGCGCAGTGCCACGGCCGTGGTGGCTCCCGTGGTGCTCGTGCTGCAATTCATCTCGGGCGTCTACCTGCAGTTCACAACGCTGCCGGAGTGGATGCAGAACCTGGCGAGCATCTTTCCGCTCAAATGGATGGCGCAGGGCATGCGTTCGGTCTTTCTTCCGGAAAGCTTCGCGGCTGCCGAGCAGAGCGGTACCTGGGATTTGCCCTGGGTGGCCGGCGCCCTCGGCATCTGGCTGGTGCTGGGGCTCGTGCTGAGCCGGGTGACGTTTCGTTGGATTCGGCGCGATGCGTGAGCCTGGCCTGACGCCCGGGCGCTAGAGCGTCAGCCCCACCAGCACCGGCTCGGGCTGCAGGTTCACCCCGAACTCCGCCTGCACCCGGCCGAGCACGTACCGGGCCAGTTCGGCGACTTCCTCAGCGGTAGCCCCGCCGGTATTCGTCAAGGCCAGGGTGTGTTTGCTCGACACAGCCGCTCTCGATCCCGGCAGGCGAAAGCCGCGGCTGACCCCGGCGTGTTCGATCAACCAGGCGGCGCTGAGCTTGACCATACGCACGGGTTCCTCACCGGGAACAGGTCCGACCCCCGTATATTCCTCAAGCGGAATAACACGATCAGCCGGCTCCGCGGCAAGCGGCCAGCGCGGCGCATCCGCCGGCAGCGAGCGGGCAAATGCCTCGGTCACGATCGGGTTGGTGAAGAACGAACCGGCGCTGAAGGTGTCGGGGTCGCTCGGGTCGAGCACCATTCCCTTGTCGGCCCGCAGCCCGAGAACGGTGGCGCGCACAATCTGCAGCGGCACCCGGTCGCCGAGCTGAACACCGAGGGCCCCGGCGAGTTGGGCGTACTTCAACGGTTGACCGAGGGCGCTTCCCAAAACGGATGCCTCGGCCGCGGTGTCATGCAGCTTCAGCTCGATCGCGAGCACGACGCCGCGCAGCCCCTGTTTGAGCGCGGAGGTGCGGTAGCCGAGGCCCAGATCGGCATGCTCGAGTCGTTCGACCTCGCCGGTTTCATAAGAGAGAAAATCGATGGCGACGAGGCTGTCCGCAAGCTCCTGACCGTAGGCGCCAATGTTCTGCACCGGGGCGGCACCGCACGATCCGGGAATGCCCGACAGCGCCTCGATGCCGGACCAGCCGCGATCCACGCTGTAGGCGACGAGGTCGTCCCACGGTTCGCCGGCCTGTACGCGCAGTCGCACCCCACCGGTCGGCCCGGTGACGGCATCCGCTTCGCTGGTGGTTTCACTGCGGAGCACTTCGATACCGCGCGTCACCACGTGGATGACGATGCCGTCGAAGCCGTCGTCAGCGACGACGGTGTTGGAGCCGCCGCCGAGCAGCAACCAGTTCTCAGCCATGCCCCAGACCACGAGGGTCTCGTTGATGAGGTCATGCTCCGTGACCGGTGCCACCCGTGCAACTGGTGGCCCACCGATTTGAAAGGTGGTGAGGGTGCTGAGCGCGACGGGTTCGATCATGTTTCAGGCCAGGTTGACGCGCGCCTGCGCCTTGCCGAGAACCGTTGCACCGTTGAACGTCACGGTCAGGTCAATGCGGGCGATGAGGGCTTCGGGGTCGACGGCGCCGACCTTGGCGACGACCGCCACGGTTGCGCCAGCAGTGGCGTCGACGAAGACCGGGCGGGTAAACCGCACCTGGTAGTCGAGAACCCGGGCCGGGTCGCCCGCCCAGTCGACGACGGGTTGCACGGCCAGCCCCATAGTGAGCATGCCGTGGGCGAGCACACCCGACAATCCCACCGACTGCGCGACATCATCGCGGTAGTGAATGGGATTGAAATCACCGGATGCCCCGGCATAGCGCACGAGAGAATCGCGCGTCAGGGCGAAACTCGCCTCGGCGACGACGTCGCCGACCGTGAGGTCGGTCACAACGGGGATCATTCGTCTCCCCTGACGACGAGGGTGGAGATGGCGGTCACGACGTGGGCGCCCGCGGCGTCAACGATGGTGGACTCGGCGGTCACCATCGAGTGGCCACCGAGGCTCTTGATGCTCGTCACCGCGAGAGTTGCCGTGAGCTCATCGCCGGCGATGATCGGCCGGGTATAGCTGAAGCGTTGGTCACCGTGCACGACGCGGGTGAAGTCGATGCCGCCATCCGGTTCGGCCAGAAGTTGGGCCAGGGTGGCCTCCTGCACGACCACGGCAAAGGTGGGCGGGGCGACGACGTCGTGGTGGCCGGCCGCGCGGGCCGCTTCGGGATCGTGGTTGATCGGGTTGGTCGCGAACACGGCGCGGGAGAATTCGCGCACCTTTTCACGGCCGACTAGATACGGGGCGACCGGCGGAAAGACCCGCCCCTGCAACTCTGGGTTCACTGACACCCATCGAGTCTACTCAGAGAGCTCCCGCCGATTGTCAGGAGCGCACCGCGACAAGGCGCACACTATTAAGCGTGAAATGTGTATCCGTGCGCTTCGGTGACCCCGCAGTAGCCCCTCTTCTGCTTGACCTGCACCGTGAATACGAAACCCGATACGGCGATGGCGATTCTGTGCACGACGTTGATGGGGCCGAGTTTGATCCGCCCGGCGGAGGATTTCTCGTGCTCGTCGACGGTGACACCACGGTCGCCGGCGGCGGCCTCCGCCAGTACGACGCCACCACCGCCGAGGTCAAGCGCATGTGGACCAACCCGGATTATCGCCGCCAGGGCCACGCGAAGACGATTCTGCGCGAGCTGGAATCCCTCGCCCGAGATCTCGGCTACGAGCGGATGCGTTTGGAAACCGGCTACGCGCAGCCCGAAGCACTCGCCCTCTACCGCAGTCTCGGTTTCGTCGACATCGGCAACTACGGCATTTACGAGCAGGCCTCCGGTTTCGAGTTGCTCCTCTCCTAATAGCTCGCGACAGCGCAAAAAGTGCCTGTTTGACACTCGTAATCGGGCACTTTTTGCGCTCTCGCGGGCTGGAAACTGCGGAGGGGAGGTAGCGTTAGAGGGCTATGCAAAACAAATTGATTCCGCACCCCGACCTTCCGATCGATCTGCCGACCGATGAGCGCATTCGCGCCGCCGTCGTGCACTACGGCGAGAACGTCGTCATCGACAATGCCGTGGCCCTGTTGCGCGCCAAGAACGCCGGAAAAGACTTTCTGCTTTACGCCGGCGGACGCCACGCGCTCGGCATCCTCGAGGGTGCACCCGCCCTGTACTGGCCCGAACTGTGGGGCGCCCGCGCGCTGCTGCACGTCTGGGGAGAGCAGGCCGCGCCGTACATCGTCGTCGGTCTGAACAATCAGGCGTGGCGCGTGCGCGAAATGTGCGCCAAGGTTGTGCTGCTGCGCGGCCTGCAGGTGGTACCCAAGCTCGTGCGTCTCACGACCGACGAGAACCCGCGCGCGCGTTCCGCCGCGCTGCACGCCCTCGCCGATCAGGGTACCGCCGACAACATCGCGACGATCGAGGTGCGCCTGCGCGACTCCGACAAGGAGGTGCGCCGCGCCGCCCAGCAGGCCCGCGACGCCATTCGCTCCCGTCTCAACCTGACCGAGCCCGAAACCGAGGCCTAACCCGGGGCCTAACCCGACCCGGGCATCCGCTCGCTACGGCCGGCGGAGCAGCGCTCCCTCGTGCCGGCAGGTCGCCGCGGCGGTGAGCATGGCGTCGGCCAGCAGCGCCTCCCACGCCGTGGAGTCCTGCGGCACCCCGTCGTTCATGATGGTGCAAACGGATGCCGCCAGTGTTGCGTCCCCCGCCCCCATCGTGTCGACGATCGGGCCGTCAAGCGCGGCGATCGGGACGCTGACCAGCCGATTGTTTTCGAACGAGACTGAAGCACCGAGCCGACCGGCAGTCGCCAGCACGGTCTGCGCGCCCCCATCGACGAGTCGTTCGCGCAGCTCGTCGAGCGTGCTGTCGTAGAGAAGGTCGGCGTCTTCGTCGCCGACCTTCACGAGCAGACTGCGCGCGGCGAGCGCCTCAAAGTTGCGTACGAACCGCGGTCCGTCGTGCAGCATGCCGGCCCGCGGGTTCGGGTCGATCACGAGGCGGTGCTCCGGGTCGGTGACGCAGGCGATGAATGCCTCGGTTTGCGCGGTGTCGTCGAACGGAAAACAACTCACGACGACGATGGCAGCGGCGACCAGCGCCGCCCTCTCGGCCGCGCCGAACTCGATCCGGCGCGCTTTAGCGGCGTCGTTGAAGAAGTAGCGGGGTTCGCCATCGGTGCGATCCGACACCGCCCGGGAAGACCCGAGCGGGCCCGGTGTCGCGATCAGCTGCACGCCGTACTGGTCGAGGAAGGACCGAAGCACCGCGCCGTCAGCGTCGTCACCGACCATCGCGATCAGGGTCGTCGGCACCCCGAGTATGGCCAGGCCCACCGCCACGTTCAGGGCTGCACCGCCGGCGAATTCCCGGCTCGCCTCACCGTCACGCAGCACATCGATCAGGGCGTCACCGACGACGACGACACGGGAAGGGGCGTTGAGTTCAGGCATGGGGTCCAATCTCTTCGGAGCCGCGAGCGATGAGCTCGGCCGGCACGATGTAGGGGTGACACCGGCGAGTGCGGCGACCTGCCGCATGGTCGGCCGGGCGCACGGCGCAACGATTGATCTCCAACTCGATCAAGCGCCTCGACACTACAGTAAGCGTGGTCTCAGGAAAGCACCGCCATCGTTGTCAGGGCTGCATCTGTTGTCAGCTGTATCAACTCGGCAACAGCTTGTTTGGACAGAGAAAAAGTCGGTAGAAGGAGTTTATTCTCCTTCTACCGACTGCTCTGGCACCGTGTCGCGTCAAGCGCTCTTGCGTCCGGACATTGATCGCATCAGGAACATGATCACGGCGATGATCGCCAGTACGATACCGACCCAGAGCAGAAATTGAAGCGACTGCACCAGACCTCCGGTAATGAGCAGCACCACCGCGATAACGGCCACAATGATGAGTAACGGGTTCATAGTCCGACCTTTCATTTCATGCGCGGGAAATCCCCGATTGCGGCGATACTACCCCCTTATGGGGGTGGAAAACAGATGCCGCGTGTGGCCTCTGCTTTCGTGTCGCCATCGCGCGCTTTAGTATGTCGAAAGCGTGGGCTCGATCTCTTTCACCCAGGCCAGAACGCCGCCCTCAACCTGACGCACATGCTCATAGCCTTGCCGCTGCAGCTCGGCGCAGACGGCAGCCGAGCGCGGGCCAGCCTTGCAGTGCACGACAACGTCGCGGTCCCGGGCAAGGCACGCCTCTCCGGAGAGGATGGTGCCCTGCGGCACGAGTAGCGCCCCGGCAATGTGTACGATCTCGTACTCCTCTGGTTCCCGAACGTCGATGAGGTCGAAGTCGATCTCGCCCCGCTGCCGAGCCTGGAGCATAACGGCGAGTTCCTGCACGGAAATCGCATCGTCATTGAGGCTCGATGTCCCGCACAACGCCTCGTAGTCCATCAGCGCGGTGATCGCTTCGGCCGCAGGGTCGCGCGCAATGCTGATTTCGCGCCAGGTCGCTTCGAGCGCATTGAACAGCACGACCCGGCCAAGCAATGTGCGCCCGACCCCGGTGATCAACTTCACGGCTTCGGCCACCATCGTCGAGCCGATCGTTCCGCACAGCATTCCAAACACTCCACCCTCGCCACAGCTGGGTACTGAGCCCGCTGGCGGGGCTTCCGGATACAGGTCTCGGTAGGTGGGTCCGTGCCGGTTCCAGAACACGCTGACCTGCCCGTCGAAGCGCAGGATGGATCCCCAGACGCAGGGTTTACCGAGCATCGCGGCAGCGTCGCTGACCAGGTAACGCGTGGCGAAGGTGTCGGCGCCGTCGACGATCAGGTCGTACTGGGCGAACAGGTCGAGGGCATTCGCCGCACTAAGCCAGACGTCGTGCTGGTGCACCGTGACCAGCGGATTGAGCTCGGCGACCGCGGCCGCTGCCGATTCTAGTTTCGAGTGGCCGAGGCCTGAGGTACCGTGGATGATCTGGCGCTGCAGGTTGCTGAGGTCCACGGTGTCGTGATCGACGATGCCGAGCGTGCCCACCCCGGCGGCTGCGAGGTAGAGCAGCACCGGCGAGCCGAGTCCGCCGGCGCCGATTACGAGAACGCGCGCATTTTTCAGCCGTCGCTGGCTGAGCATTCCGATTTCGGGAATAAGAATGTGGCGCGAATACCGCTCGCGCTCGGCTTTGGTGAGCTCCTCGCCGGGTTCGACGAGCGGCGCGAGCACCGGCATCCGCGTCACAGGTCGGGCCGCCCGGCCATCGGTGACGACGCCAGCGCGTGCTGGCGCCGCGGAATGCGGCCGGCCTGGGCGGCCCTCCGTCCTGCCAGTACGGCGTGCTTGAATGCATCGGCCATGAGCGGCGGGTTCTGCGCGCGTGTCACGGCGGTGGCCAGCAGCACTGCATCGCAGCCCAATTCCATCGCCAGCGCAGCGTCAGAGGCGGTACCGATTCCGGCATCGAGCACCACGGGAACACCGGCGCGGGCCACGATCAGCTCGATATTGTGCGGGTTGAGAATGCCGAGCCCGGTGCCGATCGGCGCCCCGAGCGGCATCACGGCCACAGCGCCCAGGTGTTCGAGCCGGAGCGCGAGCACCGGGTCGTCATTGGTGTACGCGAACACCTTGAAGCCCCGCGCAACGAGCTGTTCGGTGGCCTCCACCAGTTCGACCGCATCGGGCAGCAGGGTCTGCTCGTCGGCGATGACCTCGAGCTTGATCCAGTCGGTTTCTAGGGCTTCCCGAGCCAGCTCGGCGGTCAGTACCGCATCGCGCGCGGTGAAACAGCCGGCGGTGTTCGGCAGCACCCGGATGGAATTCTCGACCAGCAGTTCGAAGAGTGAACCGGTGGTCGCTGCGCTGTGCCGCCGCATGGCGACCGTGGTGAGTTCGGTTCCCGACGCTCGCAGTGCTTCACCGAGGCCATCGAGACTCGGTGCTCCCCCGGTGCCCATGATCAGGCGGGAGGTCAGCGCCACGCCGTCAATCACCAGGCTGTCAGTGTTCGTGAAGTGTGCGGTCTGCACGGTCAACCTCCCTGGACTGCAGAAACAATTTCAATCTCATCGCCCGCCGTCAGCCCGGTAGTCGACCACAGGCTGCGGGGAACGACCGCGGCGTTGCGCGCCACGGCTACTCCGAGGCGGCCGCCGTCGGCTGCATGGCCGCCCGTTTCGATGCGTCGCCCGGTGATCTCGGCTACGAGGTCGGTCACGGTGCCGCCGGATACGGTTCGTTTCTGGCCATTGACGGAGATGATCACGGTCACGATAGGCCTCCTTTCAGTGAAGCGGATGCGGGCTCTCGGCTCGCCGAGAATCGATCGGGCCGAAAATTTCGCCACCGATCGTCTGCAATGCCCTCGATGAGCTGCAGGCAGTACTGGGCTGCGACCGGGGTGAGCAGTACACCGTGACGAAAGAATCCGGTGGCAATGATGAGGCCGGCGATGTCACCGTTTAAACACCCGACACGGCCGAGGAACGGTGCATTGTCCGGCGTTCCCGGACGGGCCCGAGCGGTCGTTTCGATCAGCTCCAGCTCGCTGACCGCCGGCACCAGGGCCTGTGCATCACGCAACAGCTGGTATACGCCGCCGGCCGAGACCACGCCCGAGCCGTCTTCGCGCTGGGTGGCTCCGATCACGAGCGTTCCGTCGGTGCGCGGAACCAGGTAGACCGGCACCCCGTGCACCAACCCGCGCACCGTGCAGGTGAGCAGCGGCCGAAGGTGCTCGGGCACCCGCAATCGAAGTACGTCCCCGTACACCGGGCGAAGCGGCAGGCGCAGGTGCTCGGGGAGCCCGTCCAACCCGCCCGCCCAGAGTCCATTGGCCACGACCACCTCATCGGCTTGGATCGAGCTGCCGTCAGCCAGGGCGACGCCGGTAACGCGCGAGGAGGCATCCGTTGCATCGGCGTGCAGTAATCCACGCGCACGCACCCGAATCACGGCGTCCTGGCCGTTGGGCGCGAGGGCGGCGAGCGCGAGCTGGATGCGCTCGGTGAGCCGTCGCGGGTCGACCTGGTGATCTTGTTCCACCAAAAAAGCGCCGGAGACCTGGGGGCTCAGCAGCGGTTCAAGCACCCGCGCTTCGCGCACGGTGAGGGGCTCGACACCCAATCCATTGGCCACCTGCACAGCACGCAGGTCGGCGAGGGCTTGCCGGTCGGCCGCGTCCGCGCCCACGTTCAGCGTTGTCGTTCGCTGGTATCCGGTAGCGTCGCTATCGGTTCCGAGCGAGTCGATGAAGTCGGGATACAACTTCGAGGACGCGAGCATGAGATCAAGCAATGCCTCTTCCCGATAGTGCAGTTCGCTCACCGCGGCGAGCATTCCGGCTGCAGCGAAGGTGGCACCGCCGGCCGGGTCGGGGTCGATGACGACCACGCTACGGCCGGAATGCGCCAGCGTCCAGGCGATGCCGAGCCCGATGACGCCGCCGCCAATGACGGCAACATCAACTGTTCGCTGCGCTTCCCGCTCACTCATGGTGTGCACCGATGCCACGGCAGCGCCCCTTAGGGTTGGTCGCATGGACCCCATCACCGCCCGGCTGTATCTCTGCACCGATGCCAGAAAAGATCGCGGCGATTTCGCCGACTTCGTGGATGCCGCCTTCGCCGGCGGGGTCGACATCATCCAACTGCGCGATAAGAACATCGACGCGGCCGAGGAACTTCACTATCTCGAGGTTCTGCACACGGTCGCCGACCGTCACGCCCGGCTCTGGGCGGTCAACGACCGAGCGGATATCGCCGGCCTCTCCGGCGCACCGGTTTTTCATGTCGGCCAGACTGACCTGCCGCTGCCTGCCGCCCGCACACTGCTCGGCACGGCTGCGCGGATCGGCCTGTCCACCCACACCATCGAGCAGGTGGATGCCGCCGTCACCGCCGAGAACCTCGACTATTTTTGTGTCGGTCCGGTCTGGGCTACGCCAACGAAACCCGGCCGCGCAGCGGTCGGAACCGACCTGCTGCGCTATGCGGCCGCGCAGAGCGCCACCGTCGGCAGCCTGCGCCCCTGGTTCGCCATCGGCGGCATCGACCTCGGCAACATCGCCCAAGTCGTCGACGCCGGCGCCACCCGGGTAGTGGTGGTGCGCGCGATCACCGACGCCGACGACCCGACGGATGCCGCTCAGCGTCTGCTCGCCAGCCTCCCGCCACTCGGCTAGTCCCACCGACCGTACCGCGTTCATCGCACGCCTGCAGTCAGAGTGGATACTGCTGTTGCACGGGCGAACAGCTGATGAAAGTGGTGAATCGGGCCATTTCCCTGGCCGACCTCGAGGTCGTCGGCGTGGGCCAGGGCGTCCTGGAGCCAGTCTTTGACCTCGACGAGGGACTGCGCCCAGTCACCGGTTCTCGCCTGCACCGTGGCCATGGCCGAGGAGAGCGAGCATCCGGTGCCGTGCGTGTTCCTGGTGCGGATACGTGGCAACGCGACCTCGACCACGCTGTGCGACAGTAACCCCTGGGTGTTGACCAGGGCATCCGGGCAGCTGGTTTCGTTGAGATGGCCGCCCTTGACCAGCACGGTGACACCGGTGCGAGCAGACAACCTTCCGCCCTGCTCCAGGGCCTCCGCCCAGGTGGCCGCCGGGTGCTCCCCGAGCAGAACAGCCAGCTCGGGAACGTTGGGCGTGACGAGATCGACCTGAGGGATCAGGTCGCGCAGCGCTTGCTCGGCTGAGCGGTCAAGTAGCCGGTCGCCACTCGTTGCCACCATCACCGGGTCGAGCACCACCACGGGCGGTCGACACTCCATGAGCCAGGAGCGCACCTCGGTAATGACGTCGAGTTGCGCGAGCATGCCGATCTTGACGGCATCGATGGTTACATCGTCGCTCACGGCGTTCAATTGTGCGCGCAGAAAAGCCACCGGCGGGGTGTGCACCGAGCGCACCCCGCGCGTATTCTGCGCGACCAGAGCACTGATGACCGCCATGCCGTAGCCGCCGTTGGCCGCAATGCTCTTCAGGTCGGCTTGAATCCCGGCGCCGCCGGTCGGATCGGTTCCGGCGATACTGAGAATTCGAGGCGTTTGCCGCAGCGCGAGCTGGGAGGTTTGATCAGTCATCCGTGACATTCCTTCGCTAGTACTAACTAGACAGGTTCGACGGGTATTGATCTCAGCACGCACACTATGTGCGGCACCCCGTGTCAAGGATCACCCTATACGCGCGCGCATTCAGCGCACAACCGCGCACGCGGTCACCCTGGAGCACGCCTATGCGCCGCCGGCTCTGCGACCGCTCAACGACTGGCTGCACAAAGTATTTCGCAGATAGTCACGCCAACGATGGGAGCCTGCCTACGAATGGTGGCGCAGGCTCCCCTCGCCCTCTGCGGCAGAACGGGCAACTCGCAGGGTGATGATCTGGAAAGCGCGCAGCACCAATCGACCACCAGCATCGGTTGTCGACTGCACTGCTACAGGGGCGACAGTGCGTTCGAGCAGATCGGTCTCGACGATTTCTGAGACAGTGAAGCCGAAGCTGACAGTGCCCGTGGAGCGCGAACCGCTCGCCTCGTACAGTCGCACGATAAGGTCACCGGAACGATCTTCGGCCAGTTTTACGGCTTCGACCACGATCGATGGGCACTCGCTCACGACTACGGGCGCTACGGCCGCGCCGACCACATCGCGCAGCGGCAGGTTGATCCGGTAGCCCTGCGCCGCAGCTCCGAGTACGTCTGGCGTCAGACTTATCGAGGTGCGAAGCGTGTGCACTCCTTGATCCGCAGTTGGGTCAGGGAACGTCGGCGCACGCAGCAGTGACTCCCGCACAGTCGTGGTCGTCCCTCCCCCGACTCGAGTAGTGCGGCTGATGTCATGCCCATAGGTTGAGTCGTTGGCAATCGCAATCCCGAAGCCCGGCTCCCCGACGAAAACCCACCGGTGTGCGCAGGTCTCGAAGCGAGCAGCATCCCAGGACGTGTTGACGTGGGTCGGCCGATAAATGTGGCCAAACTGTATTTCAGACGCAGCGCGGTCAGCGTGCACGTCGAGCGGAAAAGCCAACTTCAACAATTTTTGACGCTCATGCCAGTCAACCGTCGTCACGATGTCCAGGCTCGGCTGGTCACCGAGTACGGTCAGATCCTGCTGAACGGATGACCCCCCGAAGCGCCGCGTCACGCGCACCGTGACCAGCCCTGCACTCTGCACGAGCACCTTGACTTCTTCTGCTTCCAGAAGTTCCACGCCGTTTCGGTCGTAGTGCTCGTCGATGTCCCACGCGTCCCACTGCGTCGGGGTATCCCGAAAAAGTTGGAGCACATTGCCCGCTTGCCCCGCGGGCACGGCTTCTCTTCCGCTCACGCGGTCTACCAAGGAAATGAGGAGCCCACGTGCATCGATGGATGCCCGCACGACGTCGTTCTCGAGCACGAACGCCCCATCGGCCTGATGAAGGCGCACGGCTCCGGTTGGTATCCGCGGCGCAGCAGACAGGGCAGGCACTCCCGCTACCGGGAACGGTGACGCATTGAAGCTCACCGGCGTCGCATCCGTTTGCGCCGAGGAGGTGAGCGCCGCCACGGATGTCGCGATCAGGTCTTCGAGATCGATTCGCACGGTCTCGTAGGCCGCTTCGGCAACCTGATGCACCCACGCGATAGAGCTTCCGGGCAGAATATCGTGAAATTGATTGAGCAACACGGTCTGCCAGGCAGCAGCCAGTCGTTCGTAGGGATAGTCAGCGCCCATATAAAAGTACGCCGTTGATGCCCAGAGCTCGGCCTCCCGAAGCAGGTGCTCGCTGCGACGGTTTCCGGATTTGGTCCTGGACTGCGATGTGTAGGTACCACGGTGAAATTCCAGGTAGAGCTCCCCCGACCACACGGGCGGGTTGGCATACGTGGCCTCCGCCTCCTCGAAGAACGCCCGCGGGCTGGCCATACGCACGGTCGGTGAACCCTCGAGCGAACGCGTACGCTCCGCCGCTGCGAGCATCTCCCGATTGGGCCCACCGCCACCGTCTCCAAAACCGAACGGTACCAGCGACACGTTTGACGCACCCTTCTCGGAGTATTGGCGTTGAGCCCGGGCCAATTCTTCCCCCGATAACAGCGAGTTATAGGTATCCACCGGTGGAAAGTGGGTGAAGACCTGGGTGCCGTCAATTCCCTCCCAAGCGAAGGTGTGGTGAGGCATGGTGTTGGTTTCGTTCCAACTGATTTTTTGGGTGAGGAAGTATTTCGATCCCGCCGCGGTCACGATTTGTGGGAATGCCGCCGTGTATCCAAACGAGTCCGGCAGCCAGATTTCGAGGGGTTCGATGCCGAAATCCTGCATGAAGAAAGCCTTGCCCACGAGCAGCTGCCGAGCCAGCGATTCCCCGCTGGGCATGTTGGTGTCGGATTCGACCCACATACCGCCCACCGGAACGAAGCGGCCCTCGAGTGCGCGCGTCCGGATGCGTTCAAACAGTTCCGGATAGTGCTGCTTCATCCATGAATACTGTTGCGCCGACGAACAGGCGAAGATGAAGTCGGGGTCTTCATCCATCAGGTGCAACACGTTTGAAAACGTGCGCGCACACTTGCGAATGGTTTCACGCACCGGCCAGAGCCAGGCCGAGTCGATGTGGGCGTGCCCGACAGCGATGACTCGGTGGGCGCTGGCGTAGGCGGGTTGCGCCAGAAGGGGCGCCAGTAAAGCGCGGCCGAGGGATGCCGTGCCGCTCACATCCTCGGGGTCCATTTGGTCGGTCATTTTTTCCAGCGCCCGAAGAATCTCAGCGGTACGCGGTAGGTCAGGGCTCAGCTGTTCCATGAGTCCAAACAGTGTCCACACGTCTTGGTCCAGTTTCCACACTTGGGTGTCGAGCAAAGCAACGTCCATGCGGCGCAGGCGGTAGATCGGTTCGATACCCGCCGTAGCCTTGTCACCCACGAGTGTCGGCTGAAAGCCCCAGTCACTTCCCACGTCGGGGTTGGACGCGGCTTCAATGTAGATATCAACCTGCTCTCCCGGCTGGGCGATCAGCGGCACATAGTTATTGAACGGCTCCACCGCTTTCACGATGTGCCCCTGCGCGGTGAAGACCAGACCTTCCGCCTGGAACCCGGCCTGGCCAGACAGAAAACCGAGGTCCACGATGACTTCCGTGCGCGTGTGGAGGTCGTGAAACCGAGACCAGTCGGAGGGAACCATACCTGTGATGTGGAACCACGTCGTGCCCCAGGGCTTGCCCCAATGCTGGCCGATGCTGAACGGGGTGAAATCCTGGCCTTGCGCCTCAGAAAACGGCACGGGTTCGTCGGGCACTTCCCACGCGCTGATGGTCAACGGTGACGAAACCCGGTACAGCGACGGGGTGACCCGCTCGCTGACGAAACGACGGATGCGGGCGCGAATGAGGGTGGAATTGTCGTGCACGTGGTGCTCCTTGCGCTGGAGGGGTCAGAGCGTGACGGCACCGGCCATGGCCGAGGATCCGCCGAGAACACGCGACACGAAGACGTAGAGCGAACTTTGGGGAGGCCACCGTGATCGTGGTCGATTCCGAGGCTGCCTTATCGCCGTTCGCTGAACAGCCGGACACGACGAATACTGCCATGGCCACGAGTGCGACGGCGAAAGCATGTGACTTTTTCATGAATTGCCTGAGTCCCTGACGCAGTGCTCCTCGGCATCGTTGCCGGTGATTCTGCGTATTCCATACATACAACGGATGAACTAATTGCTGTCCAGATTTACTCTAGGAATGTAACAGGACTGAGACTTTTAGAAAAAGACCAGAAAATGTACAGCGTCGACGACCACGGGGTCGGTGTGTACGCCGGCCTGGTTGAATCCGCTGAGCGCGTGAAGGTTTCCCCGTGGGAGAGTCGGAGCACGTGATCGAACCGTAAGGTCTCGCTGCGCCCATCGGGGGATGGCCGTGCAAGACTGCACTAGAGTCTTGGCCTATGGCTTTCAGCCCGCGTCCCTATCCAGCTCCGCATCGGCGCCTCCAGTTGTGCCCGTGCCGGTGGCGGTAAATCAGTGTGTGCGTGATCGAAGCAAAGGGGTTTTGATGTGTGGGATTTTTTAGGGGGTCAGTATGAGCAGATCCTGTTCAACAGCTGGCAGCACTTCAGTCTCGTCGTGCAGTGTCTGATCCTGGCGACAGTCCTCGCCGTCGTGCTGGCCGCCGTCGTTTACCGCAGTTCCGCGCTTACCGGGATCGCTAACTCGGTGTCAGCCATTGGCTTGACTATCCCGTCGTTTGCGTTCATCGGGCTGCTCATCGCGCCGCTTGGCTTCGGCGTCGTTCCGGCCGTCATTGTCGTGGCGTTCTTCGCCACTCTGCCTATTCTGCGCAACGCGGTCGTGGGCCTGTCGGGTATCGCACCGTCGATCGTGGAATCCGCCCGCGGCATCGGCATGAGCAGGTTCCGCACGCTCCTGCAGGTGGAACTGCCGATGGCGTGGCCGATCATCCTCACCGGCATTCGGGTATCCGCTCAAATGGTCATGGGAATCGCCGCGATCGCCGCATATTCCCTCGGCCCGGGCCTCGGCGGATTCATCTTCTCCGGCCTCTCCCGACTCGGCGGTGCCAACTCCCTCGAGTCGGTGCTGACGGGCGTCATCGGCGTTGTCGTGCTCGCCCTTATTCTTGATCTCCTTCTCGTCGGCCTGGGCCGCCTGACCACACCCCGAGGTATCCGTGTCTGAACTCACTACATCCAACAGCGCTGAATCCATGAGCACCGAAGGTTCCACCACCCCGACCGGCATCACCGGTGCGAACATCCTGCTGGACCACGTCACCAAGCGTTTCCCCGGCCAGGCGCGCCCCGCCGTCGACGGTCTCACCATGGAGATCCCGGCCGGCAAGATCGTCATGCTCGTCGGCCCCTCGGGCTGCGGCAAGACCACTACCCTCAAGATGATCAACCGACTCATCGAACCCTCCGAAGGCCGCATCGTCGTCGACGGTGACGATGTCACCAATATGAATGGCGATACCCTGCGCCGAGGCATCGGCTATGTCATTCAGGCCGGCGGACTCTTCCCGCACATGACGGTGGCCACCAACATCGGCCTCGTGCCGAAAATGCTCGGCTGGGACAAGGCCCGCATCACGGCCCGCGTCGACGAACTCCTCGAGCTCGTCTCCCTCGACCCGGCGCTCTACCGAAATCGGTACCCCAAGGAACTTTCCGGCGGTCAGCAGCAACGCGTCGGGGTGGCGCGTGCCCTCGCGGCCGACCCGCCCGTGCTGCTCATGGACGAGCCGTTCGGCGCCGTCGACCCGATCACCCGCCTCCGCCTGCAGGACGAACTGCTCAACATCCAGGAAGAACTGCAGAAGACCATCGTCTGCGTCACGCACGACTTCGACGAAGCTGTCAAGCTCGGCGACTGGATCGCCATCTTCAACGAGGGCGCCCAGCTCGAACAGTACGATACCCCGGAACGCATCCTCGGCGACCCGGCCAACGAGTTCGTCGAAAACTTCATCGGGTCCGGCGCCGGTCTCAAACAGCTCACTTTGACCCGGGTGGCAGAGGTCGGGTTCGGCGACGCCGTCGTGGGTAGCCCCGGCGAACGGGCAGCGGATGTCCTGGCCCGCCTCATCGACGCCGGCCACGGCCACGCGGTCATCGTCGATGAGCGTCACCGTCCCATCCAGTGGCTCTCCCAGCGCAAGCTCGGCCGCCTCGAGGTCATCAGCAACGTTCCCGACCCGAAACTTCCGGTCGTCGGCTATCGTGCCACGCTCAATGACGCACTCGACACAATGCTCGTCTCCAGCGCCGGGGCCGCGCTCGTCACCGGCCGCCGCGACATGTTCAAAGGCGTCATCGACGTACAGACCGTCATGGATGCCATTACCCGGTCGCAGACCGCTGCCGTACTCGCGTCGGACCAAGCGCCCGTTGGACTGAACACCGGCGTGTTCCAAGCGCAGGCGCCTGCCGCCGAACTGTACGAGACCGAGAGCGATGGCGCCGACGCGCGGGCCAATCAATGAGCACCCGCGCCCTGGCTAGAGAAGCCGGCATTGCCGGCGGCGACTCCGCCGTCGAAACACCCGGCGACCCGGCCTCGCGGTCCGTACCGGTCAGTCCGGCTCGCGCGGCCTGGCAATCCTGGCGGGGACTGGTCTACCAGCTGGCCGGCATCCTGCTCGCGTTCGCCGCGCTCGTCATCTGGCTGCTGACGGCCAACCTCTCAGCGATCGAACTCACCACCCTCGCCCCGGACGCGCTCTGGATTTACACCGTGGAGCACATCCAACTCACCCTCCTCGCTGCGGCGATCGTATTGGTCATCGCAATTCCTTTGGGAATCGCCCTGACCCGACGACCCCTGCGGTTTCTGACCGCTCCGGTGCTCGCGATCGCCAACATCGGGCAGGCCGCCCCCGCGATCGGCGTCGTCGTACTCCTCGCATTCTGGGTCGGCTTCGGCTTTTGGGCGGCGACGCTGAGCCTCGTGCTTTATGCGGTGCTCCCGGTGCTGCGAAACACCATGGTCGGCCTGCAGCAGGTCGACGCCCGCCTCATCGAAGCCGGACGCGGCATGGGCATGAGTTCCACCGCCGTGCTCTTTCGCGTGGAACTACCTCTCGCCGTGCCGGTCATGCTGTCGGGCGTGCGTACCGCCCTCGTGCTACTGGTCGGCACCGCAGCCCTCGCTACGTTCGTCAACGGCGGCGGACTCGGCATCCTCATTACCACCGGCGTCAATCTCAGCCTCACCCCCGTGCTCGTCACCGGAGCCCTGCTCGTGGCTCTACTGGCCCTCCTCATCGACTGGATCGGCCGCGTCGTAGAACACGTCGCCCGCCCGAAGGGACTCTAGATGCACCGCCCCGCTTTTCACGCCCGTCGCGGACACCTCGGCCGCTGGGGCCTGACAGCGAGTGTGCTCACCGTGACTGCCCTCGCCCTGACCGGCTGCGGTCTGCAGCCGGCGACCTCATACGTTCCCGCGGTTGGACCCGGGTCGATCACCCCGCTCGACGGTGCCGAGGGCGTCAACCTCACGGTCACGTCCAAAAACTATACCGAGCAGCTACTGCTCGGCAAGATCGCGGTGCTCGCCGGGACCGCCGCAGGATTCGACGTCACTGACCTCAGCAATGTGCCCGGCAGCCAGCCCGCCCGCGAACTCATTCTTTCGGGCCAGGCCGACGTGCTCTGGGAATACACCGGCACCGCGTGGCTGACCTATCTTGGCCAGACAGAGGTGATCACCAACCAGAACGAAATGTGGCAAGCCGTGCACGACATCGACCTCACCAATGGGGTCACCTGGGGCGCGCCGGCACCGATGAACAACACCTACGCCCTAGCGGTACGCAGTGAGGCGGTCGCCGAACTCGGCGGCATCACCGCGATGTCCGAACTCGCCGCACTGCCCGTCGAGGACCGCACCTTCTGCGTTGAAGCCGAATTCAACTCCCGACCGGACGGCATGAACCCCATGCTCGCCCACTATGGGCTGGAACGTGGCGCCGCCGACAGCGTGCCCGACAGCAACATCGGCGTCTACGACACCGGTGCGATCTACAGCGCGACCAACGACGGGGCCTGCAACTTCGGTGAAGTCTTTACAACCGACGGTCGCATCGACGCGCTCGACCTCACCGTCCTGACCGATGACCTCGCTTTTTTTCCGGCGTACAACGTGGCACCGATCTTCTTCACCGAAACGCTCACGGCGCACCCCGGCCTGGAAAAGATCTTCGCCGCGATATCACCCAAACTCACCGACGAGGTTCTGCGTGGCATGAACCGTCAAGTTGACGTCGACGGTGCCGAACCCGCCGATGTGGCCTACACCTGGATGATCGACGAAGGTTTCATCACTGACCCGGCCGCCTAGCGGGAGCTTCCTGGCTAGCTTTGATTGAAGTTCTGGATGTGCCGCTCAGCATTTGTTTTTTGGGTCGGGTTTTGTCTGACCTGATTCTTCTTCGGGCCTTACTGGCCGAGGTTGAAAATCTCGGCCGGCCGGTCCGCGCACGGGCGTGGTCGCAGCATCGAGGTGTCGGCGACGCACAGCCCCTTAACACTGACACGTGCACACGGCGCTATCCCACCGGGCGTCCACCCCTCCTAAACTGAGGGCATGCGCACTGCCGGAGTGGATCTCGCCGCCGAGCCCAAAGGCACCGCCCTGGCCGTCATCGACTGGGCCGACAGCCGAGCATCACTGTGTGAGCTCCAGCTCGGCGTCGCTGACAACATCATCGCCCGCACGGCGGGCACCGTTGAGAAACTCGGCATCGACTGCGCGTTCGGTTGGCCGGACGAGTTCGTGCATTTTGTGGTCGCGCACTCCAGCGGCGACCAGAGCCGGCCCGGAGTCGACGGCGGAATGGACTGGCGCCGTACTCTGGCCTACCGCGAGACCGATCGTGACGTACGAAAAAGAACCGGACGATGGCCGCTCAGCGTGTCCACCGACCGGCTCGGACTCACCGCTATGCGGTGCGCCGGGCTGCTGGCCAGAATCTCCGAGACCGGCATCATCGTCGACAGGTCAGGTTCTGGAGTCGTCGCAGAAATCTACCCGGGAGCATCGCTACGACTGTGGGGTTTCTCCACAACGGGCTACCGAACGGAGCCCACCATTCGAAAGCAGCTTCTCCAACACATTCAGGATGTCGCGCCCTGGCTCGATCTCGGCCCGTTCGCGCCACAGATGATCACCTCAGCGGATGCCTTCGACGCCGTGGTCGCCGCACTCGCCGCCCGCAGTGCCGCCCTGGGATTCTACGAGCCGCCTGAACCATCCATGCGTGATCGCGCCCGGCGGGAAGGCTGGATCTTGCTCCCGTCCGGCTCTCTCGCCGATCTACTCCGGTAGCCGTCAGAGTGTTTCTCAGTTCCCCCACCCTGCTGCACCGTCGTTTACGCCTCATGATCTGATCCGCTCGCTCCGGGACCACGGCACGGATGCCGCGATCCCGGAGTATTCGATGGTTCGCCGCTGGGGCTGGAGATCAGCTGACTTGCGGGAACCCGAGGTTGATCTCACTCGTCGTTGGGTCGGGCCAACGGGTGGTCACCACCTTGTTACGGGTGTAGAAACGAATGCTGTCCGGCCCGTACATGTGGGTATCACCGAACAGTGATGACTTCCAGCCGCCGAAGGAGAACGACCCAACGGGCACCGGTATGGGCAGGTTGACCCCGACCATTCCGGCCTCAATCTCAAATTCGAATTGCCGCGCGGCACCGCCGTCGCGCGTGAAAATGGCTGCCCCGTTGCCGAACTCGTTCGCGTTGGTCAACTGAATGGCTTCTTCAAAGGTATCCACGCGGACGACCGACAGTACGGGGCCGAAGATCTCGTCGTCGTATACCTTCATGCCTGGCTTCACGTGGTCGATCAGGCTGACACCGATGAAGAAGCCATCTGAATCAAACTGGTGCTGGCGACCGTCCACAACAACAGTGGCACCTTCATCCGCTGCCCCGGCAACATACGATGCAACCTTGTCGCGGTGCGCAGCGGTGATCAGCGGGCCCATCTCTGAAGCAACATCCGTTCCCGCGCCGATCGTCAGTCCGGTCATCCGCTGCTTGATGGCATCGACGAGTTCATCAGCAATACCGCCAACGGCCACGAGCACACTGACCGCCATGCAGCGTTCCCCCGCTGAGCCGTACGCCGCCGACACCGCCGCATCTGCAGCCATGTTCAGATCAGCATCCGGGAGTACCACCATGTGGTTCTTAGCGCCGCCCAGCGCCTGCACGCGCTTGCCGTTTTCGGCGGCCCGCTTATAGATGGATTTGGCAACAGGCGTGGATCCGACGAAGCTGATGGCCTTCACCTGAGGATGTTCCAACAGCGCATCCACGGCTTCCTTGTCGCCCTGGATAACGTTCAGCACGCCGTCAGGGAGCCCTGCCTCGGAGAAAATCTCGGCAATGAAAATGGCCGTAGATGGGTCTTTCTCGCTGGGCTTGAGCAGAACGGTGTTGCCACAGGCCAGCGCACTGCCGATCATCCACAACGGCACCATGGCCGGAAAATTGAACGGAGTAACGCAGGCCACTACGCCAACCGGCTGGCGCACCGAGTGAACATCGACGCCGGTCGACACCTGCTCTGAGTGCTCCCCCTTGAGCATGTGGGAGAGTCCGGTGGCGAACTCGATATTCTCCAGGCCCCGGGTAATCTCGCCCTCCGCATCAGAAAGCACCTTGCCGTGTTCGCTGGTAAGAATGGCCGCCAGCTCCGACTTGCGCTCGCTGAGGAGCTCTCGAACCTTGAAAAAGATGTTGGTGCGTTTGGCCAGACTGGTGGCCCGCCACCCCGGCAGCGCCGCACTGGCGGCCCCGATAGCTTCCTCGACCCGGGATGCTGAAGCCAAAGCGACCTCTTTGTTTTGCTCTCCGGTGGCGGGATTGTAGACGGGGGCAAAACGTTCGGCGTCGGTGATCTTTCGACCATTGATGTAGTGCGGAATTCGCTGCATGGGGGTGCTCTCTGTAGCTGCGGGACGCGGGTCAGTGGATGAGGTCACGACCGTTGTCATCAGCGGACCTGCGCTTGGGCTAGCGCCGGAATCTGTTCCGGTTCGGGTTCAGGAGCCAGGGTTCCGTCGACGAGCTTGACGATTATGGAGCAGTCTTTACGGCCCTGTTCAGCATCGAGAACGCGCTGGAACAATTGCTGCACATGCTCCCCAATCTCCAGTGGTGTATTCGTTGCCCGCGCGGCGGCGATAGCCAGGCCGATATCTTTATTAGCCAACTCCGTCGTGAACGTCGGTGCAAAAGCAGTGTTAGCGGCGGAGGATGCGATGACTCCGGCAATTGGATACCAGGTGCGCAGGGCCCAACTGTCACCGGAAGAAACCGACGCGATGTCCCAAAACACCTGCTTGTCAAGACCGAGACGATCGGCCAGAACGGCACCTTCAGCGGCCCCCGCGAGATTGATGAACAGCATGAGATTGTTGCAGATCTTCGCGGCCTGGCCTGTGGTAGCACCGCCGGTCGGAATGATGTTGGCAGACATCGACTCGATGAACGTGCTGGCAGCAGAGACGGCGTCGGGTTCCCCGCCGATCATGAACGTCAATGTTCCAGCCTGAGCACCGCTGATCCCGCCGGAAACTGGAGCGTCAACAAAACGGAATCCAGCCTCGGCTGCCGCATCGTGAAGCCTCTGCGCGGATTCGACGTCAATGGTGGAGGAATCGATGAGAAGGGTGCCGGGACTCACCGAGGCCAGCACGCCGCCTTCACCCAGATACACGGCAATGGCGTGCTCACCTTTGGGCAGCATGGTGAAGACGACCTCGGCGCCAGAGACAGCATCCGCGATGCTGCTTGCCCGTGTGAGGCCATTGGCGGCCGCGGCCGCGAGCGCCTGCGGACTCAGGTCGAAACCGCGCACTTCGTGCCCGGCCTTCACCAGGTTTGCCGTCATCGGGCCACCCATATTGCCCAGACCGATCCATCCAATTACAGCCATTCGCAAGCTCCTTTGCTCTTTTCCAGCGAGAACACACTTTCTGTATCACCACCCTCACACCGTGTTACGGTGCAATCAAGATAAAAAAATACAGACACCCTGTGCATTCATGCACAAATACGCTGATGTACCCATTGGCAGAAGGCCAGCGCGTGATGGTTGATTTCAAGCGGTTCCCGAGCCCGGATGACCTGCTCATCCTGCTCACCGTGGCGCGCTTGGGCCGATTCACCGCCGTGGCCGAGGCGCTGGAAACCACCCACACCACCATTTCCCGCCGGATTCTGGCGCTGGACAAGCGGCTGGGTGGGCGTACCCTCGAGCGAAGCCCGCACGGATGGGAACTCACGGAGCTCGGAAACCAGGCAGTCCGTGCAGCGGAGATTATCGAGACCAGCCTGGGCGCTCTCACTTCAACACTGGCGCATGACGCGGATCCGCTTTTCGGACTCGTACGCATCAGCACGCCCGACGGCTTCGGCGCAGCTTTTGTCACCCCCGCCTTGGTCAAGCTTCAACAGCAACATCCCAAGCTGAATGTGGAGATGCTCAGCGCGACGAGAAAGATCAACCAGAACCGCTCCGGCGTCGACCTGGAAGTCGTGGTCGGCCCAATCGACTCGAGTAGAGCGCAGACGATCTTTCTGACGAACTATTTCATCCGGCTGTATGCCAGCCCCAAATACCTCGCCATGACAGGAACTCCACAGACTATTGATGACATCAAGGACCACAACTTTGTGTCCTATGTCGAGTCATCCCTCCAGGTCGCCGAGCTGGGGCATCGCTCGTCACAGTTACCAAATCCAGCCGCGAGCTTTCAATCCACCAGTATTTTCGCCCAGGTCGAAGCCGTGCGACGCCACAGCGGCATCGGATTGCTTCCATCTTTCATGGTGTCGGGGCGGCCGGATTTTGTCCCCGTGTTACCGGATTCTTTTCACCGAGAGCTGCCTATTTGGGCTGCCGCCCGCGCCGAGTCTCTTCGATCCATGGCCGTGAAGGCAGCAATTGAGGCCATCCAGCAGGAGATCTCCGAGCGCCGGAACGAACTGGCGGCCTAGCTCGCACGGCGGCCCCACCCGGTCTGTGGTTTTACAGATCTGCCTGCACCAGATCAGTGTGTCCGCAACCCCGGGCCCGTCTATCTGACGCTTTACCGTGCATCGGTGCGTTCTCGCAGCGCCGCCGTTTTTTCTAGGTCGGCTGCATCGACATCGTGAAGCGAGATTCCTCTCGTTTCTTTCATGGACACCACAGCGACCACCGTCACCGCACAGGCAACCAACAGATAAACGGCAATCGGCACCGATGACCCGGTGCCTCTCAGCAAAGCGGTGGCGATAATCGGGGCGAGCGAACCAGCCACGATCGACGTGACCTGGTACCCGAGTGAAACACCGGAATACCGCATGCGGGTGGGAAACATTTCCGACATGATTGAGGGCTGCCCGGCATACATCAGTGCGTGGAACACGAGGCCGATCGTGACGGCGATCATAATGATCAGTTCATCCGCGGTCTCCATCATGGGGAAGGCAAAGAATCCCCAGGTCGAGCCCAACACCGCGCCGGTCAAGTAGACGGGTTTCCGGCCAACCGCGTCGGAGAGTTTTCCGACCAGCGGAATAAGACAGAACTCAATTGCATGCGCGATGAGCATCAGCAACAAGATCTTGGCCGTGTCCATTTTGACCACCACCACCAGGTACGTGATCGAGAAGGTGACGACGAGGTAATACAGCACGTTTTCTGCAAATCGCAGTCCCATGGCGGTGAAGACACCGCGCGGGTAGCGTCGAAATACTTCAATGGCGCCGTAGCCCGGCGTGGGTACAGCTTCAGCCTTCAGACGTGATTCTTCGAAGATCGGGGCATCCTGAACCTTCGTGCGAATGTAGTACCCGACAATGACGATTACCGCTGAGAGCCAAAATGCGACCCGCCAGCCCCAACTCAGGAACGCTTCCTCGGGCAGGGTTGCAGAAAGCCCGAGGAGAACGACGGTGGCCAGCAAGTTTCCTCCCGGAACGGCTGCCTGCGGCCAGCTGGCCCAGAACCCACGGGATTTGTTAGGACTGTGCTCCGCTACCAGCAATACCGCGCCACCCCATTCGCCGCCAACCGCGAAGCCCTGAGCGAATCGCAAGAACACCAAAAGCGCCGGCGCCCAGTAGCCAACCTGATCAAACGTTGGCAAACATCCCATCAGAAATGACGATGCGCCGACCAAAACAATGGCAACCTGAAGCAATCGCTTGCGTCCAAACTTGTCACCAAAGTGGCCAAAGACGATTCCACCAATGGGACGAGCGAGAAAGCCGACGGCATAGGTCAGAAAGGCCGCAAGGATGCCGTCAAGTTGCGAGCCGGCATTGGGAAAGAACACTTGGCCAAACACCAAAGTCGCCAGCGAGCCATATAAAAAGAATTCATACCATTCAACGATGGTGCCGGCCATTGAGGCCGCCACCACTTTCTTCAATCCTGTCGGTTTTTTCTCTGTGACATTCTGGCTTGTGGGAACTTGCGTGCTCAATTGAATCTCCTTCGGTGTCAGCTCTGACACTGCGCGGAATAGCGCATCCAACTCTATAAATGCGACGACAAAACCATCAATGATTCATTGAAAGTATTGCCGTGCCGTCAACATCACACAACGACGATTCATGCAGAGACTATCTGCATCAATGCACAAGGCTGCTAGCTGAATTTTGCGAGAGATCAAGCAGACGCCACTGACACAACGTCGCCCACCGACAAGTAGTACCGCCATTCCTCCGAAGTCGGTGCCGGCTGTGATCCCGAGCCGCGCAAGGGCAGCCGCTCACGCGCTTAGATTGTTCGGTCACCAGCCATGAGAACCGTGTAACACGGGAGAGCGCTGGGGAGCGCGCACCTGGACTGCCTGATCAGGTATTGAAATAGAGCAGCACAGCTTTGACGCGGCGGTGGCCGTCGTCGGGCGTCAGATCGAGTTTCGTGAAAATGCTTCCGATGTGTTTGGCGACGGCGGCTGTACTGACAACAAGTTGGCTAGCGATGGCTTGGTTTGCTAATCCTTCTGCCATGAGGGTAAGAACATCCCGTTCACGCGGGGTCAGAGATTCGATCGGACTTCCGGTCTTTCTGGCGAGGAGGTGACGCACCATTTCCGGGTCGATGATGGTTCCGCCTGCCGCGACCGTTTCGAGGGCGCGGGAGAAATCGGAAATTCGGCCGATCCGGTCTTTGAGAAGATAGCCGACCGCTCCATCGTTTTCGGAGAGAAGCTGGGCGGCATATGCATCGGCGACGTATTGCGAAAGGACGAGGATCGGCACCGTTCCGTGTGATCGACGGATCTGAAGTGCCGCACGCAGGCCGTCATCCTGGTTGTTCGGTGGCATCCGCACGTCGGTGATCACCAGGTCGGGCAAGCGGTTTTCGTGCGCCGCGAGTGCAACGGCGTCGACGAGTCCTGGCGCATCGGTCGCGGTAGCGATGACGGTGTGTCCCAGTTTCTCAAGCAGACTGGTCAGGCTTTCTCGTAGCAGTGTGGAGTCTTCGGCCAGGATGATACGCATGGGGACCTTGTTCTCGTCAGCCCGCGGCGATCGCGGTCAGGGTGGTAGCCGCGGGCAGGCGCAGTCGGAGCATCGTCGGACCGCCAGGAGGGCTGTCGATGTTCAGTGCTCCGCCGAGCGTTTCCGCGCGCTCTTTCAACCCGCGGATACCCGTTCCCAGCGTCTCGTCAGCACCACCGTGACCATTGTCGGTCACGGTCACGATGAGTTCATGGGCGGTGGTCTGCGCGGCTATGTGAATTATTGTCGCGGAGGAGTGTTTCACCGCATTCGTGATCGCCTCGCTGACCGTGAAGTACGCACATCCTTCTGAGGCGGCGGATGCTCTTTGAACCAGCGTGGCGTCGAGTTCGATGGGCAATCCGGCGCGGCCAGCGAGTTCCTGGAGCGCTGCGGCGAGTCCGTGGTCGGTGAGGACCGCCGGGTGAATGCCGCGAACAGTGGCTCGCAGACTGCGTAAGGCATGCTCGGTATGGTCGTGGGCTACGGCAACGGCTTGGCGGGCCTCTTTGACGTTTGCACCAGATTGCGCGGCGTGCTCGAGGTCGATTTCGGCAAGCCCGAGCCGCACCGACAAGGCCACGAGCTCCTGCTGAACACCGTCGTGCAGGTCACGTTCGATTCTGCGTCGTTCCTGCTCGAACGCTTCCACTAACGAAACCCTGGACCTGGTGAGACGTTCAATGTAACGCTCAAGTTCTGCTTGCCGCGGTGAGAGGAGGAAGCGGCTCAGCGATGCCTGGCCGGCCACCAGTATGGCATTGACGTAAGCAGCAACGGCAAGCGCGACAAGTCCTGCTGCGCAGGCCTTCCAAATGTCTGACGGCATCATCTCGACGCTCACGCCTGCGGAGAGGTTCATTCGGAAAGGGCCGTGCGTAGCCGAGGCCACGATCGCGACAATCGCGGCGAGGCCGACCGCTTCGACGACGAGTAGCGCCAGCCCGAGCCACCCCATCAGGAGCGTAGCGAAGAGTCCTCCGACGTCGCGCCAGGTTGCGGCTTCGGTCATCCGGATGTTCAGCCAGTTGTGGCGCTCATCGGCGCCGACCCGAACATGGGCATTTTCGATTCGGGCGAAGCCCAGTAGTTTCACCCGTCGCCGTTCCAGCGCTCCCACGGCCAGCCCCCACAAGGGGATGAACACAAACGTCATCGCAATCACCGGCAACAAGACCAGCCCGAGCATCCCGCTTGAGAACAGGTAGAGCAAGGTGAGCCACGGCCAGCGGGAAAACCAGAATCGCCACGGTTTGGCTCCGATCGCGCGCCAAACCGTAATGTTCATAGTTTCAGGCTAGAGGCACCGTGCAACACACGATGTTCAGTAGCGCCAGCACTACCGTCATTCCGGGTGCCTGCGTGACTGCGCCGCAAGAGTGCTCACGATGGAATGGGTTTGTGACCATACCGCTGCTTGAAGCCCATAACCTCTACAAAACGTTTCCGCCACTCACGAGAAGAGATCAGCCGGCGCCGGTTCTCCAAGGAATATCTATGGCCGTGATGCCCGGCGAGATGGTGAGCATCGTGGGGCCGAGTGGATCGGGTAAATCCACACTTCTCTACTGCTTATCCGGCCTGGAAAGCCCGACATCGGGAGCCCTGTCTGTGCTGGGTCATGATCTCTCGAAGCAGACACGGTCTCAGGTCGCGACCCTCCGCCGCGACCATATCGGATTCGTGTTCCAATCGTTCAATCTGATCCCGTCTCTCTCGGCCAGGCAGAACGTCTCGCTGCCGGCGCGTTTAGGCAAGCGCGACCCCAACCATCCAGGCGTCGAGCGGGCCTTGTCCGATGTCGGGATGAGCGCCCACGCACGAAAACGGCCAGGTGAACTTTCCGGGGGCCAGCAACAACGGGTCGCGATCGCCCGCGTTCTGGCATCGCAGCCAGACATTGTGTTTGCCGACGAGCCGACCGGATCGCTCGATACCGCAAATGGTGCCGAGGCGCTTCGTTTGCTCCGACAAACCACGACCCCCACCTCGGCGCTGGTGATGGTCACGCACGATCTGGAGGCAGCAGCGTTGGCCGATCGAGTCCTGGTGATGCGCGACGGAACCATCCATCGAAAACTGGTCTCGCCCACCACAGACGCTGTCCTCGACGCAGTGCGGAACGCCCGAACAGTAGGTGAACGATGATGCTGCTCATCTTCTCCGAACTGCGCTCGCAATGGCGGGCGTGGGTCGGTGTGTTCATTCTGGCGGTCGCTGCCGGATTCGTACTCGCCATCGGAGCATCGATTGCCGGTACCGGTGCCGAACTGGGCGGAAAATTTCAGGGCATCCTCGCCGGCGCCGCCGCGACGATCCTGATGTTCAGCGGAGTCAGCGCCCTTGCTGTACTCAGCAGCGTCGCCACGTTGACGGTAACCCTGCAGCAACGGTCTTATGCTCTCTGGCAGCTGATCGGCGCACGACCCGGCACCGTCGGGATCATTGTCCTACTGCAGCTGCTGATCGTATCCCTCGCCGGAGCCGCGCTGGGGGTAGCTGTGGCCAGGCCGGCAGCTGATCCGCTCTTCGCGCTCGGTTTCGGCACCGTACCCGGTCTCGGGGGCGTGCACGTTCATTTCGGGGGCGTCACCGTTCTCGGCAGCGTGCTCGGTGTGTGCGGGATCGTGCTACTCGGCGGGTGGCGGGCTGCACGGCGAGCAGCGTTCACACCACCACTGGAAATTCTTCGCGAAGCCGAGCCGCGGCGCGGGCGCATGCGTTGGTTTCGCTGGATCTTCGTCATAGCGGCTGCGACCGCCGCCTCCGCACTGTCGTCGAGCCTTTTCGGCGCGACGCTCAGTCAAAGTAGCTCACGAATTCCACTGATCACTCCGGTGCTCACCATTTTCATCGTCGCGATCGCTCCGCTGCTGTATCCCGCAGTGTTGATGGCGTGGACAGCGGTGCTGCCGGCCCGGGTCTCGTCGGCATGGTTCCTCGCGCGAAATCAGGCTCGTCACCATCTCGCGTATAGCACGGCCGCCATCACGCCACTTTTGGTAGGCATCAGCCTCTCGGCTGGTCTCTATACAGCGGCCGCCACACTCAACGACGCGTTCCGAATTCAAGGAACCGGAGGAAGCGCGGCTTTGCACGATAACGAGGTCACCCTCCTTCTCGGTGGTCCCCTCGTACTCGCGGCCGTTGCTGCAGCCATCGTGGTCTTCATGAGTAGTCGCACGCGCGGTCAAGAACTTGCACTCCTCCAAGCATCCGGGGCCACCCACCGCACGATTATCTTCACGGCCGCGCTTGAAGCCGTCATCTATGTCATTACCGCTGCGATTCTCGCCCTCGTCATCATCGTCGCTAGCAGCGTCATCCTCGCCGCAGGCCTGTCCACTGCCGTTCCTGGTACCACCGCCACAATCGATGCCCTGCCCGGCCTCATCATTGCGGGCATCGGATGCGCGCTCATCTTGCTCGCCACGCTGGGTCCGACCATTGTCGGTCTGAGAAGAGACGTCATGCGCACCCTCAGCTCCGAATAAAACCCCGGCACTCGTCGCGCCTCAATCGTTCGTATTTGCTCAACCGGACCGGCAATTTCCGTCGTGACCGTCCGCGCAATGATGCCGTCATGAGGGTTCGCGCTCGAGTTAGAGGCGTTGGACCAGCGACGAGGCGAGAAACGCCGAGCCGAAGATCGCCAGCACGGCTCGAGTCGTGTTCGCACGACTCCAACCTGCGTCGAAAGATCGCCACGCGTCAGCGACGTCCCCCTCGGATGGCCTGATCCGGGCCAGCGCGTCGTTCCGCGGCACGTTGAACAATATTGTCGTGGCGAAGGCCGCCACTGTCAGGCCTGCGCCGATGACGCGAACGGGGACCATTTCGGCGCCAGCGTCCTGAAGCAGAGCGGTGACGGCTGCCGCGCGCGCGGCCAGGGCGCCCCCGAAGAAGACGATCATGAAGGGGGGCACGGACGGCTTTTTCGTTGACCCGTTGCATTACGGCCACAGCCTCCGGCGCGGAACGCAGCCGCAGGGCCGGAGACACGATTGTGGTGAACGTGAAATAGACCCCTCCAGTGACACCGGCCCCAACCGCCGCTGCCGCCGTCACGGCGATTCCGAACAGTTCCGTCACGAGTGAGCCGCTGATGCCTCAGCCCACGGGCCCGTTGCGGCAACACGCCGCGAGCTCCGGCTGAAAGCACCAAGCGGCCTCGTTGTACCGGGCCGACAGCAGGACAAGCCGGCGCACTTGGTGAAACGACCATGACTTGGTCGTTCCGACCATGCGTGGCAACATTCGAGATCCTCTTAATACCTCGCGCGACTGGCGGATGGCTCGCGACCGGATCGGATATCCGACGGTCACGACCCATAGCTTCCGCAAGACGGTGGTCACGACTTTGGACCAGTCAGGATTAAGCGCTCGGGAGATTGCCGAATACCTCGGGCACGCGAACTCGTCCCTGACCCAGGACGTCTACATGGCTAAGAACACGGGCGGTATTCGCGCGGCTGAAACGATGAATACCCTGCTCGCCAGTTTAAATCTGCGGGGTTTATGCGGGGTTGGCCCGAAATCGGCGAAAAAATACCCCGGACTTCCGCAGAAGTCCGGGGCGAATTTAGTATGTACTGTGTAGCGGGAGCGGGAATTGAACCCGCGACACCACGATTATGAGCCGTGTGCTCTAACCAACTGAGCTACCCCGCCGCGACTTGTCGGCTGTTCGCTTCCAAGCCTGAGCCCCCTGTGGGAATCGGACCCACTACCTCTTCCTTACCAAGGAAGTGCTCTACCAATGAGCTAAGGGGGCAGAGCAACCAAAAAACAGTTGCAACGCCGCGTTTTTGGCAACCTAGAAACTTTATCACCCCGACAGGGCGCTCTAGACCACTCCCCACGCTACAGGCATACAGCGCCAATGCCGTAGCATTTTAGGATGACTGGCACCGAACTGACTCCTGGCACCGAATGGTGGCGCACCGCCGTCATCTATCAGATCTACCCCCGCTCGTTCGCCGACGCGAACGGTGATGGCATGGGAGACCTCGCCGGCATCAGCGCGCGACTGCCGCAGCTCAAAGACCTCGGCATTGATGCCATTTGGCTGTCACCTTTCTATACCTCGCCGCAACGCGACGCAGGTTACGACGTCTCCGACTACTGCAACGTCGACCCATTGTTCGGCACCCTCGACGACTTCGAAGTGCTGCAGCGCACCGCCCACGACCTCGGAATCCGAGTCATCGTCGACATCGTGCCCAATCACTCCTCGAGTGACCACGGCTGGTTCCAAGCTGCCCTCGCCGCCGGCCCTGGCAGCGAGGAGCGCGCCCGCTACACCTTCCGCGACGGCAAGGGCAAAAACGGCGAGCTACCGCCGAACAATTGGGAGTCCGTCTTCGGCGGCCTCGCCTGGACCCGCACGACCGATCCGGACGGCACCCCCGGCCAGTGGTACCTGCACCTGTTCGACAGCAGTCAGCCCGACTTCGACTGGGACAGCGAGTGGGTGCGCGAGCAGTTCCGTGCGGTGCTGCGCTTCTGGCTCGACCGCGGCGTCGACGGCTTTCGAGTGGATGTTGCGCACGGCATGATCAAGGCTCCCGGCCTCCCCGATTACACGCCTCCCGCCGAGGGCGGCAGCATGGGCGGGGCACCGGCATCCGCTCTCGAACCGGGGATCAGCGCCGAGACGCCGCTGACGGCCCCCTATTGGGCGCAGGACGGCGTGCACGAGATTT
Source organism: Cryobacterium lyxosi (assembly GCF_004403345.1). Classification (NCBI taxonomy): domain Bacteria; kingdom Bacillati; phylum Actinomycetota; class Actinomycetes; order Micrococcales; family Microbacteriaceae; genus Cryobacterium; species Cryobacterium lyxosi. The sequence continues at coordinate 247,450 of NZ_SOGT01000008.1, forward strand.
ATCGCGACTGGCACCAGGTGCTCGCCGCTTACCCCGGCGACCGCGTTCTCGCGGCCGAAGCCTGGGTTGATCCGCTCAGCCAGATGGCCAAGTGGGTACGCCCAGACGAGATGCACCAGGCCTTCAACTTCGCCTACCTGGAGACCCCGTGGAACGCGCCGCAGCTGAAGAGCGTCATCGACGAGTCGCTTGAAGCTTTCGGCAACGTCGGGGCGCCGAGCACCTGGGTGCTCTCCAACCACGACGTCGTGCGCCACGCCTCCCGGCTCGCCCTCACCGGCGATAACCTGCAGGGTCACGGCATCGGCCCCAAGACGGTTGGACTGCCCGACACTGTTCTGGGGCTGCGGCGCGCGCGGGCAGCATCGGCTTTGATGCTGTCGCTGCCCGGCTCGAGCTACCTGTATCAGGGCGAGGAACTCGGCTTGCCCGAGGCCGTCGATCTGCCCGACCATGCGCGCGAAGACCCCACCTGGTTTCGCACCAACGGCGAACGCTATGGGCGAGACGGATGCCGCGTGCCGATTCCGTGGGAAGCCGCCGGCGAGTCGTTCGGCTTCAGCACCGGAGAGAAGAGTTGGCTGCCACAGCCGGCCGAATGGGCCGGGCTCGCTCGCGACCAGCAAAACGGCGTGGCCGGATCCACCCTCGAGCTGTACAAGCTCGCGTTGCGACTGCGCCGGGAGCACTCCCTCGCCTCCGGCACGGTCGAGTGGATCGACGGCTTCGGCCCCGAGGTCGCGGCGTACCGTAATGGCGACGTGATTGTCGTGGCGAATACGGGGTCGGCATCCATTCAGTTGCCCGCTGGCGAGGTTCTGCTGGCGAGCGAAGAGCTCGTCAGTCGCACCCTGCCGGGCGATACGACGGCCTGGTTGCGCACCGTTCAACCATGACCACGTTCGACGATGCACCCGTCGGCAGCGCGGCCGGCGCAGGCAGCGTCGTCTCCCCCGACTCCAGCAGCGTCTCGCCTAGTACCTCTGCGAGCATCGCCGCCATGCGGGAGTTGAAGCTTGAACTGACCCGGTTCATGATGTCGTACAAGTTCGCGACCGACGAGATACTGACCAAGATCAATATTTTGAAGGAGGAATTCAGTGCGATTCACGACTATAGCCCGATCGAGCACGTCAGTTCTCGGCTCAAGTCGCCGGAGGGTATTCTCAAGAAGGCCATCCGCAAGGGGCACCCGCTCGAGCTGACCGGAATCCGCGACAATATCCAGGACATCGCCGGAATTCGCATCACCTGCAGCTTCATCTCCGACACCTACCGCGTTCGCGACATGCTCGCCGGGCAGCGCGACGTGACGGTGCTGCAAGTCAAGGACTATATCCGGGAACCGAAGGCTAACGGGTACCAGAGCCTGCACCTCATCGTCGCGATTCCGGTATTCATGTCCGACCGTGTGCAGCCAGTCACCGTCGAAATTCAGATCCGCACGATCGCGATGGACTTTTGGGCGAGCCTGGAACACAAGATTTACTACAAGTACAACGGCGCCGTGCCAGACACCCTGGTAGAAGACTTGCGGCAGGCAGCGGATGCCGCCAACCGGCTTGATGTGAAGATGGAACTGCTGCACGACCAGGTCGTGGCACTGGAACCCGTTACCGATGACGCCGATCTGTTCAGCTTCGACAGCGTGCCACCGTTTCCGCTGCCGAAGGGCCTGCTCGAGTCCTTCCTGCGCGGGCGTAGCGAGCCGAGCTAAACCGGCTGCGGCGGCGCCGTGAGCTGCCCGCCTACCGCCCATAACTCCTGCAATTTGCGGGCGTTCCGAAAAACTCCCGCGACTTTCCGCGCCTTCCCTGTTCGGACGCAAGAAATTGCAGGAGTTGTGCGCGCGCCAACGGGCGGCACTGACCCGAGGTGCGCTAGTTGGTGTTGGCGTAAAGCCAGGCGAGCGGGTCGATCTTGGTGCCGGTGATTCCGCCCTGACGAATCTCGAAGTGCAGGTGCGGGCCGGTCGACATCCCGGTACTGCCGGTCTTGCCGATGACTTGGCCAACCTTGACCACGTCACCCTCCGCGAAAAGCATCGATCCGTGGATCATGTGCGCGTAGACGCTGGTAACGAGCTCGCCATTGATCATGTGGTCGATCATCATGTGCACGCCGAGGCTGGCTTCACCGTCTTCGGCGTAGCTGACCACACCGTCGGCGATGGCCTGGATCGGTGCGCCGACGCCCGGGTTGAAGTCCTGGCCGCCGTGGTTCACCGAACAGCCGGCGCAATTGCGGTAGCCGATCTGGTCGCCGATATGAACACCAACGGCGAACGGCCACTGAATGGTTCCGTTCGGATTGTTAGTGAAGGTGTCTTCCATGCGGATACCGCTGGCTTCAGCAACCTCGGCGATGGTGCTCGACTTGTAGCCATCACGCACGACGGTAACGGTGTCACCGCCGGCCAGATCCATGCTCTGCATATCGTCAGTTGCCGGGCCACGCTGCGATTCAAGAACGGATGCCTGCACGTCTTGTGACGACAGTAACGCTTCGGCCGGAATCGAGGTGGCGACGGCCATCAGAGCCACGAACGACATCGCGAGAACCGAAGCGCCTTTGGCCGCGCGCTTACGCATGGTGCTGCCGAGCGGTCGTGCACGCGGGGTGCGGCGGGGCAGCGCCCCGGCCGGAACGAAATCGCGTGCGGGGGCAAACGTCTCCCCCGACTTCTGCTCGATGCGATGGCGACGTGGCCGTTCACCGGCGGCGGGAATAACCGTCGGGATCGATTGGGTCACGCCAGGAGCCAGCAACGTCTCGTAGTCGGTGGGTCCGGCGTCGGCGACCGGTCGAGCCGCGACAATGCGGTCAGTCTCGATGACCACAACCGGTTCAAGGTCAGGCTCGGCCAGATCGGCCGTGACTATCAGATCGGCCGCAGGGCTGAGCCGCACGAGGTCATCGGCAGTTTCCGTGAATGGTGCGGTGACCGGGGATTCGAGTTGTGAGAACGCTACCCGCTCGCGTTCGCGACGTTCCCGACGGGTAAGCGCTGCCGGTTCTGCCGGGGGAAATGCGGTGCCGTCACTGTCACCGGACACGGTGGTGTCCATGGGTGGAGTGTGACGTGACAAAGTGCAGCTTTCGGCGTAGCGGACGGGATCTTGTGCTCAGTCTGAATAACGCCAAATGACGGAAAATCAATATAACGAATCAATTAAGGGTAACGCGCAACCCTGAGAATACCAGAGGAAAGCGACCAATCACACCCAAAAGGGGGTAGTGGGCATAGTTTCAGCGGGGTCCGTCGTCAGGCGGGAAGCATTCGAAGAGCGCGGCGAGTACCGGTGAGAACTGATCGTAGAGGGCCGGATCTGCGGCGATGAGCAGGTCGCGGCCCTCGGCATCCGCGTGCAAAGCACCGACCCGAGCGCCGGCTTCCCGCGCGATCAGGGCACCGGCGGCGTGGTCCCAGGGGTTGAGTCCGCGTTCGAAATAGACGTCGAGACGCCCGCAGGCGACCGAGCAGAGGTCGAGTGCGGCCGACCCGATACGACGGATGTCCCGCACCTGGCCGATGAGACCACCCACGACTTTCGCCTGCCACACCCGCCGGGCCGCCTCGTAGCTGAAGCCGGTGCCGGCCAGGGCGAGCGAGAGCGGAACGTCGTGATTCACATGCAGGCGTTGGTCGCCCAGCCAGGCGCCAGAGCCCTTCGACGCGGTGAACACCTCGCGAAGGGCAGGGTTGACGACGGCGCCGGCGAGGGTGTTCCAGCTGGCCGGGTCGGGATCACCCTGCACAACGGCGATACTGACGGCGTAGAACGGAATGCCGTAGAGGTAGTTGACGGTGCCGTCGATGGGGTCGACCACCCAAGTGAGCCCGCTGGTGTGCGCGGATGCGTCGGATTCTTCGCCGTAAAACCCGTCGTTCGGTCGGGCGTCTGCGAGCAGGCCGCGAATGAGCAACTCGACCTCGCGGTCGGCCGCGGTGACGATGTCTTCGGGTGACGACTTCGAAGCTGCAATCTCGACCCCCTCGGTGCGACGCCGATGGGCGAGCGCGCCTGCGGTGAGGGCGACGGTGCGTGCAAGGTCGAGCAGCTCGGTCGGGGCGGGATGCATCATCCCCACACGCTACAGGCAAGGCCTTAACCAGAACAGGCAGGCCCGAGGGCCTGCCTGTTCTGGTGATACTCGTGGCGAGTGCGAGGTTCGAACTCACGAAGGCTACGCCGTCTGATTTACAGTCAGATCCCTTTGGCCGCTTGGGTAACTCGCCAGGCGCTCCCGACCAGGTGTAATCACTTGACCGGAGACGCGGGGTTAACAATACAAGACGAAACGCCTCACCGAGAAATCAACGGGCGTCGAAATCGTGATGAGGCGTTTCCGGCACCCGGTGGGCGGCACTCCCCGGTTGGCCGGCGGGGTGCGCATCTTGGTCGACATGTCGCCGCCGATGCCGGTGAGGCCGCGATGTCGGCGGTATCCGCCGCTTACCCATTGCCGCTGTCCGAGACCTCAAAGGAGTGTTCGCGTGCGGTGTCTAACCGCGCACTTTTTGCACTCTCGCGGGTCGGATACCATGGGGGAATGGCAGATTCAACGTTCGACATCGTCAGCAAGGTCGACCCGATGGAGGTCGACAACGCCCTCAACCAGGCGCACAAAGAAGTCGCGCAGCGCTACGACTTCAAGAACGTAGGAGCTTCGATCGCGATGAGCGGTGACAAGGTACTCATGAAGGCGAACACCGAGGAGCGCGTCAAGGCGATCCTCGAAGTGTTCGAGGCCAAGCTGATCAAGCGCGGCATCTCACTGCGCAGCCTCGACGCTGGCGAGCCGTTCGCCTCCGGCAAGGAATATCGCATTGAGACGAGCATGAAGGCTGGCATCGACCAGGAGAACGCGAAGAAGATCGGCAAGATCATTCGCGACGAGGGCCCCAAGGGCGTCAAGAGCCAAATTCAGGGTGACGAACTGCGGGTCAGCTCGAAGAGTCGCGATGATTTGCAGGCCGTGATGGCGCTGCTCAAGGGTAAAGACCTCGACGTGGCCCTGCAGTTCACAAACTTTCGCTAGCGAACCTCTCCGGCAAGGGAACTCCCTCGTCCTCTGTCCGCCAGGCCCACCTTGTGAACCGGGGCCCAGTTTATAAACTGGGCCTGCGGACGGGGCCCGGGCCCCGTTCGCAGAGGCGCGCACTCGGAGTGCTACTCGGCGCGCGACACCGCCACCATTTCATCGCGGTCCACAACCTTGATGCGAGTGCGGCCCACAGCCTCACCAAGCCCGAGTTCGTGCTGGTCGAGATTGTGCCAACCGTCTAGACCGGTGTATTTCACGCCGCGCGCATCGAGCAAGTCCACGATGCTCTCCTCCGACGGCGACTCGGGGCGCCACCAGTTCCCGAGGTCATTGATCAGGTGACGAATCGTTTCCATCGCGTCGCTCTTGGTGTGGCCGATCAGACCGACCGGCCCGCGCTTGATCCAGCCGGTCGCGTAGACGCCGTACATCTGCTGGTTGAACAGCCCGCCGGTACCGGCCGACGGGTCACGGCGCAGCACCTGGCCCTCGCGGTTGGGAATGATGCCGCGCTTCTTGTCAAACGGCACGCCCGGCAATTCCGACCCGAAGTAGCCGACGGCTCGGTAGACGGCCTGCACCGGAATCTCGCGAATTTCGCCGGTGCCGACGACGCCGCCAGCGCCATCCGTTACGGTGCGTTCCCATCGAAACGCACCGACCCGGCCTGTACCGTCGTCGACCAACTCGACCGGCTTGGCGAAGAAGTGCATGTGCAGACGACGGCTGGCGGCGCCGGTCTCGCGGGCACGCCACTGGTTCAGCGTCTTATCGATCACGAAGACCTGTTTGTTGCTCGCGACGGCGGACTGGGCGGCCTCGTCGTACTCAAAGTCCTCGTCGTAGACGATCATGTCCACATCATTCAGCTCGCCCACCTCACGCAGTTCCAGCGGCGTGAATTTAACGGATGTCGGCCCACGCCGCCCGAATACGTGCACGTCGGTCACCGGTGACCCTTTCAACCCGTCGTATACGTTTCCGGGGATCTCCGTCGGAAGCAGGTCGTCGGCGTGCTTGATGAGCATGCGCGACACGTCGAGGGCCACGTTACCGTTGCCGATCACGGCGATCTCGCGTGCGTGAAGCGGCCAGGTGCGCGGTACGTCGGGATGGCCATCGAACCAGCTCACGAAGTCGGCGGCGCCGTATGAACCGATCAGGGACGCGCCTGGAATATTGAGGTCGGCATCCTGCACGGCGCCGGTCGCGAAGATGACCGCGTTGTAGTGTTTCTTGAGGTCGTCGAGGGTGACGTCCACTCCGAACCGCACGTTGCCGAACACGCGAATATCACCACTGTCGAGCACGCCCCGCAGAGCGGTGATGATGCCCTTGATGCGGGGGTGGTCGGGGGCGACGCCGTAGCGCACGAGGCCATACGGCGCCGGCAGGTGGTCGAACAGGTCGATCGAGACCTCGAAGTTGCGCTCGGCTTTGAGCAGAATATCGGCGGCATAGATGCCCGCCGGTCCTGCACCGACGATGGCCAGTCTCAATTTGGTCACTGAAGATTCCTTACTGCGCGGGCCGGCCGGGCCCAAGCCCACGCCCGCTCTTGAATGGATCTAGCTGGAGCGCTCGACGATGGACTCGGCGAATCGGGTGAGGGCTTTCTTGACCGAACCATTCGGCAGCGGAGCGAGGGCGGCAACGGCGTCACGGGCCCAGCCGTGTGCCTCGGCCAGGGTTTCGGCCGTGACGGCGTGCTCGCGCAGCGCGGTGATTGCCGCGTCCGCTTCCGCGCCCTGTTGCGCACCGGCCGTCATCACGTCACGTTCCAGCCGCTCCAGCAGATCAGCGGATGCCCCATCGCTCGCGGCACGTTCGCGCAATCGAAGCACCGGAAGCGTGACCACACCGGCCCGCAAGTCCGTTCCCGGCACTTTGCCCGTCTCCTGCGGCTGCGGTGACAAATCGAGCACATCGTCGATGAGCTGAAAGGCAACGCCGATCTTCTCACCGAAGTCCACGACCGGCTGCTCGTACTCGGCCGGGGCGTTGGAGAACACCACACCGCCCTGGGCGGCCGCGGCGATGAGCGAACCGGTCTTTCCCGCGAGTACCTGAATATAGTGCGCGACCGGGTCTTCCCCAGCGCGCGGGCCCACGGTCTCCTGAAACTGACCGAGCACAAGGCGCTCGAACGTGGTCGCCTGCAGTTTGATGGCGCGTTCACCGAGCCGGGCCATCAGCTGGCTGGCACGGGCGAACAGCAGGTCACCCGTGAGAATGGCAATGGAGTTGCCCCAGACAGTTTGCGCGCTCGGCACGCCGCGGCGCTTATCCGCGTCGTCCATGACATCGTCGTGATAGAGCGAGGCCAGATGGGTCAGTTCGATGGCTGTGGCTGCGGTGACAACGTCGGGCACAACGCCCCCGCCCAGGTGCGCGGTGAGCAGCGCGAGCATGGGACGCACGCGTTTTCCACCGGCATTGAGCAGGTAACGGCTGGTGACGGTAGCGATTTCGTTGGCGTAGACGAGCTCATCAATGAGCGCCGCTTCGACCTTTTCGATGCCGGCATCGATATTCGCCGCCAAGCCGCGGTCGGCGGAAGTCGAGAAAATACGTTCGCCGAGGCCCGCCTGGCTGGTCACCGACGCGGTGCGTCGAATCACGGGGACTCTGGATTTCACGTAAGACAGCCTATCGATTTGGTCAGGGCTTGGTTCCGCGGTGCAGGGCCACGATGCCGAGGGTGAGGTTGCGGTAGGCGACGGCAGAGTATCCGGCTGAGCGCAGCCATCCGCTGAGCACCCGCTGGGTCGGCCACGCCGCGATGGACTCGCCGAGGTAGTCGTAGGCTTCGGCGTTGGAGGACGCGAGGCGCACGACGCGCGGCATGACGTGATTGAGATAGGCAAAGTAGCTCTGGCGAACCAGCGTCAATGGTGGAGTCGAGAACTCGCAGATGACGACGCGCCCGCCGGGCTTGGTCACGCGGTAAAACTCGGCCAGGGCTTTCTTCGGCTCGACCACGTTGCGTAGTCCGAACGAGATGGTGACGGCGTCGAACTCGTTGTCCTGGAAGGGAAGGGCGGTCGCATCAGCCTGCACGAAGTCGATGTGTTCATTGTGGGCGTGGCGAGCCCGACCGACCTCGATCATCCCGGCCGAGAAGTCGGCGGCGACGACGTGGGCTCCGCTGTGGGCGAGAGCCGCGCTCGAGGTGCCCGTACCGGCCGCGATGTCGAGGATGCGTTCGCCCGGTTGCGGGTTGACTGCCTTGGTGGTGGCCATGCGCCAGAGCGACGCGTTGCCGACCGACAGCAGCGTGTTCGTGCGGTCATAGTGGGCGGCGACCTCGTCGAACATGGCAGCCACCTGCGCCGGCCGTTTGTTCAGGTCTGCTCTATTCACCCCATCATTCTAGGATGCATAGGCCCGCCGAAACTGCACGGTTGCCGGGGCATACGCGTGCGGGCGTAGGCTACAGAAGTGAATGTGCGGGCCTTGACGGTCGAAACCTCCCCGATGGCCGATATCCGCCAACTGATCCTGCTACTCGATCGCCGTACGCCCCTACTCTGGATGCGTCGCAACCAGGGCCTGGCCGGCATCGGCTGCGCGCTGCGACTCGAGTTTTCCGGCCCGACCCGCATGACGGATGCCGCGGCCGCCTGGAAACAGGTCGTCGCCTTGGCCACCGTGACAGACCCCCTTGCCCGCGCCGGGAGCGGGCTGCTCGCCTTCGGTGCTTTTGCCTTCGATGAGACATCTGCCGAGACCAGCGTGCTCATCGTTCCCGAGATCATCGTCGGCCGCCAAGACGGCCACTGCTGGGTGACGCGCATCTGGGAGACCGGGCAGAGCGCTCCCGAAAACCCGCTGACGCTGCATCCACTCGGCGACGAGTACCGCATCGCCCTGCTGCCCGGCACGCTGCCCCCCGAGGATTTTCGCACAGCCGTCAGCTCGGGCGTCTCGCGGATTCAAAGTCAACGGGTCAATAAGGTCGTGCTCGCTCGCGACCTGGTCGGGCGGGTGCCGGCCGAGTCCGACCTGCGCCGCGCCATCACCAAACTCGCGCTGGGTTACCCGGACTGCTGGACCTACGCCGTCGACGGCCTCATCGGGTCGAGCCCCGAAACTCTTATTCGCGCCGACCACGGTTCGGTCAACGCCCGCGTGTTGGCCGGCACGATCTCCCGGGGAGCGGATGCCGAGGAAGATCGCGAGGCGGCCCTCACCCTGGCGACCTCCTCGAAAGACGGTGACGAGCACGAATTTGCCGTGCAGAGCGTGCTCAAGTCGCTTCGCCCGCACACCTCGGCGCTCGCCACGAGCGAGATTCCGTTCACGCTGAAACTTCCCAATCTCTGGCACCTCGCGACCGATCTGGAAGGTACCTTGAGCGACGGGTCGACGTCTCTCGATTTGATCGCAGCGTTGCACCCGACTGCTGCAGTCGCCGGAACCCCGACCGACGAGGCTCTGGCCCTGATTCGCGAACTTGAACCGTTCGACCGTGGCCGCTACGCCGGACCGGTCGGCTGGGTGGGCGCCGACGGCGACGGCGAGTGGGCGATTGCGCTGCGCTGCGCGCAGGTAGTACCCGCCGGCGGCATCACCGCGTACGCCGGCTGCGGCATCGTGCTGGACTCCGACCCCGACCGGGAGCTCGCCGAGACCAAAATGAAGTTCCGTCCCATCGTCGAAGCCTTCGGTTGATTCGAGCCGCTAACGAACTAGCGGAACCTCGAGGATGCTGGGGCGGGTAGGGGCGCCGGTGAGGGCGCGCTCCAACTCGCTTCTCGTGGCAGCAATTTCATAGTCCCAGCCGTAGGCGGCGGCGAGCGCCTTCAGATCGACGCTGCGCGGGGTGTAGAGCACCCGCTCCATCGCGGCGGCCGAAGCCGTCGCGGCGACCTCCAGGCCGTCGAAGATGCTGCCACCACCGTCAACGCCGACGATGACCTGCAGCCGGGGTTCTGGTTCGCCCGGGGCGAGCAGCAGCGAACCGACATCGTGAAGAAAGGTGAGGTCGCCCATCAGAACCCGGGTCACGCCGACCGAACGCGGCTCGGGCTCGGCCTGGCTGGCCAGCGCCACCCCGAGCGCGGTGGAAATCGTGCCGTCGATACCGGCCAGTCCACGGTTGGACAGCACGGTGATCTTCTTGCCGGGGACGCGCTTATCGGCCTCCCGGATCAGCCGGGACGCGCCGAGCACGAGCCGGTCGTGCGGCCACGATGCACGCCAGACCGCGTCGACGAGCAGCGTCCTCGTCAGCGGGGCTCGCAAAATTGCCAATTCAGCGCGGGTTATGCCGCGCTTATCGATCGGTGCCCGGCCTTCATCAGCCGCGGCCTCTGCAAGAGCCCTGCTGGACATGACCCAGCGGCCGAGCCATTCCCGTGCCGCGGGCGTCTGGGCCGCCAGCACACACTCAGCGTCCGCGCCGATCGAACGGGTGAAAGCGCGTGCAGCATGGGCCGGGTTGTACCATTCGAGTCCGGTCGTTGCGGCAATGATGGTCTCGACACCGTCACGGGCGATGAGAGCCGGAATCTCCCGACTGAGGGTGGGATGGCCGAATACGACCACCCGTTCCACCAGGCCGCCGAGATCGGCGGCAGCGAGTAGTTCCCGGTAGTGCACGATCAAATTCCGGCCGAACCGAGCGCCGCTCGATACTTCGGCCAGCAACGGCCAGCCACCGGCGTGGGCCAGCTCTTCGGCCTCAGGTCCGGCACCATCGCCGGCCACGACGACCGTGCGTAGTCCCGGCGCGAGGAGCATGGCCGGCCCATCACTTGATGTAAACGGGGTTACGCGGATAGAGCGTGCCATCAGGGTAGGGCGGGCAGGCCGCGCAGCCGACAGCGGCTCGCGAAAGGCCAGGTTGAGTTGTGCCGGGCCGGGAGCTGCGGTCGAACCGCCGGTCGCAGCATCCATTGCCTGCCGTGCCAGCGCCACGGCAATGCCCTCCTCATCGGGCTCACCGACCGGCGCCGGAACATCGAGGCACAGCCGGGTGGCGACCCCAAACAGGCCTGACTGTACTGTGGTCTGGTTCGAGCGGATGCCACGCAGCTCGGCCGGGCGGTCGGCCGTCAGTAAAATCATGGGCACCCCGGCATGGTGCGCCTCGAGCACGGCCGGGTGCAGGTTGGCGACCGCCGTGCCCGACGTCACCACAACGAGCGCTGGCAGGCCGGTTTCGAGGGCAAGGCCCACGCTGAGAAAGCCCGCGCTGCGCTCGTCGGTGCGCACGTGTAAGCGGATGCTCCCGGCCTGTTCCAGCGCCGCCGCGGCCAAGGCGAGCGCCTGCGAGCGCGCTCCGGGACAGAGCACCAGATCACGAACCCCCAGCCGAACGAATTCGTCCAGAAGCGCGAAGCTGAAATCGGTCGCCGGGCTGCTCTTGAGGCTTTCAGGCATCCCGCCAGCCAGGCTGCTCGCCTTCACCCGGTTCGTTCTTCTTTTTCTTCTTCGTCGTTTCCCCGGGAGTTGGGTCGTTCTTGTCGAGGTCCGCGAGGTCCTGCTCCATACGGCGAATGCGTTCCTGCTGGTCTTTCTCGTTGAAGGGACGGTTTTGGCCGGTGTCGGATTTCGCGTTGCCGCCGTTGAGACCGGCGCCGTCAGGACCATCGCTGTTCAGTCCGCGCAGAAACTCTAGGTCGTCATCGGGCGCCACCGAACGAAAGGACCGGGTCACAGGAGTAGAGCGTCCGTGGCCGACGAGGAGCCACAGCAATGGGCCGATCAGCGGCACGAGAACAATGACGAAGATCCAGACCCAGCGCGGCAATCCGCGAATGCGTTTGCGGTCGAACATTGCACAGTCCACAAGGGTATAGACGGTGAGGATGACGAGGGCCAGTCCTAGTCCGATCAAGAGCTTGGGCATACCTAGATTGTAAGCCGCTTGACCGTGAGAGACATGTGCGCCTACTCAGCCGCGGCATTCTAAGCTTGATCTATGAAATTCCTGCCCCCTTGGCTGCACTACTCCATATTGCGCGTCCTAATGTTTGTCGTACCGCTCGCAATCCTCCTGGCCCTGGGGCTCTGGCCCTGGGCGTCCGCTGTGATCGCCGCGCTGGTCGGCCTGTGCTTGTCCTACCTTCTGCTGGGCAAGTCCCGCGCAAGTGTTGCCCGCGACCTCTACCACGCGCGACACCCCGACAAGCAGACCGCCAACCCGGATTCTGAGATCGAGGACTCGCTGATGAGCGCCCAGGAACGTGTCAAGTCAGAACGCGAAGGCAAGTCCCAGTAGCAGGCCGTAGGCCAGCGCCGCGAGGCTCGTCAGCTTGAGGGCGAGGATGAATTCCTTCGCGGACGTGGCGGTGATCGTGATGAGGCAGGCCGGCAGGGCCAGCAGCAGCACGAAGAACGTGAAGATTCCGAGCGGATAGATCAGGCTGAAAAGACCCGCGATCACGAACGGCAGCAGCAGGAAAATGGAGAAGACGACCCGGGAGGCCGTGCTTCCGATTCGCACCGCGAGGGTGCGCTTGCCGGCGGCTTTGTCTGGCACGATGTCGCGCAGGTTGTTGACCATGAGCACGGCACAGGCGATCAGCCCCATCGCCACACCACCGAGAACGCTCTCGGTGGTGAAGTCGCCCACCTGCACATAGGTCGTGCCCGCGGTGGCTACGAGACCGAAGAACACGAACACGAACACTTCACCAAGACCCTGGTAGCCGTAGGGCTTCTTGCCGCCGGTATAGAACCACGCAGCGGCGAGGGCCACGACGCCAACGAGCAATAGCCACCAGTACTGGGTCAGGATGACGAGCGTGACGCCAGCCACGGCAGCGAGGCCAAAGAAGATCAGGGCCACGCGCAGCACGGTGCGCGGATTGGCGACGCCGCCGCCGGTGAGCCGGGCTGGTCCGACCCGAAAGGCGTCGGTGCCTCGAATGCCGTCGGAATAGTCATTGGCATAGTTGACGCCGATCTGCAGGAGCAGCGCCACGGCGAGTGCGAGCAGCGCGCGCACCGGATGGTAGACGCCGGGTCCGCTCGCCACGATGGCGGCGCCGGTACCGAGCAGCACCGGAGCAACGGCGAGCGGCAGAGTGCGCAGGCGTGCGCCCGATACCCAGTCGGCGGCGGTGGCCGGTTTGACCGCGGCCGGTCCCTTGCGGGGTGGTCCGTTTTTGATGGCCGGATGGCCCGATTTGCCGCTGGTCTTTCTGGCGGGATCAAGACCAGCCAGCTTCGCCGCGGGGTTCAATCGTTGTTGTTTGGGCCTGACCGGCCGAGCTCCTTGTGCCACGCCCCCATGTTACTGGGCAGCGCAGTACTGGCCAGCGTGCGCCTGTCGGGCTTGCCCGAAGTCAGTAACGGGATCGCCGCCACCAGCACGACGCGTGCAGGCCGGGCTGCACGCCCGAGCGCCGCCACAACGGATGCCGCCACGTCGGAAAAGTTCAAGGGGTCGCCCCCGGTCACTACGACCGGAACCTGCCCCCACTCGTCGTCGTCGGCCCCGATCACGACAGCCTGCTCGAAACCGGCGCAGGACCGCACGATGCCTTCGACGGCATCGAGTGACACCTTCTCGCCGCCCGAAATGATCACGTTGTCGGCGCGACCCAGAACCGTGACCCGAGCGGTTATCGGGTCGATTTCGCCGAGGTCGCCGGTGCGGTACCAGCGCACACCGTGCTCCACCAGAAAGCGCTCATCGGTGCGCGTTTCATCGCCGAGATAGCCTTCAGCGAGCACGGAGCCCGATAGTTCGAGCTGCCCGTCGACAACCCGCACGAGGGTGTCACCGATCGGAATACCATCGTAGATACAGCCGCCAGCGGTCTCCGACGACCCGTAAGTGCGCACGACTGGCACGTTCAACTCAGCTGCCCGCGCAATGAGATCGGGCCTGATCGCCTGCCCGCCGACCAGAATAGCGGTGAAGCGACGCAGCACAGCCAGCAGTGCCAGGTCATCCGCTGCGTCAAGCAGGCGGGCCAGCTGCACCGGCACCAGCGCGGTGAAGCGCAGCGGCTCGGTCATGGTCTCGGCTAGCCGAAGAAAGTCCTCCGGATCGAAGTGGCCCGGCGGAAGCACGAGCGGATTGGTTTCGGCGGCGATCGAGCGCACGAGCACCTGCACCCCGGCGATATAGTGCACGGGTAGAGCGAGCAGCCATTGTCCGGTCCCGCCGAGGGCAACAGCCGAGGCTGCGGCGCTGGCCAGCAGTGCGTTGGTGGCGAGCATGACCCGTTTCGGCGTGCCGGTCGACCCGGAGGTTTCGATCACAACCGCGACCCGTATCGGCACGTCTTCGAGAACCATTCCACCACCTGTCGGCATCGGCATCAGTGCCGGTCCGTTGCCCGCGAGTGCATCCCTCAGCGCCGCGAGAAAGGCGGGCAGATCCTCCGGCACGAGAGCCCGCAGCGGCTTCACCACGGCGCTGCTGCGTCGCTTGGGCGCCCGGAGGAGAAATCATGCACCCGTTCACTCATAGTGCCAGCCTACGCGGCGCCAGCATTGACTTTTCGAATTTTCCAACTCGTAAGATTGGGGATTGAGAAGACGAAAAAACCTCAGGTAATGTGGAATAAGCAAGAAGTCAACCCCTTGTCGTCCACCCCGTTCGGGGGTGTACTAATGACTTGGAAAGTACGGGGAGGTCGCCATGAACATCACGCAAGGTACGAAAACCACATGCGGGGGCTCGTAACGATGACTACCACCGCTCAGGAACCACGAACGACCCCCGCGTCGCCTCGCCGATCAGCCTCGCCGGGAAACTACGCCGCCGCGTCGACGGATGCTTTCGGCGACTACCTACGCCGCATCGGCAAGGGGGCCTTACTCAACGCCGAGCAGGAAGTTGATCTGGCGCGCCGCATCGAGGTCGGACTCTTCGCTGAGGCCAGGCTGCTGCAGGGCGACGGTGCCAGTACTCGTGACTCGGCCGAAGAGCGCGAACTGTCCTGGCTTGTGCACGACGGGTGCCGCGCCAAAAATCAGTTCATCGAGGCCAACCTGCGTTTGGTCGTGAGCATTGCCAAGCACTATTCCGGCCGCGGAGTGCCCATCATGGACCTCGTGCAGGACGGCAACATGGGGCTCGTTCGTGCCGTCGAAAAGTACGACTTCATGACCGGCTACAAATTCTCCACCTACGCCACTTGGTGGATTCGCCAGGCAATCCACCGCGGCATGGCCGACAAATCCCGCATGATCCGCATCCCGGTGCACACCGCCGAAAAGCTCAACAAAATCAAGCGCATCCGACGCGACCTGACCAGCGTGCTCGACCGTGACCCCACGGCACGTGAAATCGGCGAAGCCGCCCAGCTTCCCGTTCGCGACGTGCTGCGTCTCTTGCAATACGACAACGAACCGATCTCCCTGCATACTCCGGTCGGTGACGGCGCCGGCGATATGGCTGAACTGATCATTGATGACGACCTCCCCCAACCCGACGAACACGCCACGCTGACGCTGCGGGCGGCAGACATCCGCTACTTTCTCGACACGCTGCCGCCCCGGGAACGTTCTATTTTGCGAGCCAGGTTCGGCCTCGACGGTAATGAACCGCGCACCCTCGACCAGATCGCCCACACTGAGGGCGTCACCCGGGAACGGGTGCGTCAGATTGAGAAGCGTGCCCTCGCCCTGCTGCACGTGCCACGGTTGGAGCATTATCTGCGGGACTAAGCGCCGACCGGATCGATTGCACGCCAGCAGGAGCGCGACATGGGAAAACTAACCTACGACTCGACCCTTACCGCAGACTTTGACGATCGCGTGCTCGCCCATATACAGGTCGTGATCGGTGCCAAGCTGCGGCGTGGGGAATCGTTCTACTTCACGTGGCGCGACGAGCCGCAGGTTGGCGACGGACGCATCACGATTTGGCTTCACCCAGGAATCCCCGTCGCCTACAAGTATTTTGGCAGCCGTGCGCCCACGCTCAACCGCGAGTGGATCGAAGCGCTCATGGCGACGGCAAATTCCTCCGGCGGGCTGCAAATCGTTCCGGAATCCAGCTCTCCGGCAGTGCAGCCGGGCGTTGTGAAGGACGAGCTTTAGACCGCATCGACACCGTGTGCGACAAGAAATCATGTTCGCCCAGCGACCGTTCCATCGAATCGATCCAGATCGAGATCGAGATCGATGGCGCCGAGCTGTACGGGCGGGATGAGGAGGCTCTGGCCGTCTACCCAGCCGGAGACTGACACACTGGGTCCATGTTGCCCTCACTGGATGAGTTACTCGGTTCCGCGCACGTCGTCTCCCTGAAATTGTTCGACCGGTTTCGCGGGCTGGACAATCGGGAAGCACTGCTGCTGGAAGGCCCGGAGGGCTGGACTGAGTTCTCCCCGTTCGTGGAATACGATGATGCCGAGGCCGCCAACTGGTTGCGCGCCGCGATCGACTTCGGTTGGCAGAGCACGCCGCACGCCCTGCGTACGAGCATTCCAGTCAACGCCACCGTGCCGGCCGTGCCAGCGGGCAAGGTCGCTGAAGTGCTCGCACGTTTTCCCGGTTGTCGCACGGCAAAAGTCAAGGTCGCCAGCCCGGATCAAGCCCTGGCCGACGACGTCGCCCGGGTGGCCGAGGTACGTCGCGTGCTCGGTCCGGAGGGTCGCATCCGCATCGATGCGAACGGCCTGTGGAACGTGGACGAAGCCGAACACGCCATTCACGCACTGAGCGCTTTCGACCTGGAATACGTCGAACAGCCGTGCATGAGCGTGCCTGAACTGGCCGAGATTCGCCAGCGCACAACCTACCTGAGCGTACCGATCGCCGCCGACGAGAGCGTGCGCAAGAGCGGCGACCCGCTCGCCGTGGCGCGGGCCGGCGCCGCCGACATTCTCGTCATCAAGGCCCAGCCGCTTGGGGGCATCCGCGCCGCACTGTCGATCATCGGTCAGACCGGGCTGCCTGTCGTGGTCTCCAGCGCCCTCGACACGTCGATCGGACTCTCGATGGGCGCGCACCTCGCGGCATCCGTTCCTGGGCTGTACTTCGACTGTGGTCTCGGCACCGCCTCACTGCTCGCCGAGGATGTCACGGACAATCCGCTGCTCCCGGTCGCGGGGGCCATCCCGGTACGCCGCGTCGTGCCAGACGCTGCTCTCCTCACTCAGCACGCGGCCAGTCCTGAGCGTCGCGACTGGTGGCTCGCGCGCCTCGCGCGCTCGCACGCACTGCTCGCTGCTGAGTAGCGGCAACCGAAGGGCTACAGGCCCGAGTAAGCGTGCAGGCCCTTGAAGAACACATTGACGATGCCGAAGTTGAACATGACCGCGGAAAAACCGATGATCGCCAGCCAGGCCGAACGCGATCCGCGCCAGCCGCGGGTTGCGCGAGCGTGGATATAACCGGCGTAGATGACCCAGATGATGAAGGTCCACACCTCTTTGGTGTCCCAGCCCCAGTACCGCCCCCAGGCCTGTTCGGCCCAAATCGAACCAGCCATGAGGGTGAAGGTCCACAGAATGAAGCCGATGATGTTGATGCGGTAGGCGAGGTTTTCCAGTGTCGCCGACGACGGCAAGGTGGCCAGAAAACGCAGGCGCCGACCGGATGCCACAGCCGAGCGCGCCGCGGCGGCCTCGAGCGTTCTGTTTTCGCGACGGAACTGCAGCAGTTGCACGGTCGACAGAGCGAACCCCAGCGCGAACATGCCGGTGGCCAACGACGCCACGAAGACGTGGATGACCAGCCAGGCCGACTGCAGTGCCGGCGGCAGTGGAGCAACTTCCACATAGAACTGCAGGGCTGCCACGCCGAGCAGTACCAGCACGAGACCGGTGACGAAGGTGCCGAGAAAACGCAGGTCGGCGCGGATCAGCACGATCAGGAACACCGTCATGATGAGCAGCGTGCCCGTCAGCGCGAACTCGTACATGTTCGCCCACGGCACCCGGTCGGCCGCGAAGCCGCGCATGATGGTAGCCGCGAGGTGCAACGCCCAGCCCAGTACGGTGAGCGCAACTCCCACGCGCAGGCTCGACGAGCGGCCGTACGGCAGCGCCGCGTCGTCGTCCATGCGGGCGCTGATGCGCGACAGCACGGGTCGCTTCAGGGTGACGGTGCTGCCGGCGGACGCGGCAAACCCGGCCGAGGAGGCAGCATCTGTTTCGCCCAGGTCGGCGGCTTCAATCGCACCCACGGCGCTCGAACGACGCGCGAGGTCGACTGCGAAAGCGATGAAAGCGAGGGCGTAGATGGCCATTGCCGAATACAGCGCATAGAGCGAGTACGAGTTGAGCAGCGCGGAGTCAATCAGATTCACAGTGCAATCCTAAGTCGATTCGGGGGTGGCGACGACGGTTTGGTGGGTCTTCAACAGCTTGAGATGACGCGTGGCCACCGCGCTGACGGCGGCCTCGAGGGCCGGGTCATCGCCACGGGCGAGGCCCGCGTATTCGAGGTGTACGGTTCCGTCGGCTCGGGTCGTTGCCTTCACCCAAACACGGCGACGCGGCACGAGCAGCCCGGTGAACAGGCCGAACAATACGAGCATGGAGAAGGAGATCAGCCAGATCTGTGTGGGGTCGTGGTGAATGTCGAAGCTCGCAAAGCGCGGGACCGACTGGGTGAAATCGCCGGCCGCCGAGGACGCCGGATTGTTGTCGATGAAGCTGACGGTGCCGAGGTCACCGGGCAGCGCGGCCGATTCTCCCGGCTTGAGCTCGATCGAGGCAACATCGGTCTTGCCGCCGGTCTGCTGCGTCAGGGTGTCGGTGTCGAGGGCATAAACGGATGTCGGCACGCCGGCATTGAGACCGAGGTCGCCGGTATAGACGTTCAGCGTGAGCAGCGGATATTCGAGGTCGGGGTAGCTGGAGAAGTTCGCGCCGGAGGCCGCTGTGTCCTGAGTGGGATAGAAGAAGCCGATCATGCCGATCTGCTCCGCCAGTCCGTCGGGTACTTTCACGATGCCGAGCGAGGTGAGGTTGGCGTCCTGCGGCAAGAATGGCACCGAGTCTGAAAAGACGACGGTACCGTCGGGGGCCGTCACCTGGATGGTCGGTGCGTACCCGTTGCCGAGCAGGTAGATGCTCGTCCCGTTGGTGCGTAGCGGTCCGTTGACCTTGACAGCGCCGGGCTCAGCCGCCTCGGCCTTGGGCGTGACGGTCACGTCGGCGGTAAAGTCGATCGGCTGGCCGTAGGCCTGCAGGTTCCGTTGTTCGTAGGAGACCGAGAAGTCATCCAGGCTCAGGGTGTACGGGTCGAGAGTGGTGTCGTCGAAGAATCGTCCCGGGTTGAAAGAGTCGTAGGCGAGCAGCGTGTTCACGAAGGTCTGCCCTTCGACGAGCACTCGCTGGCCGCTGAAACCATAGCCGCCACCGAATCCAACGGTGATCAGAATGCCTACCAGCGCAGCGTGAAAGACAAGGTTTCCGGTCTCCCGCAGGTAGCCACGCTCGGCTGAAACGGATGACTCGGTGTCGGAATCAAAGCGCGCAACGCGGTAGCCGCTGGATTTCAGGACGGTGCGGGCGTGCGTGATGGCGTCGCGGGCATCCGTGTGCGCCGGCGCGTCTTGCGTGGTGAAACCAAACAGGCGTCCGAGGCGAGCCGGCGTGGTCGGCGGCTTGGCGCGCAGGGCCTGGAAGTGATGTTTGGTGCGCGGAATGACGCAGCCGATGAGCGAGATGAACAGGAGCAGGTAGATCGACGAGAACCAGGCCGAGGTGTAGACGTCGAAAGCCTGCAGTTTGTCAAGAATCGGCGCCAGGTCGGGGTTGTCGGTGAAGTACTGGGTGACCCCGTTCGGGTCACTCGTGCGTTGCGGCACGAGCGAACCTGGAATGGACGCGATGGCGAGCATGAGCAGCAGAAAGAGGGCCGTTCGCATGCTCGTGAGTTGACGCCAGAACCAGCGCAGCCAGCCGGTCAGGCCGAGCTTGGGCTGCACGACACCGGCCTGCGGCGCCTCGCGGCGGGAATCGTAATGGTCAGATGGCCGGGACAAAGTTGCCAATCACCCCTTGCAAATCGAGGAGCCAGGTGTTCCAGATGCCACTCACCATGAGTACTCCGATGACGACGAGCAGAACACCGCCGAACAGGTTGATGGCACGAATATGCCGTTTGAGGAATGCGACCGATCCGGTGGCCCAGTTGAGGCCGAGGGCGATCAGGAGGAAAGGAATTCCGAGGCCGAGGGAGTAGAAGAGGGCGAGCAGTCCGCCCTGCCAGGGCGACCCGGTGCCGAGACTGAGCGAGTTGATGGCTGTGAGCGTGGGCCCGGTGCACGGCGTCCAGCCCACCGCGAAGACCGCACCGAGTATGGGGGCGCCGGCGAGACCCATTTTGGGGCGCCAGTTGGTCTTCACGGTGCGTTGCATGGCACCGAACTGGCCGACGAAGACCAGGCCCAGCAGGATGACGACCACGCCGGCGAGGCGCGTGATCAGGTCGCGGTAGGAGTTGAGCCAGAATCCGGCGGCACCGAAGACCACGCCGGTGAGCACGAACACCACGGTGAAGCCGAGCACGAACAGGCCGACCCCGGCCAGGAGCCGGGTGCGGCCGCGACGATCACGCTGGGAGGCGCCGGTGCGTCCGTCCGCGAAGCCGCCGATGTAGGCGAGGTAACCGGGAACGAGCGGCAGGATGCACGGTGAGGCGAACGACACGAGGCCGGCGAGGAGTGCGATGGGAATAGCGAAGAGTAGCTGGCCGCTGAAGACGATCTCTCCGAAAGGATTGTTCACTCGGTCGTGCCAGTCTCCGCGATCGTGTCCCGAATCAGAGTCTCCAGAATGGACGGCGAGGTGACCTGGCCCAGAATGCGCGCCGCGATCCGCCCTTCGGCGTCGAGCACCAGGGTGGTCGGCACGGCGTTCGGCGGAATGCTGCCGCTGAACGCGAGTTGCATGGCTCCGGTATCAACATCCAGCACCGAGGGGTAGGTCACACTGTAGGTCTCGTTGAATGCGATGGCGTTCGGGGCCTGGTCTCGCACATTGACACCGAGAAAACTCGCGCCCTTGTTTTCAAACTTCGCGTTGAGGCCCTGTAGGTCGGATGCCTCGGCGCGGCACGGTGCACAGCTCGCGTACCAAAAGTTGACCACGAGAACTTCACCGAGCGTGTCGGCGCTGGTGACTGCCTCGCCCGTCTCTGTCACGCCGGAGAAGTCAATGGCGTCACCGCGATCGGCGACGGCAATCTCGGTGACGCTTCCGTCGCCGGCGATGAAACCCTTGTTCGAGCCTTCCCGGTACTGGTCCGCGAGCGGGTCAGCGGAGCAACCCGAGAGCAACAGGGCACCGGCGGCCAGCCCGGCCAGCAGGGGGCCGATGCGGCGGCGTTGGTTCACACGGTGGCGATTCATACAGCACCCACATCGTTGCTTGGGTCAAGAAGTGCCAGCGCCGGGCTGACGTAGGCGGTTTCAGCGAAATGGTCGCCGTGCCAGCACAGGGTCGTGATGCTCGACAGGTCGCACCGGCGTTTGCGCGGGTCGTGGGCGAGGCGTTCATGAGCCAGTGCTTGATGTACCATCCAGATCGGCAGCTGGTGACTGACCAGCACGACGTCACCCTCATCGACCGAGTTCCAGGCGTCGTCGATCGCCGCGAGCATGCGGGCAGAGATTGAACGGAAGGGTTCTCCCCAACTCGGTTTCAACGGGTTGATCAGGGCCGGCCAGTTGCGCGGGTCGCGCAACGCGCCGTCGGGGCCACGCATCCGCTTGCCCTCGAAGGCATTCGTCGGTTCGATGATGCGTTCGTCGGTGTCGATCGCGAGCGCGAAGGCCGCTGCGATCGGCGCGGCCGATTCCTGCGCGCGTTGCAGGGGCGAGGCGACGACGCGCACGACCGCACGGCCACGTTCCACTAATTCCTCCGCGGCAGCAGCAGCCATAAGCACGCCTCGCTCGGAGAGCCGGTACTGCGGCAACCGTCCGTAGAGCACGCGTTCGGGGTTGAAAACCTCACCGTGACGCACGAGATGCACTTGACTGGCTACCACTCAACTATTCTACGGAGGGGTCAGCCTAGAAACCGCCGTGAGCGGGCCGCTCGGGCGGCTCCGGCTAAACTCGAAGTGTGACTTCGCGCGTATTGATCAAGAACCTGTCCGCTCTCGACGACGGCCCCGTATCGGTGTCCGGCTGGGTCGATACCGTTCGAGACCAGAAAAAGGTGCAATTCGTCGTTCTGCGCGACGAATCCGGCGCCGTGCAGCTGGTCAACCCTCGCACGACGGATGCCGATGGCGTCGTCGTCGCCGACGAGCCAGCTACCAGCATCTCGGGCCTCGCCCAGGGCACCTTCGTCACCGTGACGGGCCAGCTCAAGCACGACGAACGGGTCAAGCTCGGCGGCATCGAGATCAAGCTCAGCACCCTGACAGTGGTGTCGGCCGCCATTCCGGAGACGCCGATCGCGGCCGACTCAAGCCTCGACAAGCGCATGGACTGGCGCTTTCTCGACCTGCGCAACCCCAGGCAGAACCTCATCTTCCGTATCCAGACCACGTTCGAGCACGCGCTGCGCACGTACTGGATCGAGCACGACTTCATCGAACTGCACACCCCCAAGCTCATGGCGAGTGCGAGTGAGTCGCGCGCCGAATTGTTCGAGGTGGGCTATTTCGACACCAAGGCCTACCTTGCGCAGAGCCCGCAGTTTTTCAAGCAGATGGCCCAGTCGGCTGGCTTCGGCAAAATCTTCGAGGTGGGCCCGGCGTTCCGAGCCGACCCCTCGTTCACGAGCCGGCACGCCACCGAGTTCACGAGCGTCGACAGTGAGATCAGCTGGATAGACAGCCACGACGACGTCATGACGCTGCACGAAGACCTCATGGTCGCCGGGTTCACCGCCGTACAGATAAAGCACGGAGACGAGGTCAAGGCCCTGTTCGACGTTGAAGTGACCGTTCCGAGCACGCCGTTCCCGCGCATTCCCCTGGCTGAGGCCAAGGAGATCGTCAAGAGCCGCGGCTACGAGGTTCCCCGCGACGACGACGACATGGACCCGGAGGGCGAACGCCAGATCGCCGCCTACGTGGCCGAGAAATATGGGCACGAATTCGTGTTCCTCACCGACTATGCCTCGAGCATCCGCCCGTTTTATCACATGCGTCACGACGGCGACGCGTCGATCACCAAGAGCTATGACCTCATCTTCAACGGCACCGAGATCTCCACCGGCGCCCAGCGCGAGCACCGCATCGAGGTGCTTGAGGCTCAGGCCGTCGAGAAGGGCCTCGACCCGAAGGAAATCGAGGGCTACCTCGACTTCTTCCGCTACGGAGTTCCTTCGCACGGCGGTTTCGGCATGGGCCTGGCCCGGGTCTTGATGCTCATGCTGCACCAGGCATCGATTCGCGAGGTCACCTACCTGTTCCGCGGCCCGACCCGCCTGGAGCCGTAGCTTCGGCTTCTCGTTCGGGCCGCGGGGTGCGTAAAGCCGGCACAATCTGCGACAGGTCGGCGGCAGCACCCGTTTGGCCCGGCGAGTCGCAAACGGACCGGCATGAGCTACGCCCGCGAATGCGGGCGACCGGGAAAGGCCGCTAGCGCCGGGTTAGACCTCGAGGTCGACGGCCAGGCGATCGGCGACGACGGTGCGGATGAATGCGCCGGCCTTCTTGTGCTCCGGGTGCCTCTGATAGCGGTCGAGGGCCTCGAGATCGTCGAAGTCGGCGATGAGGGCGACGTCCCAGTTTTCGTTGCCGGCAACATCCGGCCCGACCGTCAGAGCACGAATCTCGGGAACGACGCCTACTAGAGCCTCGAGGCCGGCCACGATGCCAGCGGCATCCTCGGCCTTCTTACGCGGGGTTAGCGCGTTGAGCTTCCAGCAGACGATGTGACGAATGGTCATGAGACCTCCAATAGGGCGGTACGCAGGCGTACGGGATCGATGCGCCAATAGTTGTGCACTTTGCCGTTGATGAGGAGCACCGGGATGTCCTCCAGGTAGCGCTCGTGCAGCTCGGCGTCATCGAGAATGGAACGTTCCTCGAACGTGATCTCTGGGGCCGACACGTCGTCGGCGAGCTTGGCCACGACACTGCCGACGAGGTCACGTGCGTCGTCGCAGAGGTGACAACCAGGCTTGCCGATCAGGATCAGGTGTGCGGTGGGCATGGTTCCAGCCTACGGCGACTTCGTGCCGGGCCGCACGGGCACGACACCCGAGCGGTAGACAGCAAAAAGCGCCAGTCCCGAAGGGCTAGCGCTTTGCTCAACGAGCAGCTAAATAACTACGCAGTCGATCTACTTCTTATTGCGACGCTGGTGGCGAGTCTTGCGAAGCAGCTTGCGGTGCTTCTTCTTCGCCATACGCTTGCGTCGCTTCTTTATTACAGAACCCACACGGACCTCACAAGTATTGGTTTAGTCGCGGGGCCCGCGACTGACACGAAAACACCATTCTACCGGACAAAACCGGCTCCAACTACTCAGCTGCCGGATCGGGCCTCGTTCAGCCGTTTCTGCGCCACTTTTTCGCCGTGGCATCTTTGACGACGTGCGACATTTGCGAGGCATCGGCGAAGGCCTTGCCAATAGCCGAGGCGAATGCACGCTGCTCATCTTTCAGGCCGGCATCGGCCTCCAGATCCACGTCCTTGACGGCCTGGTCGAAGTCGACACTCAGGAAGGGAATCAACCAATCCTCAATCTCTTCGAGCGGCGAGTACTCCAGCCGGTAGAAGCGGTGCTGCCCCTCTTCGCGAACGGTGACCAAACCGGCCTCGCGCAACACCTTGAGGTGCTTGGAGACGGTGGGCTGACTCAGCCCAAGGTGCCCGACGATGTCGGACACGCTCAGCTCGCCACGCACGTCCCGGGACGGACCGCGAATTTCACCGGACGGAACTGCGCGCTCCAAGAGGATGCGCAAGATATCCCGTCGCGCCGAGTCCGCCACCACGGTGAAGATGTCTGCCATAACCTCAGGGTAGTCATTACTACTGGGTAATGACCAACGCCGGGTAGTACAGTTTCAAACTGGTAATAGTCGCAGGCTTATCGGGGGTTCCAGGTGTCGTTGAGAACCGGAACTGAACCGTTCTTTCCGAGACCGCTCACCATTGTGAGGCGGATGCGCGACGAAGTGGACTCGCTCGCTCACAAGTCACCATCGCGGTTCGCCATTCTGGTGTTTTCCGCGCTCATCATGGTGTTCACCGTGTTGTTCTCGCTACCGATCGCCGCAGCGGATCGCACGATCACCCCACTGCACGACGCCGTCTTCACGGCAGTATCGGTCATCTGCGTGACCGGATTGACCACGGTCGACATGGCCACCCACTGGTCAGCGTTCGGCAATATTCTGGTGTTCATCGGTGTCAATATCGGCGGCATCGGCGTATTGACGCTCGCGTCACTGATGGGGCTGGTCATCTCACGCAGACTCGGGCTGCGCGCAAAACTGATGGCGGCGAGCGATTCCAACCCCTCCCGAATTCACGCCGGGCCGGTCAACGAGGGCCAGACCGTGCGTCTCGGCGAGGTCGGCAGCCTGCTGCTCACCGTGGCAATCAGCGCGTTCGTCATCGAGGTCAGCGTGGCAGCGCTGCTCTTTCCCCGCATGCTGCAAGCCGGTGCGCCCCTGGGCGAAGCGGTCTGGCATAGCTTCTACTACGCTGCCATGGCCTTCACCAACACCGGTTTCAACCCGAACCCCGGTGGCCTCAGCCCGTTCGCCGATGACTACTGGTTTCTGGGCGCGCTCATGATCGGTGTTTTTCTGGGCAGCCTGGGGTTTCCAGTGATCTATGCGTTCGCGCGCGGCTGGCGCAAGCCGCGCCGCTGGTCCGTACACGTCAAGCTGACACTCGTCACGACGATCGCCCTGATGATCCTCGGAATGATCTTTTACATCATTCTCGAGTTCGATAATCCCAAGACTTTCGGGTCGCTCAATGCCGGCGACACTATTTTTCAATCGTTGTTCATGTCGGTGATGACGCGCTCGGGCGGCTTCGCGACCATTGAGGTGAGCGACCTGAACGGGTCCAGTTTGCTCCTGACCGACATGCTCATGTTCATTGGCGGCGGGTCGGCGTCGACCGCCGGCGGCATCAAGGTCACGACCCTGGCCATCCTCTTTCTAGCCGCCTTTGCCGAAGCACGCGGCAAGCAGGAAATGGAAGCGTTCGGCCGCCGTATTCCAAGCGACATCCTGCGCCTGTCGGTCAGCGTCGTGCTGTGGGGCGCGACCACCGTCGCGGTGGCGAGTATCCTCATTCTGCACATCTCGAAACAACCCTTCGACGTCGTCCTCTTCGACGTGATCAGCGCTTTCGCTACCTGCGGCCTGTCGACCGGGCTTACCGCTGATCTGCCGCCGGAGGGCGTCTACGTCATGGCGGCAACGATGTTCATGGGCCGGGTTGGTACAGTGACTCTCGCGGCGGCTCTGGCCGCGAGCCACAGCAGGCAACTGTTCAAACGCCCGGAAGAGAGACCCATCGTTGGTTGATCGCATCAAACACGACGCCCCCGTGCTCATCGTCGGGCTCGGACGGTTTGGCGCGGCCACGGCCGGCCAGCTCGACCGACTGGGCCGCGAGGTGCTCGTCGTCGACACGAGCGAGGCGCTCGTGTCGAAATGGTCAGAGCGGGTCACGCATGCCGTTCAAGCGGATGGCCGCTCGCTCGAGGCCCTGCAACAAATCGGCGCCCAGGATTTCTCGATCGCCGTCTGCGCGGTTGGATCGTCAGTGGAAGCCAGCGTGCTGATCGTCGCCAATCTGGTGGACCTGAAGATTCAACAGATCTGGGCCAAGGCCATCTCGAAGTCACACGGCAAGATTCTCGAACGCATCGGCGCCAACCACGTCATCTACCCCGAGGCCGAAGCCGGCGAGCGCGTCGCCCACCTGGTGTCGGGTCGCATGCTCGACTTCATCGAATTCGACGATGATTTCGCCCTCGTGAAGATGTACCCGCCGAAGCCCATCCGTGGACTCACCCTCGTCGATTCCGGAGTGCGCCGTAAGTACAACGTGACCGTCGTCGGAGTCAAAAGTCCGGGAAAGCCGTTCACCTATGCGACCGCCGAGACCGTGGTGTCCAACCATGACCTCATCATCGTGTCGGGCGCTGAGGCCGATATCGAACGGTTTGCCGCGCTGGGTTAGTAGCGTTCGGCGACGGTGCTACGAGGCGGCGAGTTCTTTCGCGCGAGCGAGGGCGGCATCCGTTGCGGTGTCGAAGAGTTCCTTCAGACCGCCTTTTTCGAGCTCTCGGACGGCTCGCTCGGTCGTTCCGGCCGGGCTGGTCACCTGGCGGCGCAACTCGCTCGGTGATTTGTCGGACACAGCGAGCAGCGCGCTCGCGCCAAGGAAGGTGCCATTGACCATGACAGCGGCCTCTTCGGGGGTGAAACCCTTGCTGATGGCCGTTTCGGTGAGCTGTTCGATGAGGTAGAACACGTAGGCCGGGCCGGAGCCGGAGATGGTACTGAGGGCGTCGAGCTTGCTCTCGGGCACGACCAGCACATCGCCGACGGTTGCGAACAG
The DNA here is from genome assembly GCF_004403345.1 of Cryobacterium lyxosi. Lineage (NCBI taxonomy): Bacteria > Bacillati > Actinomycetota > Actinomycetes > Micrococcales > Microbacteriaceae > Cryobacterium > Cryobacterium lyxosi. The sequence goes on from NZ_SOGT01000008.1 coordinate 274,927, forward strand.
GGCTCGGGTGAGTTCGAGGTCAGCGTCACTGGATCGGGTGCCGGCGCTGATGCCGGTGACGGCCATGCCGACGACGGCGGGGGTGTTGGGCATAGTGCGGATGACGTGCACCGCGCTCGGCAGGAGCGATTCGAAGGTGTCGATGGTCACGCCGGCCGCGACGCTGAGCACGAGCGTGCCGGGAGCCAGGGAGTCGCCGATCTCGGCCAGCAGGTCGGCGACCATGTAGGGCTTGACCGCGACGATGACGATCTGGGCGCCGTCGATGGCCTTAAGGTTGGCGTCGGCGTCGATCTCGGTCGCGTAGGCGGTGACGCCTTCGGTGTCGGCGAGTTCAGCGGCCCTTTCTGCGGTGCGGTTGGTGACCCGAATGCCACCCTCAACGGTCACGCCGGGCTTCTGCAGGCCGGCCAGAATGGCGCGGGCCATGGATCCCGCGCCGAGGAAAGCGATCGTGGGCAGAGTCACATTCGAGGGAGAAGTCATCTAAATAGTCTACTTTTTCCGCACTCGGGGTGCCCAAAACTGTCGCCTCGGGCGCAACCTGCGCCCGGGCGATGTGCAGTCCTAGGATGATTTCATGAGCGCATCCGGCGGAAATAAGGCAATTTTGGCAGCATTCGCGGCCAATCTGGGCATCGCCGTCACCAAGTTCGTGGCGTGGGGCCTATCGGGGTCGTCTTCGATGCTCGCCGAGGGCGTGCACTCGGTAGCGGATGCCGGCAACCAGCTCCTCCTGCTGCTGGGGGGTCGCAAGGCAAAGAAACGGGCCGACCTGGAGCATCCGTTTGGCTATGGGCGCGAACGCTACGTCTACGCCTTCGTGGTGTCGATCATTCTGTTCTCGATCGGCGGGGTGTTCTCGCTCTATGAAGGCTTCGACAAGCTGCAGGACCCGCATCCGCTGGAGAATGCCTGGGTGCCGATTCTGGTGCTCGCCATCGCGCTGGTGCTGGAAGGCTTCTCGCTGCGCACCGCGATCAAAGAGTCGAACCATGTGCGAGGAAATGAAACCTGGGTGCAGTTCATTCGGCATGCCAAGGCGCCCGAGCTGCCCGTCGTGCTGCTCGAAGACGTCGCGGCCCTCACCGGTCTTACCTTCGCCTTTATGGGCGTCGGTCTGACCATCATCACGGATGACCCGCTCTGGGATGCCGTCGGCACGCTCGCCATTGGCGCACTGCTCGTTTTGGTCGCGATTATTCTCGGCATTGAAACCAAAAGCCTGCTCGTGGGTGAGGGCGCCAGCAGGAAAGACCTCGACGCGATCGAGGCCGCCATTCTGAACGGCCCACAGACGAAGCGCATCATCCACCTCAAGACCCTCTACCTCGGCCCGGATGAGATTCTGGTCGGCGCCAAGATCGCCTTCGACGGCGAGCACCGGTTTGCCGACATCGCCGCCGACATCAACGCCGTCGAAACTCGTATTCGCTCTGCGGTGCCGCTCGCACGCACGATCTATCTCGAGCCGGATATCTTCTTCGATCCAAACCTGGCCAATCCGCCGACCGACACTTTTGTGATCAAGGGACTGGAGTAAACCTCAACGGGCCGCCCGCCGGGCGGGATCGTCGAAAAACTCGCGGAGGATCTTGCCGCATTCCGTGTCATTGACGCCGGCGAAGACTTCAACGCGATGGTTGAGTCGACGATCGCGCAGCACGTCGTAAACCGATCCGACCGCGCCCGCTTTTGCATCCCAGGCGCCGAACACGACCGTGGGCACCCGTGCGGCGAGAATCGCACCAGCGCACATGACGCAGGGTTCGAGCGTAACGATGAGGGTGCAGTCGGTCAGGTGCCAGTCGCCGGTGTGCACGGCCGCCTGCCGTATGGCGACGACTTCGGCGTGCAGGGTCGGGTCCTGATGCCGTTCCCGCTCGTTGCGGCCCCGGCCGATCACTGTGCCCGCGGCGTCGACGACGATGGCTCCAACAGGCACGTCGTCCGAGACCAGGGCGGAGCGCGCCTCGGTCAGGGCGAGCAGCATCCACTCGGCGTGCTGATCTCGTGCGCTCATCTGTCACCTCAAACCGGGGGGATTGCCTCTAGTAGAATTAAGCCTATGCGAGTCCATGTTGCCGACCACCCGCTCATTACGCACAAGCTCACCGTGCTTCGCGATAAAGACACCCCCTCACCGGTGTTCAGATCGCTCGTGGAAGAGCTCATGACGCTGCTCGCTTATGAGGGCACGCGCGGCGTGCGCGTGGAGGCGGTCACCGTGCAGACCCCCGTGTCGTCGGCTCAGGGCGTGCGCATCAGCGACCCAAAGCCGCTGGTCGTGCCGATTCTGCGCGCCGGACTCGGGATGCTCGAGGGCATGGTCAAGTTACTGCCCACCGCCGAGGTCGGTTTTCTCGGCATGGCCCGCAACGAAGAAACGCTGCAGCCCACAACCTACGCCGAGCGGCTACCCGATGACCTCTCGGATCGGCAATGTTTTGTGCTCGACCCGATGCTCGCCACCGGCGGGTCGCTCATCGCGGCTATTAATTTTCTGTTCGACCGTGGCGCTGTCGACGTGACCGCGATCTGCATTCTGGCCGCACCGGAAGGCCTCGACGCCGTGGAGCAAGCCCTGGCGGGCCGCGAAGTCACGATCGTACTGGGCGCCGTGGACGAGAAACTTGACGAACAGGGTTATATCGTGCCCGGTCTCGGCGACGCTGGCGACCGCCTCTACGGCGTGGTCTGACGACCTGATCGACGTAAACCCGGCCGACGTATGCAGGTCCTGCGACCAGCGACACGCCAAGCCGGGTTTACATCAATAATCTTCGATTTCTCGGCATTTCGTCTGGGAAAATTTCACAATGATGTGATGGTGCAACGAATCGCCTAAATGGACGCGGCCTCGCGAACGTGGTGCACGTCATGCGAGGACTTACCGCGACGTTGAATTGACACACGGCGTCACAATCCGCTTTACTCGCAGTTATGACAACAAGCGCACGCCCCCTGACCTCCCTCGAGGCCCCCGGGACTGCCGCCATGATGATGGCCGGCATCCCCGCCATGCGCTGTTGCCGAATGTGCCGCTAGCCGAGACTTCCCTCCGCGTCCTACGCCTGACCGACCTCTGAATCGTCAGGCCGACGCCTCGAGTGCTTTCTACAGCACTCGTCCTCCGGCCCCACGGGCCAACTGGAGCTTATACAGACGAAGATCGCGCTCTCGCGCTTCGTCGGGCTCCCCTCGATCGAACAGTCAAGGACCCCTCATGTCTCTCGCACACATCCACGCCAATCGCCCCACACACTTCAGCCGTCCCGACCTGACACTGGCGCCGACCGTCACAGCGCCCCGTATTCGCGCCGTCCCGACCGGCACCGAGGCTCGCGGCTTCGTGCTCTACGTCGGTATCGATGAGGCCAAAGCGGCCGCAGCCGGCACGAGCCTGAATCGCATTGTTGAGGCGCTGAAGGCCCTCGCCGCCGACATCGCCCCGTCCGCCGAGACGTACGCCGCTGTCGCCCTGGCTCCCGAGGGTGCTGGTGGACGGGACGTCGACGTCGTGCGTCTGGCCCTCCAGGACCCCGCCGCCCTGGCCCAGCACCGTGCCGAGCCGCAGGAACAGGACCGTGCCCGCAGCGGCGTCGTCGTAGACATCTCCCGAAAGCGTGTCATCCTGGACAACGAGACCGCGGCACTGACCTACAAAGAGTTCGAGCTGTTGCAATACCTCGTACTGCGCGAGGGCCGCACGATCGATCGTGCCGAGATCATTGCCTCACTCTGGAACTCCGCTGACGAGGACGATATCCCGAACGAGCGCACCATTGACGTGCACGTTCGCCGCCTGCGCTCCAAGCTCGGTCGCTACGAAGACATCGTGCGCACAGTGCGCGGCGTGGGCTACCGCTTCGACCGCCACGCGGACGTCGCCATTCGCCAGTCGACCACACCGAGCCCCGACCTGTTCTAGACGCCCCCGCACGGCGCCTGATAGCAGGACTGAGGGCCAGTCGCAGAGGCTACGACTGACCCTCTTCCCTTGCACCAAGAGTGTCCTGCAATCACATTTCACGTCATCCGCCACAGCAAACGGTTGACGCACTTAAAACGTATAACGAATAGGTAACGGGCGCCACCTCTCCTCGAGAAAATCCCCTGCTAGTTTCATGCCAAGCACCTGACAATCTCCGATCGAGGTCACGCCGCCATCACCATCGTCACCGTCGTGGGCGGTGCCCGCCGACCGTGTCGAGTCTCTATTCTTGAAGAAAGACGTGGTGAACGAAACGAGGAGCCACAGGTGGTGGATCGAATAATTGCGGTGGCTGCATGGGAGTCCCTTTTTCGGGCTCAGGTCGCCATTATGCGTAGTCTGGCCGCGGATTTTCCCTCGAAGGACATTTCGCTCAACGAGTACGACGTGATGTTCAACCTGTCTCGGCAGCCGGCCCGGCGCATCCGCTTGCGTGACCTCAACCAGCACGTATTGCTAACTCAACCAAGCGTAAGCCGCCTCGTCGACCGGCTGGTTTCTCGTGGATACCTGCTCAAGCACACCGACCCAAGCGACGGGCGTGGCGCCATCATCGAACTGACGGATTCGGGCCTCGCGCTGTTTCGGCGGGTCGCCGTCGACCACATGGACTCTATTACCCAGCGCATCGGCGAGACGCTCAGTGAAGGTGAACTGCAACATCTGACGATGCTCTGCGACAAGTTGCGCATCGATTGCCCAGACGACGATTCGGCGCGCCAGGACTAGTCGAGTGGGGGCGATGGAACGAGGGCCCTACCCCTCGTCCCACCGAGGCAATCCCTCGCAGGAATGCCTTCCTCACCGGGCGCCCGAACATTGCCCGGTGAGAAACTCGGGCGCAAGCACGTACCGATCTTTGCGAACAAACCGAACGCATACGACCTGAGGAATGCTCACGCTGGACGATGGTACCCCAGCCTGGGGGTCGAAACCCTAATCCTGCGCAAGCACTCAGCATCTCGTCTACTCTGTAGCCATGACTTCCCTCTCCGGTTCTTCCGTTCTCGTCGTCGGCGCTACCGGTGGGTTGGGCCGCGAATTTGTTCAGCTTCTGAGCGATGAAGGCGCTCTGCTCACGCTGCACGGGCACAGCGCAGAGCGCCTCGCTGAACTCGGCACCTTCGGAGCGACGGTCGCTGGCGACCTGAGCGATTCGGACACGGCCGCACAGCTCGTGTCCGCCGCCCTCGCGGCACACGGCCGCCTCGACGGAATCATCAATGCCGCCGGAGTCGTCGCGTTCGGCCCCATGGCGGATGTCGCTGACGAAACCATCGACACCTTGATGGCGGTGAACGCGACGGCACCAATGCGCTTGCTCCGGGCAGCGCACCCCGCTCTGACTGAATCGTCCGCCGGGCATCGTGATCCGTTCTTTGTCACGCTCAGCGGAATTGTGAGCGAGCGCCCGACCGCGAACATGGCGGCGTACTCGGCCTCGAAGGCAGCCCTCGCTGCATTCGCGCAAGCGGCGGGCCGGGAAATGCGGCGGGACGGCATCCGCTTTCTTGATGCACGACCCGGCCACACCGAAACGGGACTGGCCACCAGACCAATTCAGGGGTCAGCACCGCCGCTGCCTACCGGTTATCAGCCAGCGGATGTCGCCCGACGAATTGTCGATGCGATCATCTCCGGCGAGCGCGACCTGCCGAGCACCGCCTTCGCCGGATAGGCCCTACCAATTCGTGCGCGTGCGTTCCTGAGCCACCACCTCGTCGCGGTCTACAAGGCGCCGCAGACCGGCAAGCGGCTGGGCCATGCGGTGATTACCGCGAATGCGCGGCTCCACCCGATCCAGGAATGCCCAATATCCGGCCGTGAACGGGCAGGCCTTTGGCCCCAGCCGAATTTTCGGATTGAACCGACAACCCCCACAGAAATCGGTCATCTTCGAGATGTAGGCGCCACCGGCGGCGTAGGGCTTCGTCGCGACAATGCCGCCGTCGGCGTGCTGCGACATGCCGACAACATTGGCCGGCATGACCCACGGTGTTCCGTCGACGAAGGCATTGATAAACCAATCCGACAGTGCTGATGGTTCGTAGCCTCGCTGCAATGACCAGTTGCCCAGAATCATGAGGCGCTGAATGTGATGCGCATATCCGGTGCGGGAAACCTCATCGAGCACGTGGCTCAAGCACCGCGCTTCGACGGCGTCACCATTCAATTCCAGAAACGCTGGCGGAAGCGGCTCGTGGGCGCCAAGAAAGTTGCTCTCCGCGACGTAGTTCTCGCCGAGGTGCCAGTACAGGTGCCAGACCCAGTCCCGCCAGCCCATGATTTGGCGTACCACGGCCTCGGCGCTGGACAGCGGAACCTGGCCGGAGTGGTACGCCGTTACGACCGCGTCGACGACTTCCTGCGGATGCAGGAGGCCCAGGTTGAGCGGGACGCTCAACCGCGAGTGGGCCATCGTGCTATCCCCGATCAGCGAAGCATCCTCGAAGGGCCCGAAATTCGACAGTCTCGTTTCGATGAAATCATCCAGCGCCGCGAGCGCTTCCGCGCGGGTGGCCGCAAATCGGCGCGGGCCATCTGTTCCGATCAGGTGCACTCGGCCCTCGGCGACGAGACGGTCAAGGTCTCGGCGCACCTCCTCGTCGATGTCGTCTTCGACCGGGGCCCACGGTTCGGGCAGGCCGAGACTGGCCGCACGCTTCGGGGGCGGCTGTCGATTGTCGTGATCGAAGTTGAAGCGTCCACCCTCCGGCTCAGGGCCACGCATGAGTGTGCCGGTGGTTGTGCGCACGTGGCGGTAAAACTGTTCCATCACGAGCCGGGATGCGGGCCGGCCGTCGGCCCAGCCTGCGAAGTCCTGCTCGCTCGTCACGAAGCCTCGACTCGGCAGAACGGATGCCCCCAGCTCTGCGACCAACGCGCGTGCACCCCACGAGGTGGGGTTGATCACCTCGAGGTCACGACCAGCAAGCGCGTCGCGGTAGTGCTCCGCTCGCAGAAACTCGACGCGATCGCCCAGCTCGCGCGCGCGGTGGCGGAGTGCGCTGAGTATGAGGTGGGCTTTGGCCCGGTGGTACGTGCGTCGCCCCAGCACGGCCGTCGCCTCGACCAGCACAATCGGCCCACCGTCGTCGAAGTGCGGGCCGAGCTGGTCGGCAAAGAGAAAGCGCGGCAGGGACATGCTGCCGATTGTATCCCCGCCGCTAAAAGACACAAAAAACCCCGCCCGACAAATGTCGAACGGGGCCCAGATGTGCGCCCGAAGGGATTCGAACCCCCAACCTTCTGATTCCCACTCGAAGAGGTGCCGGTAGCTACGGTTAGCGACTATTGCCACCTAATGTGCTGGTGACACGGCCTCTACAAGGGTCTAACAGCTGTCATCAACTGCCGTTGATTGCGGGACGCAAAGCGGGACGCAAAGCGGGATTACGGGGTGCCGAGACCCTCTTCGGACGCAAAACGGGACGTAAAGCGGGACTCACGGGCGCTAGCAAATTGCCAGCGTTACCGTCCCGACCGGCGAACTTACGGGATGAAATGAGCCCCTTGCACGCTCACTGCGCCTAGACCATCCTCGGGCTCAGCGAGCACTCCCATTTCACGTCGACATCCCGCCTTATGGTCATTCATCGGCCACGATGTCGAGCGCGGGCAGCGAATTCACAATCTTGACCGTTTCAACGCTCACAGTAACTATTCGCGCGAGGAGGTCGAGAATGTAGCGCGGATTTCCTTGTTCTTCGGCCCAGTCATTCGGGTCGTTGACAATGCCACTCGGTTTATCTATCTTGACTTGGTATCTTTCTACAATCCAGTCGACTGCCGAGCGTGACCCGAGCATATATTTATGTGCTTCCTCGGGAATTCCCGACACAGTTATCTTCGCGTTGTAGATGACCCTTGAACGGTCCTTCTTTGTGCCAACGCCTGGGTATCGCATTTTCACAACTCGGAAGTCAGCGTTCGCCGTGACTTCCTCGTGGAGAGGATACATATCAACGGTTTCGTACCCGAGGTGCAGCGCGGAGAGCCTTCTTCCCGCCGATGCGAATGCATCGAAGTCCTTGACCTTCGGAACACGAGGCAGCATCTTTTCTAAGTCAGGTGCAAAGCGCTCCCGGTATTCAGTACTGTGCAGAAGACCGTATACGTAGAAGAAGATGTCTTCACTACTAATATCGTCCCCATACCTGGAGCGGTAGTTCGAGAGGGTTTCGTCGGTCACGTTGTCTTGAGTCCGGTACCGCGAACCATCATCGTCCAGCGCGTCGAGGAGGTCACCGCTGGTCAAACGCTCGCTAAAAGTAAAGCGGGGAAAAAACTGCCCGCTCCCCGACCCCCACATCGCTAAGTCCGGCATCTGGTCGACCATCAGCAAGGAGAATGGGTGCCCAGCACCCGGCGCTGTCACGTAAAAGCCAACATTGGCAGCACCATCGGGGAAGATGCTAGGCATCTGCCCAACGATGTGGTTCATCGGTCTGTCGAAGTAGACGTGCTCCTTCGTAAAGGGACGATACGTACCGGTCACGATTCGGGCGGAGGAATCATCAATTGGTTTAGCAGCCACGAGACGGTTCTTCAAGCTCAGCGTCCAGCTTATTTTCTTTGGGTCGAGGTCGATGAAGTCTGCAACGGCAGACTTTCTATTACTGTGGTCGCGGGCGGAAAGGTGGTGCTCAAATTTTCCTAATTGCGCGTTAAAATTTTCGTACATCCGCCGGGCATTTTGGTCAACATTGTGTCGGGAAAAATTGTATACCCAGGCATCTCTGCCAGTCTCAAGGCCCCTCGAATAGTTCTGAAATATAGTCGCAGTCCCGTGCTTTTCTCCATGTTTTGAACCAATTGGATTGAAATAACCGAATCCGGCGTCCCGTTGATTTATCCAATCCTCAGCGGCGTTCGGGGTTATCTCCCGCCAAGGCACACCCTTTACGGACTTCGCGTCTTGCAACAGCGCGAGTTTCTGCGCCTTATTCAGAAAGTTTGGCGCCTCAAAGTAGCGAATAGTCGTCCGTTTTGAACCTCCCGTCCGCTTGACGAGTACGAAAATGGAAACCCCAACTCGCACGTCAAAGACGTTGCCACCTTCCTGCCTCGCTTCATCACCGCCCGTACGGGAGTTTCCTCGAAGATTAAGGATATATATGCGTGAGAATTCCTCTCGAAGCGTTCGCCTCATCTCCGCTGCTACGTTGCTATCAACGAATCCATTGTTAGTGACAAAAGCAACGACGCCGTCATCACCTAGGCGGTCCGCGGCCCAACGAATTGCCCGAATATATGAATCGTAAAGACTGTGGTTTCCGCCACGGCCTCGTCCGGCTGCATACGTGGCTCGGATTCGGCCGTCCAGGGACGGGTAACTGACATTTTGGTTACCATCATTGCCCGACTCCTGGCCCTTGGAGTAAGGCGGATTGCCGATAATGACACGGATGTTGTTTGATTTCTGCGCTTGGACACGTTCGTTATTTTCGGGGAACACGGCCATGCCCTCAAGCTCGTTGACGTCTCCCCCCTCATCCATCTGGAAAGTGTCCGTAAGCACGATTCCCTTGAATGCTTCGTATTCACCACCAGCGAGGGCATGATAAGTTTCCTCGATATTAATGGCCGCCACATAGTAGGCGAGGAGAACCAACTCGTTTGCGTGCAACTCGTAACGAAACTTGTAAGCAAGGTCCTCAGACCGAATTAACCCTGATTGCAGCAGTCGGACAATGAACGTTCCGGTGCCCGTAAACGGGTCAAGGACATGGACGCCTTTGTCGCTCAGGCTCGTACTGAACTCCTCTCGGAGTACGTCGTCGACAGAGTGGATAATGAAGTCGACAACCTCGTTCGGTGTGTATACGATGCCGTGTTTCTTGCTTGTAGATTCGAAAGCGTTCTGGAAAAACGTCTCGTAGAGTTCTTTGATAATTGACTGCCGGGCACTGGCATCCGGAATTCCGGCTGCTCGGGTGCGGACTGAATCGTAGAACTTTTCCAGTTTCTCAGTCTCCTGATGGAGGTTCTGGTCTTCGAGAGCATCGGCCATTACCTGCATCACGCGCGAGACGGGATTGCTGTCGGAGAAGGCATAATTCTCGAAGAGCGCGTCGAAGACTGGTCTGGTAATGAGGTGCTGCGAGAGCATCTCGATGGCGGAGGTCTCTGTGATGGATGGGTTGAGGTTGTCCTGCAACGCTTGCGTGAATGTCGTGAACTCTTCGCGGAGTTTCGCATCTGAGCCGTCAACGAGAGTGCGAATGCGGGTCATGTGGTCGGAAGCGATGTCGGCGACGTCCTTGGCCCAGTTTTCCCAGTAGCGCCGTTCGCCGACTTTCTGGACAATTTTGGCAAGGATGGCGTCGCGCCACTGGTCGATGTTCGGGAAGTCTAGGGTGACGCTATCCCAGTCGTCTTGGTCTTCCTTCCCTTTGCCTCCAATGCCGATGATGGACAGCTTGTCTTCCGTGTTTTTGGTCAGGTCTATTTTGTTGACCATCGCGTCGAAGCGCTCGTCATGGGCTCGGAGCGCTTGGAGCACCTGCCAGACGACCTTGTACTTTTTGTTGTCTGCAAGGGCTGCCTCAGGCTCGACATCGCCAGGGACGGCGATGGGGAGAATGACATAGCCATATTTTTTTCCGTCAAGCTTGCGCATCACACGGCCGACAGCCTGAACTACGTCGACCACCGAATCCCTGGGGTTCAGGAACATCACTGCGTCGAGGGCTGGGACGTCCACACCTTCAGTGAGGCACTTCGCGTTGGTTAAGATTCGGGCTTTTCCCGGACCGGCGTCTTCTTTGAGCCAGTCAATCTCTTGGTTACGCTTCAGCACGTTGAACGTGCCGTCCACGTGATGGACCTCTGTGCGGAGCAAGTCGCCGGAATCTTCGTCGAGGGCCTCAATCTCAGAATCAACGACCGTTTGAAACATCGCGGCTATCTTCTTTGATTCCTTGATATTGCGAGCAAAGGCGACGGCGCGTTTCATGGGTTCCGGGTCGAGGGCGAATTCTTCAGGGCCGAGAGCGCGCTTTGACAACCCGTTCCAACAGCCGACGATTTTCGCCGCGTCTTCCAATTTCATTTCGTTGTCGTCATCTGCGAGCATCCGCTGAAATCGGTTGCTGATGTAAGTCTCGTCGACGGCCAGCACCAGCACCTTGTAGTCGGTGAGGCGCCCCATGGCCACTGCATCAGCAAAGCTGAGGCGGTGGAATTCTGCGCCGTAGAGTTCGGCGTTCGTCATGTCGGCGAGGACGGCACCGACTTCCTCCGCTTTTGACCGACTTGCGTCTGCGTAGATGCGCGGGGTCGCGGTCATGTACAGGCGTTTTTTCGCCTTGATGTAGCTCTGGTTGTGCACTCGCACGAATGCAGACTCATCGTCTTCAGCGAGTGTGACACCTGTTGTTCGGTGCGCTTCGTCGCACACAATGAGGTCGAATTCGGGGATGCCTTGCCCTTGCGCCTGCGCTACGACATCAATGGACTGGTAGGTGGAGAACACCACCGTGAGTCCCTCAAATTCTGAGGGAATCTCTGAGAATTTCTGTAACAGCTTCGGTGTATTCGTCGTCGCCGGAAAGGCGAGGTCGGTGACCGGAATGTCTTCCTCATTTTTGCGCTTTCCGACACTCACATCGGAGCACACGGCGAAAGAGCGCAGCGGCACCGCGGATTCAATGGTCCACTCTTTGAGCGTCTGGGATAGGAGCGAGATTGACGGAACGAGAAAGAGCACTGTGCCACCGGCGGGCACTAGCCTTTCGGCTAGCTTGAGCGACGTGAAGGTTTTGCCGGTACCGCACGCCATGATGAGTTTGCCGCGGTCAGCAGTTTCGAATCCTGCGAGAACCTTGGAGATTGCCGTTTCCTGGTGCGGATACGGCTGCTTCGGTGCTTTTTTTGTCAACTCGCTCGGATTCTCGATAGAGAATTGCGACCAGTCAATCGCACTATCGTCGAGGTCCTGCACGCGCATCCGCATGACCGGCGGGTTCTGGCCCTCAACAGCTTCCTCGGCGTTAGGACCCCAGTTGTCTGTTGTCGAGATGATGAGACGAGCAGAGAACTCCGCTTTACTTGACGCGGCCAGGAACGAGTCAATGTCTGGCTTCGACAACGGGTGGTTGGGCGCGTAGAACTTGCATTGAATCGCCGTCAGCTCCCCCGTGTCCCGTGTCCTTGCCACGAGGTCGATGCCCGTGTCCTTGCGCCCGTGCCGCTCCGGGTAGTCCGTCCACATCCATACGTCGCTGTACAGCTGCGCGTACTGCGGCTCCAGTTCGAGGTAGGAAAGCATGAGCCGCTCGAATCGGCCGCCTTTGTCACGCTCATCGAACGAGTGCGTTCGCAGTTGCGTCAGGATGTCATGGATGCTCGTTGTCAACTTGTGTCCTTTGTAAGTCCGGTGCTCCCTCCGAGGCTATCGGCTGCGCTGGAGCCAGACAGCAAGCAAACTACTTACTCCTCCCCAGTTCGGGCGCAGTGCCCGCTTCCACAGGTTCTGCTGCGTGCCCCCCTCTGGGGTAACGACAAAGGCCATGCTGAGCATGATTGACCGCACCTATCGATAGGAGTTGCAATGACACCCACGTGGCTCAGCCACTATCAGGAGGGCTTCAGAACGGCTAACGGCACGTCGTGCGTCATCCAGGACGAGGTTTGCTCCTTACGCACGTGGGATTCTCCAGCCGATGCAAGACAGGTGTGGGCGGAACGCGGTGACTTCGACGACCCACGAACGGTTCCGTTTCGTAATGGCAAGATTCAAACCGACGACGTTCGTGGTCGACCTGAGTTTGAGTATCTCGGCGTTGTGTCTATCTGGCGGTCCATAACTTTTATTGACGCCAGCCTGCCGGCCAGTCAGGGCAAAGCCGGGGTTCGCCCGCCGCGCAGTCACGAGGCGACTACGCGGCCGACGGCTCCTCACCGGGCCTCAGGGGAACCGTAGGGGTTAGGTCAGGTGGGCCCCGACCCTTCTCATGTCTCAGTTGCTATCCGCGACGGTTCCGTGAAGTAGGTCCGCGACCTGTTTCAGGGCCTATTCAGTGGACTTCCGACGCGAGAGGTTGGGAGCGGGCGGGCAGCTGCACCTGCCCGCCCTGTGCTTGTATATGCAGCCGGCGGCGAAGGTTCGGTTAGGGAACTCGGACACTATGGCGCGGTGAATCTCCAGGGTTGATATTTCCGTAGGCGGTCGCCTTAAGCCGTTGGCAAGGTTCACGGCGCCCTGCGGGTCGGTCGAAGTGATTTCCGCCAATAAGCGTCCGACTTTGCAAAGTCGTATGGCTGAGGACGGGGATATTAATGAATCGAACATTTGTCTCTTTCATTTTTGAGCAACAGGCCTTCCGACACGTTGACTCGGAGACGGCGATAACGAAGCCGGAGCCGGAACCGGCTCACTCGTTACCCTGCGGCGGGTTGCCTGCGGCCTTCACCACCCCACCATCCGACCCCAGAGACGGCCGCGACGAGTGGGCGACAGCTTGACGAGGACCAACACGACCACCGGTTGACCGCCCGGCGAGCGCGACTAGTCACCGTTATCCCCAATGTTTGAGCGGTCTAAATCGGAAACTGACCAAGTGACCATATTTTTCTCATGAAATACAGAACTTCTCCTCACTGCTCCGCTGGATGTCTTATCTGACGAACGTCTCAGAGGTCCTGTCGCGGGCCGACTCTCCCCGATGGACTCCTGGTCGGTTTCGTCGAGCATCCCTGTCACCGCAACGGTCTGGGGCTGACCATGCCAAGAAACGTGTTGGTCGATGGTGGGCTGCTCTCGCCCGCGCAGGGCCCCCGGGGGCATTGCGCAGTTAGAACCGACCAATATTTCGCAGAATGTGCACCTCGTCTCAGGGGCGCGCATAGACCCGGCATGAATAACCAACGTTTATTACATCCCCCCGTCAGCGATGCCCCCGAGGAACTCTCGGTACGGCCGACCCCTACTACTCCCCCTACGGCACGTGATGCCTGGGAGACCCAATACCAGCTTGTCTGGGGTGAACACCTCGACGAGCTCCCTGAGACTGCTGTTCTAAGCTTCACAGCCAGCAGCGCGCACCAGGCGTGGCGTGTGCTCGGCACCGCCCCGGTGCACTCGTCCGATGCATGCTGGAACGTCATGCGCGCCGCCGTAGAGCGGGGCGACAGCGTCTACGTGGGCGTCGGAGTCCGCAACCCCGGTACGACCAGCCAAGGTAAGTCAACAGATGTCCTCTGCCACACGGCTCTAGTCGCCGACCTCGACATCAACACCGGAACACATGCCTCGGCCAACCTCCCGACTTTAGGGGAGGCGCTGCGCTGGGTCGCCGGTCTCCCGCAGGAACCCACGTTGGTTATTCACTCCGGCGGAGGGCTCCACGTTTGGCAGGGTTTATCTTCACCGATTGACGTCAAGGACGGCGGGAGCGGTGAAGCGCTCTATTCAGGGTGGGCGGACTACTGGAAGGAATGCGCTAGCACCGCTGGCCTCAAGGTCGACGAGGGGCCGCTGTCGAACAGCGCCTTAGTGCTGCGCGTCGCCGGGAGCCGCAACCATAAATACGACAACTCCACTGTGCAGATATTGACGTCTTCCGGGCACCTCCTTGACCTCGCAGAAGCCAGTACAGCCTTCCCAATCCGAGAACGAACAAACCCGCCCGTAAAGCTCCTGACAACTCCCGGCCTCACCCACAAAACTCCTGAAGGTGCGAACGACACCCGTCCCGGAACTCTCTTCGCCCGTGAAGTGACGCCTGAGTCCCTTCTCGTCGCCCTCTACGGCGGCGTGCAGGAAGGGGGCACCCTCAGGTTCCCTCGTGGGGATAACCCTGGCAACCCGAACACACACATCTACGTCGAACCCGACGGGACGCACAAGGTGGTGTTCTACGGAGAAACAATGGCGAGAATGTTCGATGCAAACGGCCATCAAAAATTCAATTCGTTTGATATTTTGGCTCACCGCCTCCAAGTTGAGAAGTCGCAGGCCGCAAAATACGTGATGAAATTTCGGCGCCCCGATGGCACGTACGCGCCACTGATTGAATCTCTCACATCGCCGGAAACGCCTCAGTCGGGGATACCCGGTGCGGCTGCTGAGGTGGGGGCAATGGAGAACGTGCGTCAGCACGACACTGACCTGACCAACCGTCCGGTGCCCGCTACGGTGCGCGCCGCGATTGAGACGAAAACCACCCTCGCAGTCTTCCTTGAGGGCGGGGTCGTGGTCCGGCTGGGAGCCAACCCGGAGATACTCTTACGAAGCTCGCGGCCTGGTGAAGACGGCAAGAAAGTCGAGTATCTGCAGCACCTCACCGCGTGGGTACCGTGGATGACCGGTACGCACGAGGTCTACGAAGTTCGGGTAGATGGTCGGGTGCAGTCAACGCAGGAGTCCGAGTTCTTCCTTGAAATTCTCACAGCCGGCGGGCGCCGCCATACGCTGGCAGACCCGCTCAACGAAGCGACAGTTTATGACCTCAAGAAGTTGCGCTCCCGCTTCCATCGCGCAGCGATAACTCTTCCAATTCCGGCCGCGCACCGCGCTCACATCGAAAATGTCATCAGCACGCTCGGCGCGGCAGACCAATCCAGGGACGCGCGGATTGCGTACTCAGCGATGGGCTGGGCTCTCGTCGACGGAAACTGGACATATCTGGCACCAGCAGGCTCGGTGACCGCCGCCGGCATCCGAGACCTTGTCGTTGCGCGGCCAGGCGCCCGAGACGGAGAAGGCCTCCCACCCGCGATGGCCAAGGTTGGATTTGACCGCATCCCCGCAGGAGATGAACTTCACGAAGCCGCTGCTTCGATTGCCGCCTTCAAAGCCATCATGCCGAACAGCGACGCCCCATGGATAGCGCTCGGCGCGCTCTGGTCCGCAGTGCTTCCGCAGGACAAACACACGACTCTGGCTATCCGTGGCACGACTGGCGGAGGCAAATCCGGTGTCATGGGTGCCCTGCAGGCATTTCAATCCGGCGCCGGCCCAGCAGCAGGCGAATTCACCGCTTCCCTCATCACCCGCCCCTCAGCCATTGGCCTGGAAGCGCGCGCAGCCTGGTCACGATTCGCCCTCGCCACCTGGGACGACCACCGCATGAGCGGCACGGACGCGGTCGCGGATGCTCAGGCCGCTGCCCGAGTAGAGACACTAATTCAGCTGGGAATCGGTGCCGAAACGGGCGCCAAGTCGAACGTGGGTCGAGGCATCGCCCAGTCCCGCGACATGTCCTTCACCGGAGTACTGACGTGTGAAGAGCTCCCACGCGGTGGCGCTGGCATTGTGAACCGCTTGGTCGCTGTTCAGCTGGAGCCTGGAGATGTTGAACTGACCCCTCGTGGGACCAGCGCCTTCGACTTGTTCATCCAGGATTTCGCGGACAGCGGGAAGGCGCGCGCGCTTCACGCCGCGTATCTGAGGTGGCTTGCTGAACGCATGGACAACGCCGACGGTAACGGCCTGCGCTCGCTGCATCGTGAGGTCGAGAAGGAGAAGAAGGCATGGCACCCCGAGAGGGCAACGCGTGCCGACGTCTCCGGCTCGACTATCGCGGTCGGCTGGCGGATGTTCCGTATCTTTGCTCGCTTACATGAAATCGAAGACTTACTCCCACCGGAGAAAGAAGTCGATGCTGCGATTGTTTCCGTGGTGAACGCCAACGCTGGGCTCGCTGCAGACGAAGACCCGGCGCTCCGCATTCTTTTGGACATCCGCGACCGTCTCGGCAGCCGCGGCTACATCTCTGGCGACTCATTTAGGGTTCCCGGAAACCACCAATATCGCCTTGGGTGGGAGGCCCAGCGCGAGGGCTACTCACACGGCAACAAGCTCCACCTCGGCACGATTACACCCGATTTCAAAAACGTAATCATCTCCCGAAACGCTGTCAAGGAGGTGGCGAAGTCGCTGGGTATCACCACGGCACCAGCGGCCCTTTCCAAGATGTTCGAGAAGCATGCTCACCCCGATTCCTTCACGGGCAAGCCGTCGGCCCGATGGGGTCTCCCCTCGCGCCCCCGCGGTTTCATCGTCTCGTCAGACGTCATCGTGAACTTGCTGACCGAAAGCGCAGATGCGCAACAAACGGAGCCCGACGTTTCCGCGTAACCATCGATGCGCGGAGCGCCGGCCCCCCGCCGGTGGCACGCGCTTGGAGCAAGGGGGGCGCCTAATCGGCGCCTCCCTTGCAGCAGCAGCACTCATAATTCCTAAGAAAGAAGAAGCCATGAATTTCCAAAAATATTCAAGTGTGACCGTCCCCCGTTTCGACGTGCGATTGAGCACGTCACGACAGAGCGGGCCTCGCTTACGTTGGCGGCCCACTCGCGAAAACGCGCCGTTTTCAAAAACGTCCACGGGCTGGTCCTCCCCCTGGCTCATCTCCCTCGACGTCTCGAATGGTGCGTGAAACCATGAGCGCACAACTCTCCTTCTCCATTTACCTGACCAATTGCGGAACCTCCCCAATTTTCTTCGATGATGGACGCTATCTGGGCTACCTCAACATGGATAACCACGGCGCGAAGCTCCATGCCCGCATGAGAGAAGACCTCACGTCGCAAGGCTTTGAGATACTCCATTCCAAGGCCCACGGCACCCTCAAACACCGCGGCCTCCTGCGCGTCACAGTGCGATGGTGAACCATGCCCGCACCCACGCAATCGCGGCGCGGTACACAAGCTGGGGCCAGCCGGTGCTCAATACGGCGGTAGCCGCTTCGCGGCAGTCCCCACGACCGGACGATGCGTCAAGCCCACGACTTCGAACTGCAACGTCGCGAACACAACGGTCCCTCCGATTGACAGACCACCAGGCTCCCGCTCTCCACAGCACTGGCCTTCCGGCGCAGTCTGAGCAACCACGGGCGCGCCACCCAGCAACGGTTCTACACCAACGCTTCACCTATCGTTACGCCATGCTCGGCAATGCGTTGCGGCGCTCCCGAGCTGTCGGCCGAGTGGTTCGCTCCAGTCAGCACACATGGAGTCTCAGCACGGACGCCAAAGCAACTCTTGCACGCCTTGAAGTCCACGTCTTTAAGTCGATGAGTCACCCGGCGAGACCTTGAAGCATCATCTGACGAGTACCTCAGCAGTTGCAGGGACCACACCTCGGAAGGCTGACCGCTTTGGCGCCGCGCTCAAGTTGCACACGACGAAGAACCGGCTGCCAACCAGCTGGTTCACAGAGCACCGCGTCAACCCACAGAGCCACGCAGGGGACACCCGCCACACACCCGCCAGGACGGCGACAAGAATTGGTGGGAAGGGCGGACCGCGACATGAGTGCAGAACGGGCAGTATGCACTCCGTTCTCGGACGTTATGCAGCCATTCTCCCGGCGAATACTGGCGGCGCTATTCGGCGTCGCGCGCGGAAACCGTGTGAGGCCCTTAAGGGCCGGCCATCCCCATAAATCCAGCCTCTAACGGCTCTTGGCGGGTGGAAAGCTGTCGGCTTATCGGCACCGCGCATAGACACACGTAGGCAGCGACAAACGTCGAGGCCCATGCACCGCCGGGAGGCAGCGCCGAAGACCGGGCAACCGCCCGGTCTTCTTCCTCTTGAGCATCGGAAACCTACATGACCATCATCACTTCGCCCACGACCTCGCAGGAATTTGACCGCCGCGGCTTCAACACGGATGGAATCCATCGCGTCACTGAAACAATATTCAACACACGTGTACGAACTCGCGAAGGTGAATCTCCTCGCCAATATGGAGAACGCATCGCAACCGAACAGGGACTCTCCCCAACCGACAGCCGGTGGAAAGTCGCAATCGCTTCCGTGGCCTTGCGTGCCGGGTTGCGTCGAGGGTACGCCATCCATGTTTGGCAGGAAAAGGAAGGCGACTACCTCAAGCTCAGAGTCACGGGAAACTCCTTGCCTCTCGAGATGAGCCTCTGGGTTGGCGACGGCGAGGAGCCGCTTATCGGTACCCCACCCGTGCGGCTCATCCCAACCATTGAATCGTTCGTCCAAGACTTCACCCGGCAACGCGTTCGATAGCTCACGGCTAGTGCACCCGGCGCCATACCCGCCGGGTGCACACCCCTTCGCGTACTGAACGCGTCTCCGTCCTTGCCTTCTCGTCAGTAGTCTGAGGAGACCATGGGGATTCACAAAGAGCTCGTTACCGTCCATCACGGAGACGCGCGGGACGTGCTGATTGACTTCGCAGACAATTCTTTCGATGTACTCATCTGCGACCCGCCGTATGGCATCGGTATCTCAAAAAACGAAACCACCAGGCCGCATTGGGACGGCTCCGACAACGCCGCATTCGACCCCGACTTTTGGCGCGAGTGCGGTCGCGTTCTCAAGCCGGGCGCAACACTCGCCGCCTTCGGCCACAGCCGCACTGTGCACCGACTCACAACCGCGATTGAAAATTCCTTTAGCATCGTCGACACCATCGCCTGGCTACATGGCCAGGGTTTCCCGGCCGGTAACCGCAGACTCGATACGGAACTGCACCGCTTGGGCGCCCATGACCTCGCCGACAGTTTCGAAGGCTGGGGAACGATGCTTCGCCCCGCGTACGAGCCGATAGTTATCGCGCGCAACTTATCCAAACGCGGCTCGTTGTCCGAGAGCATTTCGGCTGGAGGAGCGGGCGGTTTCCACCTCGACGCCGTCCGAGTTCCAACAGCCGACGCTCGACAGCGCACCCACGGTCAGGTCTCTCCGACCGCGACCTGGCAAGTGAATCGTCCCGCGAGCAGTCGCTCGACTCCGCATGCGGGCGGCCGCCACCCCGCCAACGTCATTCTCGAGCACTCCGAAGCCTGCCATGATGACGCTTGCGCGCCCCAATGCGCGGTCGCGACCGTGCGCGCACAGGGCGAAGTAGTTCGCAAACGCGGAGAAGATGCATCCCGCTTCTACGGAGTCCTCCATCATCCGAAGGCCACCTCGGCCGAGCGACCCGTCGACGGCGTCATCGCTGGGAACGCAGTCAAGCCGCTCACGGTAATGGACTGGCTCGTCAAGTTGCTAGCTCGCCCAGGAGAGTTAGTACTCGACCCTTTTGCAGGCACCGGCACGACGCTCGAGGCATGCGCCCGGGCAGGCGTTCGGTCCGTCGGAATCGAACGTGAATCGGAATACGTGGCCTTGATAAAGCAGCGTCTAGCGCGAGTTCTGTAGGCACGATGCTGGTTGAGTCTTGCGTGCCGACGATTGAAAGTGACACCTGATTCGCGAGGCGCGCATAGAGCCGACGTGCATAACGAAACGTGCCACGCTCCCATGCCGTGGGTGATTCGTTTTTCGACCCCTCTGCTGTAGGCCGCCATCGAGCTCTCGGCCAGCCGCGCCTCGGCAGTGATTCGGGCGAGCCAGAGGCCGGTAACAAAACTCGATGGTGGGCGTGACACCGCACTCAGGCGTTGTGGGATACGAACGCGCAGCGTGGCATGGAGAGCATCGAAGGCGGCACGCTCCGCGGCGGCCGCCTCGACCTGGCGTGTGAACCCAACCGGGTCACGGATTCGCGTGAACGCCCGCCAGCGGGTTCCGCGCTGAGCCGAATTGATTTTGCGGTGGCCGCCCAGGGGCAGCCGCACGTTCGGGGACGCGAACCCCCTGCTATCTGCCAGCGGTTTGCTGCGACCGCGCATAGAGAGAGTATGGAGTCCCCAACCGCGCTTGTCGTTTCGGCATCGCAGCCGCTCAACGAACGGCTGCAGGTCAAGTTGGCCGATGACTGTGGTTGGCTGCCCATGGGCGGCTTCGGTGAGATGGTCAGCGTTTTGGCTGGGCTCGGCCGCACCCCAGAATTAGAATTTGCGTTGTTCCGCCGCTCTGACCGGCCGTCACTATGGGCACAGGTTGTCGGAGGGTCCGGACGCGGTTACATCGTCGAAGTCTTTCAGCCCGGGACCGAAAGCGCGTTCGGTGAGTCAGGCTTTGTGGCCGGAGTACGTCTCAATATCCTCGGGCACACCACGGTCACCTCATCCATGGGCCGGGATTACTGCGGCAGGCCCGGGCAGGTGATGCACGGTGATGATGCCGCCGCCGCTATCCGCGCCTGGCTGACGCAGGCCGCGGCTGCGCCGGGACAGGACCTCTCACCCATAGAACGCGGCGGTCTTCCATGCTCACACCCACCGCGCATAGACAGGGCATGAACACCGCCGCGCTTACCCAGTTCACTCTCATTCTCGCCGGACCGGCTCAGGCAGCCGCAGCTTGGGCCGAAGCCAACCTCGACGCCGACACGCGCTGGCTCCTCATCGAGAACGACACGGACGCAGTGGGCGCGGCGGCAGCAACGGTGAGAGTGTTTCGGCTGGACGACGCGTCGGTGTCGGCGTGATTGAGACGCTACTCATACTCACGCCGGACTGCATCGGTACGCCGGCCAGCGCGGAGGCCTCTCGGGAGCGGGGTCTGTTCTTCAGCGCGCAGACACCACTGCTCACTGTCCCAAGCCCGATAGCCGGCAGGGAGACAGCGCTGACCTTGATTGGGCGCGCCGGGGCGGTCCCTCGCATCGGAGTCATATTTTGTGACGATGGGTGGAGGGGTGTTCCGCGGTGGTCGCGAGCCACAGATTTGCATTCGGTGACAGGGGTGGACCTGGCGCACAGTGTCGATGCCCGGCTTGAGAGTCAGGTGGAAACGATTGCGCACGGCGACGTGGTCTACGATGCTTTCGCCAGGCGGATGATGGAGATAAAGGCGTTCCTCAAATCCCAGGACGAAGATTTTCAACCATCTCGAATCATCCTCGTGGACCGCATCGCCGCCATGACCGAAGACGACCTCGACGCCTGCGTCGGACACTGGCGGGGGCCGACACGTCTGACAATTGTTGACCCCGGGCCATGGGCCGGCTTCACCCAAGCCACGGCGGCTCAGCTTGCAGAGCTGATGGGCCTAGCCCCTCCGGCACCTTCCGGTCATTTCGTCGAAGCGGCGGGTTTCGACCCCGACCCGGACGAGTTGTTCTGACAAACACTCACTTCAACCCCGCACCTTCGATGAGGTGCGGGGTTTCTTTTTTCGTCAATCTAAATCATCGTTAACACCCCTTATAGGGATGGTCGGGGCATCTCCGCTTTTCGATAGTTGACCGCGCATAGACAAAGGTATGGAAACGCAACTCGAAGCCGCAGGCACTCAGTTAACTCCCCGACAAATCGAACTGGTGGAGGCGGCGCTGCTCGATAGCAAGGCCGCGAACACCAGGGCGACTTACGCCAGCGCAATGCGAACATTTAGCGCGTGGGGTTTGGCGAACGGTCAGCCGGTACTTCCGTCGAACCCAGCGACGGTCGCGGCATTCTTGACTGAGCTTGCCGACCAAGGTCGCGCGATGAGCACTATCACCGTGGCATGTTCATCCATCCGCGATAGCCATGTCAACGGGAACTTCAGGGACCCGACGGGCGAACGCGGAGTCGTAGTTGTGATGGCCGGGCTTCGCCGCCGACTCGGAACCGCGCCGCGTCGTCAGGCAAGGGCCTTCGATGTTGCGGAACTCAAACGTATTCTCGGAAGCATCGACCGCAACTCGACCGCCGGCAAAAGGGATGCCGCACTGATACTGCTTGCGTACGGAAGCGCGATGCGGAGAAGCGAACTCGTGGCTCTCAAGCGCGATGACGTTCAGTTGTCGTCTGAGGGCGTTCGCATAAATATTCGCCGGTCAAAATCGGACCAGGACGGGCGCGGCGCGACGGTCGGAGTATCCACCGGCGAACACCGCTCCACCGATGTAACGAGAGCCCTTAGAGCGTGGCTCGGTGTTCGTGGCGGGTCAAAAAGCGACCCGGTCTTCGCAAGGGTCAGTCGAACGGGGACTGTACTTGCCGGTGGACTCACTGGTCAGAGCGTCAACAACATTCTCAAACATCACGCGGCGGCTTCCGGTGTGGAAACACAGAGCTTGTCTGCGCATTCCACGAGAGCGAGTCACATTTCCGTGGCGGTGCGCGCCGGCGTATCGCTGCCTGATTTGATGCAGACGACGCGACATAAATCAATGGATACGCTGCTCGGGTATGTGAGGGTATCGGCGGTGTTCGACAACAATTCCGGCGGCTCACTCGGCCTCTGAGGCAGGCGGCAAACCCAGGACGGCGCGCAATTCAGATGCGCGTTCGGCACGTGTGACCTCACCGTTTACCCAGCGCATTGCTCTGGCCTGCGCATCCGCGCTGAACGGGATGCCGCTCGATAAAAATTGGTTCCACGACGCTGATTCCCATGCTTCTAACCGCCGCGCTTTCTCCTCATCGGAGATACCGCCGTCTGTCATTTTGGCTCCTGCCCACGGTCGTCAAGCGCCTGCGCCCTCACGAGTTCCATGAGTTCCATGAGTTCCATGAGTTCCATGAGTTCCATGAGTTCCATGAGTTCCATGAGTTCTTCCATGCTGATTTCGCCACGGGCGTGCCGCATTGCAAGCATCCGCGTGTCGGCCGGCATTGGCTTTCCAGAGAGCGCCCCGTTCCACGAGGCGGCGGTCAGCGCCTTCAGCCGCCGCTCATATTCTTCCGGTGTTGACAGGCCGTGGTCGGTCACCACGCCCGTGCCACCTCGGCTGATGCCATGCCTTTTCCCATGCTGTTCGTGCCGCCCGCGATGCTGCGCCAAGGTGAGGTGGGAGAGGTGCGGTGCATTAGGGCGAAACGAATTCCTTCTTGCGCGCCGATGACCAGCCTCCCGTAAAGGATGGCATCGGCTTTCGTCATGAAAGGGACAATGAGCGACCCGATGCTTTCGCTCGCGGAAGATAGCTGAATGCCGAACGTCTCATGCTCCATGCACTATCTATGCGCGGTGACCTGAGAGAATGCGACCAGCGGAAGCGCAGGGCTGCTGGCATTCGGTGACAGAGGGCAGCTAGCCGGCTCAGCGGGGCTGATATCGCCGCTGTAGCCTGTGGGAATGGCCCGAATTCATCACCACCTCGCAAGGACGCAAGCGGCTTTCACACACTTAGAGCCTGTGGAGAATCGGACATCGCTGGTTCTGAAACATCATCAGGTCGAAGCTCTTCGGTTAGTTGTGGACCTGCAAAGTCACTTGCGGCGAGAAACGGCTGACCTCGTTGCCGCTTTGGTGGGACGTCAAATGAGTTGGGACAAAGTGGCAGAAATCGTCGGCCTCTCTGGAGGCGACGACGCTCGCCGTCAATGGGACCCGACGTTTATCAACCAGGCGACAAAAAAGACGCCGGTACTGCGAAAGCTGACCACTGTGAGGCGGACCCGCCCCTGCTATAAGCCAGCCGATTTGCCCGGATTGTCGGTGCCTCAGACTGCTACAGCCCTCGGTGTGTCAACGAGCACGGTCTATGCCCGCATTGCCCGCGGGATGCTCGTGACTATTGAGATTTCTAAGACGCACACAGAAGGTGTGTGGCTGCGAGTCCTTCACGTCGCTCCACCAACGGTAACTTAAGCCACTAACTAGCGAATGTCCCGAGTTAACCCCGTCATTCCGGCCATTTCGCTGTTCGGTGAGCCTGGAACAGACACCGACTCGTCTTGCTGCGCATAGAGCGTATTGCACCGGTACTCCCACCGTGCAGTAACTCCAACGTTTATTCGCAGAAAGTAGACCAGAAATGTTTAGTGAACTTGAGAAGGAATTTCCCGGCATTATGAGCGCAATTCAGGTCGCTCCGCCCGTGCTTGTTGGACTCGACTTTGCCGAGATGGACGGAAGTACCAACGCCAATACGGCTTACCTGTCGAACGTGGCCACCGTGCTGGCCAAGCGAATGTTCGTGGACCCGTCCAGAGCCATAGAGACAGTTAGAAATAGTCAACGTGACCTGCTCGAGAACCGCGATATTGGTGTTGATGTTGACTCCGCTGCCTATGGCTGCGCCCTCTACCTATGCATCGAACACGCCGACTATGCCCCCAAGTTCATCGCGGCAGTCCTCCCGGCTATTCCGTTGGAGCATGCACGGAAGCAGGCCGCGCAAATCCTCCGCGCTCACGGAATCCTGTAGTCACGGGTCCCGGCAGATGTAACCAGCTGCTATCTCCTTGCCACAGACACGCGTTATGCCCAACCGTTCGGGCCCACCAATGCGGTCCCATCCGTCACCGCATTGGTGGTTCCCTCATGGCTGGTGTCGATACCGGCCGGCCATGTGCCCACGCTGACGTACGTACGCGCATAGACAATTCGACGGGCACGGCTGGTGCTCGAATGAGGAAGGTTTGACAGAATGAACGCTCTGCTCCTTACTGTACTGAACCTGTTCGTTCAGCCGCTCTCCGCCGCAGCTCCTATGCCCCACATGGTTGAAGCGGGAACCATTCATACCCACCGACACGCCACAGCTCACCAACGAATCTAGCCCCGCACCCGGCGAGGGGACGAGGCTAGATGTGGGAGTTGTTACCAACCGGGGTCGCAAGTCCAGTGGATAGCCCAGCCGTCCGATGTCTCCCATGTCTCGTAGCCTGCGTTGTCCAAAGGCGGCATAAGAGTTGAGCCGTAGCCTACTGACTGTCCGCCACCGGTGCCGCTGCACGCGCTGCCACCAGCCTGAACCTTCAACGGGCGCCAGTTCGACACAGGAGCCGTTCCAGCGGAGCTTCCCCCGCCAGCACTCGTCCCCCCGCCGGCAGAGCTTCCGCCACCAGTAGCAGCACCTCCACCAGTAGCAGTTCCGGCACCGGTACTCTTGCCTGCGCTGGAACCTGAGCCGCTGTAGCTGCGGGGTGCAACCGCCTTTGCTGCGGCTTCGGCAGCTGCCTGTGCGGCTGCTGCTGCTTCGGCGGCGCGCTGTACTTCGACTGCGACGTGGGACGCGCTGGTCGCTGCGGCGGCGGCGGCGTAGGTGCTGAGCGCGGTGAGTGCATCTGCGTCCTCGAGAGACACCGCGGCGATTGCTGCGGCCAGTGCGTCGCGTTCAGGCGCTCCGGCTGACGGGGTTCCATCAAGGCGTGCCAGGCCGGCGACGGCGACGGATTCCACCAGGGCGGGGAAAGCATCGCCCACGGCGGTCGTGGCGGTGGCGAGGTCGGCGGAGAGTACGGTGACACCTTTCAGTTCGGTGCCGGCTGCGCTGGTGAGCTTCTCGAGCGCGACGGTGGATTCACGGATGCCGTCCGTCGTGGCATCGCTCTTGAGCGATACAGCCTTCGGGGCGCTGACGGTTTCGATGAGAGCGCCCGTCGCCAAGTCAAGGCCCTGGGCCTCAGCGATGTCGGTAGCGGTTGCCGTCAGTTCAACACGAGCCGCTTCGAGGGCGACTCGTGC
The DNA here is from genome assembly GCF_004403345.1 of Cryobacterium lyxosi. Classification (NCBI taxonomy): domain Bacteria; kingdom Bacillati; phylum Actinomycetota; class Actinomycetes; order Micrococcales; family Microbacteriaceae; genus Cryobacterium; species Cryobacterium lyxosi. The sequence continues at coordinate 301,139 of NZ_SOGT01000008.1, forward strand.
GTCAGCGTCGACCAGGCCGTCGGTTGCGGCGACAAGGGCGAGAACCTGCGCGTCCAGAACAGCGGCGGCAGCGAGTTCTGCCGTCAGGTCGGTATCAGCCTGCGCGTCCTTCTTCCAGGCGGCAGTCAGCGTGTCTGTTGCTTCCGTGTGTGCGGTGAGGGCGCTGGTGTGCGCCGCTTCCTGCACCGCGGCGACGGCAGCGAGCCCGCCGAACGTCCCACCGGCGACAAGGATAACTGCCAGAGTGCTGGCAACGATGACCTTCCGGGCCTTACCGATACCGCGAACATTGGCGGCCTGAGCTGCCGCAGCGTCGCTCAGACGAGCGAAGACACCGGGCCTCTGCGTCGGAATCTCGTCAGAGATGTCGATGTTCATCATGTGCCTTTTTCTCATTTCAGCGATTCCTGCTCAACCGAAGTTCCGAGTGAATCCCAGAGCAGCGGTGACCTTGTGCCAGAACTGGTTGCCACACACTGCGACCTTGCGCGGTACGACAACGGCCAGTCGTGGGGCACGAACGTCCAGCCCCACTGGGACCGGTCACCATCCCGTGTCGCAGGTCCAGTGGATGCCATAGCCATAGCCTGCAATTTCGTAGGTCGTGTAGTTGAAGTTGTCGACCGGCGGCATCAGCGTACTTCCGTATGTCACTTCCTGGCCTCCGCCGGTGCCCTGGCAAGGTAGACCACCGGGTTGAATCTGAATCGGGTACCACGGCTGGTCGCCAGTCAGGTAGCTCCCACCGCTTTTACCGGTCGCCGCGCCACCATCCGCTGCTCCACCACCGTCGGTAGCCGTTCCTCCATCTGAGGAAACGCCACCGCCAGACGTACTTTTACCAGTACCGCTATAACTGCGGGGTGCGGTTGCTTTGGCTGCGGCTTCGGCCGCTGCCTGTGCGGCTGCTGCGGCTTCTGCGGCGCGCTGTGCTTCGACTGCGACATGGGAGGCGCTGGTCGCTGCGGCTGCGGTGGCGTAGGTGGTCAAGGAAGCGAGGCTGTCAGCGTCACCAAGAACGGCGGCGATTGCTGCTGCGAGTGCGTCGCGCTCGGCCGCTCCGGCGGACGGTGCGGCGTCAAGGCGTGCTTGACCGGCAGTGGCAACAGATTCCACCAGGGCGGGGAACGTGTCGGTCACAGCAGTCGTGGCGGCAGCGAGGTGTGCAGAGAGAGCGGTGACGCCCTTCTGCTCGACGCCAGCGGCGCTAGTGAGCTTCTCAACGGCGACGGTGGACTCGCGGATGCTCTCCGCGGTCGCATCGCTCGAGAACGACGGTGCCTTCGGGACGGTCACCGTTTCGATGACCGCGCCGGTCGCCAGGTCCAAGCCCTGAACGCTGGCGATATCAGTGGCGGTAGCTGTCAGTTCAACGCGCGCGGCTTCCAAGGCTGCACGGGCTTCCTCGTCGACCAGGCCGTCGGTAGAGGCGACGAGAGCGAGAACCTGCGCGTCCAGACCAGCGGCGGCAGCGAGCTCAGCAGTCAGGTCGGTGTCAGCCTGCGCGTCGCTCTTCAGTGCTGCGGCGAGCGTGAGCGTTGCGTCCTGGTGTGCGGTGAGGGCGCTGGTGTGCGCTGCTTCCTGCACTGCGGCGACCGCGGCGAAACCGCCGAAGGTTCCACCGACGACCAGGGCAGCCGCCAGGGTGCTAGCGAGGATGACCTTGCGGGTCCTACTGATGCCGCGAACCTTGGTGGTCTGCGTCGTGGCGAACGCGCGGACCTTTGCCGCCACGCCGAGTATTTTCATAGGCACAGTCACAGCAAAACCCCCGTTTTCTTTCTGAGGGTAGTGCACCGTGTGCGACCTCAAAAAAGACCCTCGGGATTCTCTTCGAACCCGGCCAGGTCGGCGGTATGTCCCGAAGGCGATGGGTCGTTTAATTTCAGCGCCTGGCAAACCTGTCGGACGGAGCCCATCGTCATCCCCACCCATGGCCCCGGGTCTACTAAGACCAATTCGACGCCCGGCCACCCGCCGCGGCAGTGCAGCGCGGCGAGTTTCTCCGATTCTCCATCTGCGAGCCGCGCCTCGCGGTCGACTATCACGATGCGCTCGGGACGAAAATCATCGTCTTGGTGCTTCAAGAACGCACCGACTTCGAGCATCCTCCGACCAAAATAGTTGAACTGGGTCGTGCCTGCATTCAGGTCCATTTCAGACTCCAACCGAGCATCCACTGACCTGCCATGTCGACCCCCGTGACGGAGTGCAAGTCCGTCGGGCGCGACCAGCGGGGCTCATCGGCGTGGCCGTCGTCAATAAAAATGATTCCGATTCCAGGTACTGCGCCGGCGCGAGCCATGAGCGTCAAGGCCATCTCTCGTCCTTCAACGCCGCCTGCCGGAATTGTGAGCACCGACGTCTGGGCGCGAAAAAAGAGAGCGCGCTCAATAGAAGAGTCGGCGCTACTCGGGAGCCCGAGCGCCCCCGGCGTCATGATGAGTAGTGACTGAATCACGCGGCAATCACCTCATCCAGCCGATAGACCCTCAACGCCGTGTCGCTCTCAATGAGCAGCCAGCACGCCTCGGCATCTAGGCATGCTTCTGCCCACGCTGCGGCTGTCTGAGCGGGTCCAGAGATAATGACCGAAAAGTTCGAGGTGTCCATGCACCGTTCTATGCGCGGTCGAGAACAACGATGCTGGCGCCGCCACGTCGGCGCCGACCGCACCGGTGTAGCGCCGGCGGGTGCGGCCGGGCGAGGTAACCCTTTGCGCTCTTGCAAAATGCCGGCCGAAGCGACCTGATATGAAGCGGTGTCCACCGAGGACCCAGACATTGAGCTATGTGAGACGTGGGTGCCGGAGCCCCTGCGATGCCTCAGGATACTCGTCTAGGAAATCGTAGAGCGCTGCGGAATACGTCGCGGTCTTTCGGATTGTGTCGACAAGGTCGGCAACGACGACCGCCCATGCAAACGCACTTCTATTGTCGACATTCTGAAGCCGCTCCCGGACGAGGACTTGCCTGACTGGAACTGCGCGCGCGGGTACCCGATTCCAAATGCGCCCATGATGGGCGCAGATATTTCGGAGGACCGCAAGGCTGTGGAATGTCCCGGGGGCAATTGTTCGGGGCAGACTCAGAGACTTACCGACCGCGTCGACAACGGCCACATTTTCAATTAAGTCGAACATCTGCGAGAGGGTGCCGAAGCTAAGAGCCTCGACGGCAGCCCAGATGGGTACACGCTTACCCTTTTTAATGTGGTGGCTGATGAACGGTTCCTTCGAGCGTTCGAGTTCACGCGAAATTTTTTCTACTAACCGTTCACGGAGGTCCGTCCCGTTTTGGGTGAACTCCTGCAGGTATGTCGGCCTGTCGAGATAATCGCACGGAGTGGTGAGACGAGTAGCTAGTTCATAGGCGAACCTGCCCCTGAACACGACCTCAATTTCGGCAAGCCCATCGAACAACAGTCGGGACAGTTGCAGGTCGAACTCATAAAGGTCACGAATCTGAGCGAACGACGTGCCCGCTCGATATCGGTCGTCCCCCCGACCTGGCGCAATTTGAAAATAACGAGCGTATCCGCTGAACCGGTAGTAGTTCGTGCCATAGAGGAACAACCTTGCCGCAGTACTCGTGGCATCGTCATCGCCCATGACAAGGCCCCGAGTGCGGAGGAGTGCTACCTGTTCTGCAAGATTTAGAGCGTTCTTCACTGAGCTCCCGTTAACGAAGGAACCCGCCGGTTTGAGGAAGCTTTCGCTCTAGCCTTGGCGGGGGGTGTTGTATTCAACATAGTTGGAGAAGCTGACCGTTGTCCATTCGCCCGGTGAACCGTCGTGGCGATAATGCCGACGAGTGGCGGTCCAGAGACAACGGACACCTCCCTCAGACGCTGCGCATAGAGCTTGGGTAACGGCCACTAATGGTCGTTGCCGGCTCAGTCCCGCACGACTGTGAAAGGCACACCATGCCGACCTCAATTAATGACCGCCTCATGACCACCGCAGAATTACTTGACTATCTCCAAGTCACGAAATCGACCCTCTACACCTGGCGCAGCAGCGGTCGGGGACCTCGAGCTTTCAGCGTCGGGAAGAATTTGCGCTTCCGCCGCAACGAAGTGGACTCGTGGCTTGAAACGCAAGTGGCCGCCTGATGGCGCGACAAGGTCTCCTCGTAGGGACGCGTGGGACTGTCAATGTAAGTCAGGTCAAGCCAGGTCGTTTCCGCGCGCGAACCCGATACCGCGATTCCGACGGAAAGGTACGCCAGCCGGCTGCCTACGGCAAAAGTGCGAGCGCCGCTGCGCGTGCACTCGACAAGAAGTTGCTCGAAAGGCCTAAGCGCGCGTCAGGGTCATTGCAACCAGATGCTCCCTTTCGGGAGGTCTGTGAGTCCTGGTACGCGCGCATTCTCCTTGAGGGTCGATTGGCACCGACATCACTCGTAAAGTATCGGCAAACGCTGGACAGCCCAATATTGTCAAGCAACACTGGACTCGGTGAAAGGGCCTTCTCGGAAATGAATACTGCGGTTCTGGACGCCTTCCTCCTCAAGGACGCGACGGAACATCCTGCCCGTGCCAAGCGAGCAAAGAACGTACTTTCACAGGTGATGCTTCACGCGATTCGTCATGACCTCATCCTCAGCAACCCAGTGCGTGACGTCGGTCGCCTCCCCAAGTCCGTGTTAGGAGACCCACGCCCTGCGACCAGCGAAGAAGTCGAGCGGCTGCGCTGGGCGGCGTCGGAATTCGAGGCAGGGAACCTCAGGCCTGGTCGACGTCCGACAATGCCCATCGGGGCGATAGTAGACGTCATGCTCTGCGGTCTCCGCCTTGGCGAGGCCATCGCGTTGCGCTGGGACGAAGTTGACCTCGACGCTCGCATTCCGCAAATTACCGTGAGCGGTACCGTTATCCAGCTGCCCAAAAGCTTTGATGGAGGTCCCACCGCTCGACGCCAGGACAAAACCAAAACTCCGCGCTCCCGCCGCACCATCGATGTCCCGGATTGGATTGCAGACAGGCTCCGTAGCCTGCCGCGTCGTGGAGAACTAATTTTCTGCACGGCGAGCGGCTCGGCGTACAGCCCCAAGAACGTCGCCCGCGCCTGGCGAGCCGTGTGTGTGGCGGCGGACGTATCGGGACTAGTCATGCACGGCCTGCGCAAGACTGCCGCCACGGTCACGAGCGCATGGGCGGGTCCTCAAGCCGCGGCGGATTTGCTCGGGCATGTGAGTGACAGACTGACAAAGGACAGATATATTGGGCGACGCGAATCGGTAACTGAGGCACGTGACGCTTTGGCTGTGCTGTTCAATGCGGGACGATAGCGGGACCTAGCCCAACAAGAAAACCCCGTCCAACAGGCTAAAAGCCTGATGAGACGGGGTTTATCTGTGCGCCCGAAGGGATTCGAACCCCCAACCTTCTGATCCGTAGTCAGATGCTCTATCCGTTGAGCTACGAGCGCATGTGAATCTTCCGAGCTGTTACTCCCGGAGACAACTTGAAAACTATACCAGCTATCGGGAGCGTTCCGTGCCGCTGCGGGGTACACCGCGCCCGGTTCCGCAGAAATCAACCCCTTTCCTCGTTTTTCAGCCAGTGCTTTACTAACCGGATGCAACGTGAATCCTTTGACTACTCAGGCCTCCGCGCCGTCTTCATTAATTGCACCCTCAAACGCAGCCCCGAGGTCAGCAACAGCCAGGGCATCGTCGACCTCAGTGCCCGCATCATGCGGGAGCAGGGTGTGCACGTAGACCTGGTTCGGGCCGTCGACCATGACATCGCCACCGGCGTTTACCCCGACATGACCGAACACGGCTGGAAAACGGATGACTGGCCGTCACTGTTTTCCACGGTGCTGGCCGCCGATATTCTGGTGCTTGCCGGGCCAATCTGGCTCGGCGACAACGGCTCGGTGACCAAGCGCATCGTGGAACGGCTCTATGCCCACTCTGGCGAATTCAACGACGAGGGCCAGTATGTTTTCTACGGCAAGGTTGGCGGCGCCATCATCACCGGCAACGAAGACGGCGTGAAACACTGCTCGGCGAACCTGCTATATAGCCTGCAGCACATCGGTTACTCCATTCCGCCCGCTGCCGATGCCGGCTGGATCGGCGAGATCGGCCCTGGCCCGAGCTACCTCGACGAAGGATCCGGTGGACCTCAGAATGAATTCACCAACCGCAATGTGACCTTCATGAGCTGGAACCTCATGCACCTCGCCTCGATCCTGAAAAAGAACGGTGGCATTCCAGCCTTTGGCAATCTTCGCCAAGACTGGGACCGCGGCGAACGCTTTGGGTTCGAACCGAACCCCGAATATCGGTAGCTATCAGCACATCAGGGAACCCGCGGTACACCAGGCACTCTGAACAGACTCTTCCGTCGTTCCTCGTGCATTTGCCGAACGCCCTGACGTGCTTGTCACCGGTGGTGCGCGGCAATAATGACGGCCCCCGTAGCCTTTAGCATGGAGTATGGCCTTCGTTCGCTCCCTCCGTGCAGCGGGCAGGGGTAGCTACCTCGCGATCGCCATGTTCGTCCTGGTTTACCTCGTCGGCGCCGTGTACTGGCCAAGGCCGCTCTGGGTGGTCGGGCTCTACCTGGTCACGGGTCTCACCTGTTTCACGCTCTACGCTATCGACAAGCGGCGGGCGAAATTTGGAGGGTGGCGCATATCGGAACGCACCTTGCTGTTCTGGGGCGTCATCGGCGGCTGGCCGGGCGCGATTGTGGCGCAGCAGGTACTGCGCCACAAGACCCAGAAGAAAAGCTTTCGAAAAGCATTCCGGGCGACGATCATCATCAACGTCGTGCTCTTCGCCCTGCTGAGCACTCCGGCATTTGACCGGCTGATAGCGCAGGCGATCACCGACTTCAGCGTTCTCTAATACTCATTGAATTCGGGGCTGGTCGCCGCGTCGTGCTTGGCCTGCAAAATAGCGAGGTTGATCAGAACGAAGGCTTCCAGACGTTCGCTCCGGTGTTCGGCGTAGTCGGGCGCGCGCGGGTCGACGGCCAATTCGATGAGTTTGGACGACACCGCCGAACTGACCTCTTCGCTCGCTGATCGTTGTGCGCTCGCCACTATCCGGGCCACCTGGTTATTGTCGGCGGCCACGGCGTCGAGGGCGAGCGTCAACCGCTCATGCACGCGAACCCTGAGGGCGAACTGCTTGAGATCGTGGCGTTGGTCGTCGGTAAAACTCGGCCGCCACTTCATAGCTGCGAGATCTCGCCCCATTCGGCTCACCCGTCGGGCATACTCTTCGTTCTGCCGAGCCAGCCGATGCACTTCGCTGCGGGCGTTGTCGGCGTATCGCGCAAAGTCGTAATCGAAGTGTTCCCGCAGCGCTCCGACGATGATGTCGTTTTTCACGGCCATCCGCACGGCTGACAAGGCGATGAGCAGGCCTTCATCGACCGTGCGCTCGAGGTCGGGCAGCTCAGCGTTCACATCGGGTTCACTGACGTGTGCGTGAGCGTCAGCACGACGCCGGGACCGGTTCCAAATGATTGCGCCACCACTTCCTCGTGCAGGTGACCTCCATTTTATCGGTGAATGCGTTTACTACGGCGCGCAGAGCAGTGCAAGGAACTCATCGGCCATGCCGAGCTGGTCTTGAAGCTTCTGGCGTCGCGTAACGGTGTCGGTGATAAAGGCATCGAGCTGGTGCCTGGACTCGACGTTGTCGGCATCCGCTCCACCGCCTTGCCGCAGGTCGATGACCGCGAGCAGGGCCGTCATCTCGTCGAGAGTGAAGCCGAGGGGTTTCATGCGGCGAATAAGCATCAGCCGCGTGAGGTCGTCGGGCGAGTACAGCCGAAATCCACCGTCGGTGCGAGCGGATGCTTTCAGCAGGCCCACCTCGTCATAGTGGCGAATCGTGCGCAGCGACAGCCCGGTCTTCTCGGCGAGTTCGCCGATGTGCATCGTGACCACGGACCCGGTCGCGCCTGGTGTCACCGGGAACCTTCTTTCTCTCAGTCACAATCAACCCTAACGTTAGGGTAGTGTTGCAGGAGTCGGCTGACATTCCCCTGTGAGCCCACCCTCCCACCATTGTCCTCGATGACCGGTGGAGGTGCGCACCGCGGCGCCCACCCAACTCTTCTCTATCCATTTCGGCCGCACGGCCGGCCCAGCTTCTGGAGGCCTCATGGCCATTGTCCACAAATCCACCGCGCCCAACCGTTACCGAGCGGAACCCTCCGTTCTCACCGCTCTGCGCACGCCCCGCCTGCTCACCCGCGAAGTTCTGGCCGGCCTCGTCGTGGCCATGGCCCTCATCCCCGAGGCGATCGCTTTCTCGATCATCGCCGGTGTCGACCCACGCGTCGGCCTGTTCTCCTCGTTCGTGATGGCCGTGACGATCGCTTTCGTCGGCGGTCGCCCGGCCATGATCACCGCCGCCACCGGTGCCATCGCCCTCGTCATCGCCCCCGTGGCACGAGAATACGGCATGGAATATTTCATCGCCACCGTCATCCTGGCCGGCGTGTTTCAAATCGTGCTGAGCCTGGTCGGCGTGGCCAAGCTCATGCGGTTCATTCCCCGCAGCGTCATGGTCGGCTTCGTCAACGCCCTCGCGATTCTCATCTTCACAGCCCAGCTCCCCCAGCTGCTCGACGTGCCCTTCATGGTCTACCCGCTCGTTGCCGCTGGGCTGATCATCATGGTCGTCATGCCACGCATCACCAAGGTGATCCCGGCCCCACTCGTCGCGATCGTCGTACTCACCGTGGTCACCGTACTGATGGCGATCAACGTCCCCACCATCCGCGACCAGGGAGAACTCCCCCAGAGCCTGCCCGAACTCTTTTTCCCCAACGTTCCGCTCAACTGGGACACCTTCACCATCATCGCCCCGTACGCCCTCGGCATGGCCCTCGTCGGAATCCTCGAGTCACTCATGACCGCAAAATTCGTCGACGAGATCACCGACACCCACTCCAACAAGACTCGTGAAACCTGGGGCCAGGGCGTCGCCAACATCATGAGCGGATTGTTCGGCGGAATGGGCGGTTGTGCCATGATCGGCCAGACCATGATCAACGTCAAGGCCTCAGGCGCCCGCACCCGCATCTCTACCTTCCTCGCCGGCGTCTTCCTGCTCGTTCTGGTGCTCGGCCTCGGTGACGTACTCGCCGTCGTGCCCATGGCCGCCCTGGTCGCGGTGATGATCATCGTGTCGTATCTGACCTTTGACTGGCACAGCATCCGCTTGTCAACTCTCAAGCGGATGCCGGGGAGCGAGACCACCGTCATGGTCACCACGGTCGTCATCATCGTTCTCACCCACAACCTGGCCATCGGCGTCGTCGCCGGCGTGATCGTGGCGATGGTCGCCTTCGCGCGCCGGGTCGCCCACCTGGCCCGGGTGGAACGCACTGTTGAGCTTGACCAGCCCGTGCCGACGGCGTATTACACCGTGACCGGGGCGCTGTTCTTCGCCTCGAGCAACGACCTGATGACCCAGTTCGAGTATGCCGACGACCCCGACCGTATCGTTATCGATCTGTCGGCGTCACACATCTGGGATGCCTCGACCGTCGCCACCCTCGACGCCATCACCTACAAGTATGAGCGGCTCGACAAGCGCGTCGTCATCGAGGGATTGAACGAGGCGAGCCACGAACTGCATGCCCGCCTCGCCGGCAACCTCGGCGGCGGGCACTAGCCTTCGAACGTGTCAGTCAGTGACCACAATCAGCCCGCGCGCGCCCTTCTCCGCATCTGACATCACGTGGCTCATAAACGGATAGGTACCCGCTTCGGTAAACGTGAGCTCGACGAAGCCGCCCTGGGCGGGCGCGAGCGCGAGCGTCTGCGCCCCGCCCGTTCCGGTGCTGCCACCGCCCCGAAGGAGGTATTCACCCTCGGAGAACACGGTGTCGAACTGACCTCCGACCACGTGAAAGGAACTTCCAACGTTCGGGCCCGCGTCGAGCACCCAGATGCGCACCTTCTCGCCGACGGTCGCGGTTAGCGGTGCGGCGACATACTGATTCGCGTAGCCGTTGAACGTGAGCAGGTCAGGCAGCTGCGTCTGCACCTTGACCGGGTCGCCTTCCTCGCCCTGCCTGCCCAGATAGAACTCGGACTGGACCAGCACATATTCCTGCTCGACGGCGGTCAGTCCGGGCGGGTCGATGATGACCGCACCGAACATACCGTTCGCGATGTGGACCGACATGGGCATCGTCGAGCAGTGATACATCCAGATTCCCGAGCGCGTGGCGGTGAACCGGTAGGTGAGCTCTTCTCCGGGATCGATGGTCTGCATTGGCTTGTCCGGTGCGAGCGAGCCGGCGTGAAAGTCGAGCGAATGGCCGATGGTTCCCGCGTTGACGAACGTGATCTCGAAGACGTCACCGACAGTGCCGCGCAGCGTCGGCCCGGGCGCCGTGTGGTTGTAGGTCCACAGCATCTGTGTGATGCCCGGCGCCACTTCGGTCTCGGTATTGCCGACGGTCATCGTGCTCGTGTGCACGGTAGCGGATGCCGCGGGCGCCAGTCGCGCATCACGCGCGACGAAATCGCTTCCCGGCTCGGCCAGAGGGTCTATGCTTCCGGATGCCGACGCGTCGCTGTGCATGGTGTTTGCGGGCGAATCGGCAGTGGCGGTCGAGTCCGCACCGATCGCGTTCACGGTCAGCAGCATTCCGAGCAGCCGGTGGCCCCCCAGGGAACACCATCCGCCCAGGTCGGCGTCGATCATCCCGACGTCGACGGTCGTCGTGGCCTGGGGCTCGACCGAGCCGGACTCCACTCCGTTGTCGAATACGAGATCGTGGAGCATGCCGTCGGCGTTGGTGAGGGTGATCACCAGGTTGTCGCCGACCGGAACGTTGATCATGTCGGGGCTGAAACGGGTGTCAATCATCGTGACGTCGACGGTCGTCGTGTGGCCGGTCGCGCCCGGGCCCGAGCCCGAGCCCGAGGCGAGACTTATGTTGGAAGGCTCGAGCGCGACGCCGACGGCGAGGGTCAAAGCCAGGGTCGCCGCCGCCGCGATGAGCATCGCGGTGCGAGGGGGCGGCTTCGGCGCGGGACTCTCCGCGACGTCACGCACCAATGGCGGAAGCTGCGCCCCCGGAGGAGTGCGGTTCTTTCGATTGATGCGCAGCGCCCGCACCATCAGAATGATGAACGCCGCAAGGGTCGTGAGGAGAACTGCCCAGAGCGCGGCGGCGACGACGTCGGGCACTGGAAGAAGCGTGACAACGAGTGCGCCATTGACGACGCTGACTCGGAACAGGCCGGCCCGATCGAGTTCGTGCGCGGTGGCCTTGAACGCCCGCGGTCCGCCGCCGAGCACGACCGGAATGAGAAAGCTCAGCGCGCCGATCATGATCTGGCCGCCGAAGCCGACCGCGAAGTACGGCACGAGTGTTTTGAGGCCGGCCGCGGCATCCGCCCAGCTGCCAGCGGTGGCTACGACGGTGCCAAAACCGAGCGCGCACACCGCAAACCAGGCAAGGGCTGCGGTGATAGACCACCCGGCGTAACTAACGGCGGGCGAACGGCGCACGTGCCCGGCCAACTCCCCGAGCACCCGGGCGAAGCCGACCAGGTAGATGAGTACACCCGCCGCAGTGATGATTCGCGAGTCGGCGTAGGCGCCAGTTCCCAAAACCACCAGTCCGGCCAGAAGAGTCGGCAGGGTGGGGCGTGCGGCGGCCCGGGTGGTCGACAGCACTCGGGAACGCAGCACGGTCGGGAGCAGCAGGGCGACGGTGCCGATAACGGTCAGGCCGACCCAGCCGAGCAGGTTCAGTCCGATGTGCGTGATGTAGAGCCGGTCGTAATAGTCACTCGCCGCCGCACTGCCGGGGTGGGCCATCCAAATTCCGAGAGTGACACCGACCACGAGGCATCCGGCCGCAGCAATGTAGTACCGCACGAGCGGAGCGAACCGGGCCGGGAGTGCGCCGCGCAGCTGCCGCACGAGAATGGTGGCGTGCACGACGGCATTGAGTCCGACCAGGATTCCTCCGGTGAGCACGACATGCCACCAGGCGCCGGTGATCCCGATCATGACCAGCGCCGCGCCGACCGTGTGAACGGTCAGTCGAACGCCCAGCCAGTACCGGCCGCCAGGAGCAGTGTTCTTCAGCAGGCTGTCGGCGAAGTGCTGGCTCCAGACCAGGATCGCAGTCGAGAGGGCTCCCAGCAGCAGTAGATGCACCATGAGCCAAGGCCCGAACGACGATCCTCGATAGAGGATGACGCTGACGATCCCGAGGATCAGCCAGACGGGCACGAGCATGCCGGTGATCTGATGCCACAGCCGGCGCTTGAGGCTCGGTTTCATGTCGAACCGTTACAGAATGCGGGTCAGGTGCAGGGTCCACACATCGGGACCACTCTCGAGGTAGGTGATGCTGAAAGTGTTCGGGTGGTTTCGTTCGAGCTGGGCCAATAGCGGCAGCGGGTCGTGCGACGCCATGAGGTCGAGCGATATTCCGGGCTGAATCGCCTCCAACGCACCGAAAATCGCGGCGTGACGGATCGCGTGCGGGATGGTGCGGCTGTCAAGAACCATCGATTCGCTGCCGTCGTGACCGCAGGTACACGTGGCCGCAGCGGGTTCGTGCTCATGGGCATTCGCCCCGGCAGTGATACGGATCGGTTCGGCGGTCATGGTGTCTCCTCGGCTCGATGCACCTACGGCACTCTCCTATTTTAGAGCATGTTTTTCCGTTTAATACACCGACCCTCGTGTGAGCGGGTGAATGGTTGCGTCGCATGTGGTGAAGCAACCGATCCCACTTTCACGACCGGTTAGACGATCGACGCGTGTTCGGTGACGGGTCGCATTCGCATCACCGACAGCCATGTCGCCAGCGTGTGCTGGTTCGAGGTACCGCGCGGTCGCGGGACCGCTGCACCGGGCGAAGTGGTTCCGGTGCTGGGAGAATTCGGCTTCCGCGGGTAACGTTGCACGCACTAGGAGGTTTGTGATGAAAGCCGTACTGAACGACACCGTTATCGCTGAGGCACCCGAGCAGGATCTGATCCGCATCGAGGGCAATTGGTACTTTCCGCCCGCGAGCGTGACGAGCGAGCTGTTCGTCGAGAGCGACACCCCGTATACCTGCCCGTGGAAGGGCGAATGCCAGTACTTCAGCTTGAAAGACGGTGACACCCTGCTGCAGGATCGTGCCTTCAGCTACCCGCACCCGTACCCGACAGCGTTCGAACGCGTCGGCAAGGACTTCAGTGGCTACCTGGCGTTCTCGAAAGACGTGCAGGTCACCGACTAGGCGGTAGCCGAATGCCGCCCCGAGCGGCATCCGCGCATCGAGGCGTGAGAGGTGCCCGTCGCATGGGCGTTTACGCTGCACTTCTCACGGCTCGATTATCTGCGGCAGGAACGCGCGCCAGGCGATCCCACCTTCACGACCGGTCAGACGATCGACGTGGGGACACGCTCGGGCGCGGCAACCGGGTGCGCCCGTTCGAGCGAGGCACCCTCCACATCAACGTTGGGCAGCATCCGATCGAGCCATTTCGGCAACCACCACGCTGCGTCCCCCAGCAAGTGCATCACGGCCGGGATGATCAGCAGCCGCACCACGAACGCGTCAAGCAGCACGCCGCCGGCGAGCCCGAAACCGATCGACTGGATCATGACCGAGTTCGAGAAGATGAAGCCGGAGAAGACCGAGGCCATGATGAGCGCGGCGGCGATGACCACCGTGTGCCCGGCGTGCACCCCGCGCTGCACCGCGAGGCGCGCCGATGCACCATGCACGTACGATTCGCGCATCCCACTGACCAGAAACAACTGGTAGTCCATCGCCAGTCCGAACAGAACGCCGACAACGAGAATAGGCAGAAAGCTCAGGATCGGCCCGGGATCATGGATACCGAACACAGCACCGAGCCAGCCCCACTGGAAGACCGCCGTGATCGCCCCAAAGGAGGCGAACAGCGACAAGACAAAGCCCAGTGTCGCAGTTACGGGCACCAGGATCGATCGGAACACGAAGATCAGAATAATCAGTGAAAGCCCCACGACAACGAGAAGGTACAGCGGGAGCGCGGCGGCGAGTTTTTCACTCACATCGATGTTTCCGGATGCGTTGCCGGCGACACCGAGGGAAGCGACCCCAACCAGGTCGATTCCTCGGAGGTCACGTACGAGCTGCTCGGTCGATTCGCTGTTCGGCCCCTCGGCGGGAATGACCTGGAAAGCGAGAAGCAGGTCATCATCGGATGCTCCGATCGGCGCGACGGCGACGACGTCGTTCTCGGCACGGAGCGCTGTTCCGATGCGTACCTGTTCAGCGAGCAGGTCCTCATCCGTGACGGCTGTCTCAAGATCGGCAACGACGAGCAGCGGGCCGTTCACGCCCGGCCCGAATTTGTCGTCGGCGAGTGTGTAAGCGTTGTAGGCGCTCGAGCCCAGTGGTTCGGACGAACCGGCGGGGAGTCCGAGGCGCATCGAGAGCGCGGGGATGGCCACGACAAGAAGAACGACGATGCCCACGACCACAGTGACGACGGCGCGTACGGTGTTCATCGGCTTGACCGGCACCCGGGCATGGTTGCTGGCGTGGCCGACCCGCGCGCGGGCCTTCTTCGTGAGGATCTTCGTGCCGACCAGGCCCAGCACTGCCGGTGTGAGCGTGATCGCTATGAGAATGGCGACGAAGACGCAGACGGCACCGACCGTGCCCATGAGCCCGAGAAAGGGGATGCCGGTGAGGTTGAGGGCGAGCAGGGCGATGAGCACGGTGGCGCCCGCGAACACGACCGCGTTGCCGGAGGTGCCGTTGGCCAGCCCGATCGATTCCTGCAGGGGCAGCCCGTTGCGCAGTTGCGTTCGATGCCGGTTGAGAATGAAGAGTGAGTAGTCGATGCCGACCGCGAGCCCGAGCATCACTCCCAGAACCGGAGTGACCGAGAGCATTTCGACGGCCCCGGACAGTGCGAGTGAAGCGAGCACGCCAACGCCCACGCCGATCAACGCGTTCAATAATGGCAGCCCCGCACCGATCAGGGTGCCCAGCATGACCCACAACACGATGGCCGCGACGATGACGCCGCCGATCTCTCCGGGACCGAGGATCTCGGGGAGGCTCGCAGCAATGTCGTTGGAGACCTCAGCCCTGACGCCGGCAATGCCGGCGTCGTTCATCTCCGCGACGACCGCCTTCTTCGACTCGGTCGAAACCTGGTTGAGCGACGTGTCGAACTGGATACTCGCGACGGCGGTCGTCTTGTCGGTCGAAACCTGACGGATGCCCGCGGCCAGGTCGAGCAGGTCGGCTCCCTGTTCGAGCGTGGCGCTCGACGCCTCGAGCTCGGCACGGCTTGCCGTGAGTGCCGTCTGTTGTTCGGCAATTGCAGTGCGGCCCGCATCGATCTGCGCCTGCTGGGCATCGAGCATCCGCCCAGCAGCAGCGAGTCGACCCGCCGCCTCGGCTCGCGCGCGGCCGGCATCGAGCTGGCTCTGCGCAGCCGCGGCCTCGGCCGTCGCCGCATCGATCTGCGCCTGCCCCGCATCGATCTGCGCCGTTCCAGCGGCGATCTTCTGCCGTCCGTCGACGACCTGCTGCGCCTGGTCATCGATCTGGGCTTGGGTATCGAAGGGATTCGTCACCGATTTCACGCTGTCGAGATCGATCGAGCGTGTCAGCAGGGCGCCGATGGCGGTTTTCTGCGTGCCGGTGAAGGCGGAGTTGTCGGTCGTGGTGAACAGGACCGTTCCTCGCCCGCCGCTGGCCGCCGGGAACTTCGCCGCGAGCTCGTCGCTGACCTTCTGAGTGGCGGTACCGGGGATACTCACGGACGACGTGAGTGTTCCGCCGAAGGCAGAGAACGCACCGACGGCGAGGCCGAGAACGACCACCCACGCAACAATGACCAGCCACGCTCGGCGGGCGGAGAACCGACCCAGTCGGTAGAGAAGCGATGCCATATTCTCAATTTCTGTGTATGAGCAAGGTGTGGTCGGATGACCGACGTGGCGTCGTGCATCCCGTCATCAAGAGTCGAGGTGGTGGATCACCAGGAATGCGTTTGGTCAGTTGGACGGAGCGTATCCGGTACGGATCGTGACGATGAGGCGGTCGAGCAGTTCGTACCAGACAGTGCGGGAGGATGCGTCGAGCGTGCCACCCGTTCGAGCCAACCAGTGCGCCGATACGATGGCGATGCCGTTCATCACCGAACTGACCAGGATGGAAACCTCGAATTCGTCGATCGCGCTCGTGCGACCGGCGATCTCCGCTGAGAGCTGTTCGGTCGTGCGCGTGAAGACGTCACCGATGCTGTGCCGGGAGCGACCGTTCTCACCCTCGACCGTGAGCACTCCGGCGAGGTAAGCGACCACGGGCGGCAGGTCGATGGCGCGCAGTGCCGTCGTGATCTCGTCGAACAGGCCGTCGCGACGACCGTCTCCCAGCGGGGTGGATGCCGTCGCCGCCCGAAATTCGTCGACGGTGGCGCTGAGCACCTGCGTGCACGTGGTCATGATCACATCGTCGAGCGATGAGAAATGATTGAAAACCGTGCGCCGGGAGACGTCCGCGCGCTCCGCGAGTTCGTCGACGCTGAATTGTGGTTTGCCCCGCTCGCGAATGAGCGAGTCGGCGGCATCCAGAATTGCCTGGCGGTACCGAGCCTTGAGGTCGGCGCGGCGATCGGGTGCGGCGTCAAGCGAAATCATGTGCTTACACTAAGTGCAACGACGCACAAAGTGCAAGGCGAACTCGAGCGAGTTACTTCTTGCTCAGTGCCCGCGGGCGATCCACTCTTCGAGGTGGCCCGCCTCGTCGCCGATCAGGGTGGACTGACCGTGCCCGGTGCGCACCACGGTGGCAGCCGGCAGCGTGAGCAGCGTGGTGGTGATCGAGTCGATGATCGTCGGGAAATCGCTGAACGACCGGCCGGTTGCACCCGGCCCACCGTGGAAGAGCGTGTCACCGCTGAACACCGTGCCGAGTGCCGGCGCAGAGAAGCAGACCGCTCCGGGCGAGTGCCCGGGCGTGTGCAGCACTTCGAGCTCGATGCCGGCGACGGCGATGCGCTGGCCGTTCTTCAGCGCGTTCGGTCGCGTGGTTGCCGTGGCAGACGCAGCAGCATCCGCTGGAAAGACCATCTCCCACAGCATCGTGTCGGCCGGGTGCAGCCAGACCGGGGCGCCCGTTGCGGCGCTCACGCTGGCGGCTGCACCGATGTGGTCGTTGTGCCCGTGGGTGCACAGAATGGCCAGCAGCTTACGGTCGCCTACTGCCTTCAGGATCGCGTCGGCGTCGTGGGCGGCATCAATGACGACGCATTCGGTGTCATCGCCAACGATCCAGACGTTGTTGTCGAGGTCCCACGTGCCGCCATCGAGGCTGAAGGTACCGACGGTGACGAGGTGGTCGATGCGTGCGGTCATCAGAGCACCACCACCGAGCGCAGCACATCGCCGCGTGCCATTTTCTCGAATGCAGCCTCGATTTCGCCGATGCCGATCTTCTCGCTGACGAATTCGTCAAGCGGTAGCCGCCCCTGCAGATACAGGTCGGTCAGCATGGGAAAGTCGCGCTCCGGCAGGCAGTCGCCGTACCAGCTCGATTTGAGCGAGCCGCCGCGCCCGAAGACGTCGATAAGGGGGATTTCGAGCATCATTTCAGGGTTCGGCACCCCGACCAGCACAACCGTTCCAGCGAGGTCCCTGGCATAGAACGCCTGCCGCCAGGTTTCGGGACGACCGACCGCGTCGATGACGACGTTGGCGCCGAATCCGCCGGTCAATGCCTGCACGGCTGCGACGACGCCAGCCTCATCCAGGTTCAACGAGTCGATGGTGTGCGTGGCCCCGAGCTGTTTCGCCTGGGCGAGCTTCTTGGGGTCGCGGTCAATGGCGATGATGACGGATGCGCCAGCCAGGCGTGATCCCACAATCGCAGCATCCCCCACTCCGCCACAGCCGATCACGGCCACCGAGTCACCTCGGCTGACATTGCCCGTGTTCATAGCCGCGCCGATGCCCGCCATGATGCCGCAGCCCAGAAGGCCGACGGCCGCGGGGTCGGCATCCGGATTCACCTTGGTGCACTGCTTGGCATGCACGAGGGTCTTCTCGGCAAAAGCGCCGATGCCGAGGGCCGGGCTGAGCTCGGTACCGTCGGTGAGGGTCATCTTCTGGGTGGCGTTGAAGGTGTTGAAGCAGTACCAGGGTTCAGCCCGCTTACAGGCTCGACATTCGCCGCAGACCGCGCGCCAGTTGAGCACCACAAAGTCGCCGACCGCGACGTGCGTGACGCCTTCGCCGATGACACTGACGCGTCCGGCGGCTTCATGCCCGAGCAAGAACGGGAAATCGTCATTGATGCCGCCCTCTTTATAATGAAAATCGGTATGGCAGACGCCGCACGTTTCGATGTCCACGATGACTTCGCCTGGACCGGGATCGGGGATGACGATTTCGACCAGTTCGACTGGCGCGCCCTTCGAGCGGGCAATGACGCCTGTGACTGTGGTGGACATGGAGCTCCTCCGATCGAGGGGTGCCGGGTACGGCGGGGACGCTTTAACCTTATCGGAGGCGTGCGACCGATCAACGTCTCCTGACGCCGGTACGACGTGCGTCAACCAGGCAGTATCTTTTCAGACGTTGTCGAGACGCAATTCGGGGGCGCAGGAAAACTTCTGATCCCGCGGCCAGACCAGCTCACACCAACATCTCCATCGGGATCGCCGCGAACGCTCGCGTGACCAGCCGGGGTCTGATCATCTGGTACCGAGGCTGCAGTGACTCCGGCGCACCGTGGACTTGACCACCGAACTCGCCGGTCAGAAGGTCAAGCACGGCCGCGGCGACTTCTCCCACCGACTGGTCCACGCTCGACAGCCCGATTGCGGCAGCAACGGGTGTGTTGTCGTAGCCCGTCACCGGCACCCGCTCAGGGTTGGCGATCATCGCCCCCAGGGCCAGCGAGTCGCTCGCACAGAGAACTGCGTCCAGCGGCCCTGCCCTGCGTCGCAGGTCCTGCATCGCAGCGGTGCCCTCAGCGACACCATCGACGGTGACTGCCTCGAGTGCGATCAGGCCAGCCTCGGTCACGTCGCCGCGTTCGTGCATCGCATCGTGCCAGCCGCGGCGCCGGTCATCGCCGGTATCCGCCGAGCTGGGCCAGCCAATGTAGCCGATACGCCGCGCACCGGCATTCTGCACCGCCCGCGTCGCCTCATACAACCCGGCCCAGCCGTCGACATCCACCCAGAGGTGCTGCGGGTTGCTCACGTCGTCGGCCCCCCAGGGCCGCCCAAAGGTCACGAAGGCGATCTTGTTCTCGATCAGCCACTTCGTGCGGGGGTCGCCAGCAAAAGTGGAAGTAAGCACGAAGCCGTCCACGTCGGCCCCGTCGTTCAGGCGCTGCAACTGGATGATCTCGTCCTCGGGGCTGGTGGCGGTGAACAGCAACACCCGTAAACCCTGCTTGTCGGCCTGCTCGGTCAACGCGTGCAAAAACCGATCCAGCACAGACCCCGATATGCCGTCGATCATCGGATCCAGCCGAATGCCAATGGTGGAGCTGCGTCGGGTGCGCAATCGCCGCGCCGAGGCGTGCGGGCGGTAGCCCAGCTGCGCAATCGCAGCCTCGACCCGTTCGCGCGTATCGGCGCGCACAATGCCGGGCGAGTTCATCACATTTGAAACGGTCTGGCGGGAAACGCCTGCCGCGAGTGCAACATCCGTCACCGTGGGCATCGAAGCCATAGTCGATCCTCCCCACGAACCTTCAGAATATATCGACCCAATATTGATTCTCCACAGGCTACCGCTTTTGCATTGGCTGAAGCCTCGCTGCATTGGATCGATCCAAGAAATTATTTGATCGATCAAATAAAGTCAGCTTCTGTGAACACCACACAAGATCTGCGCACCGTAGCGCGATAGAAGGAGCATCAAGATGCAACGACGCAACTCCCGCTTGCTGATCGGCGCCGGTCTCACCGTGGTCGGTGCCCTCACCCTCAGCGCGTGTGGTTCCGGATCCGGTTTCAGCAGTGACTCCGCCACCACCGGAGGCGAACTCACCAGCGACTCCTCCCAGGGTCTCTCGGTTCTGATCGGCTCGAGTGGGGACGCCGAGACCGCTGCCGTCAACGCCGCCGTGGCCGCCTGGGCCAAGACCTCCGGCACCAACGCCGAGGTCAGCGTCGCGAGCGACCTCAATCAGCAGCTCGCCCAGGGCTTCGCCGCGCAGAAGCCTGCCGACGTGTTCTACCTCTCGACAGATGCCCTTGCCGGGTACGCGTCGAACGGCTCGCTGCTCACCTACGGTGACAACCTGGCCAACAAAGACGACTTTTACCCCAGCCTGGTCAGTGCCTTCACCTATGACGGCGAGTTCTACTGTGCCCCGAAGGACTTTTCCACCCTGCAGCTGCTCATCAACACGGATCTCTGGGCCCAGGCCGGGCTCACGGACGCCGACATCCCCACCACCTGGAACGAGCTCGCGACGGTGAGCGCAACGCTGACCACCGACTCCCAGGTGGGCCTCGCCCTCGGCAGCGAATACGCCCGCCTGGGCGCGTTCATGGCCCAGGCCGGCGGCAGCCTGATGAACGAGGACAGCACCGAGGCCACCGCAAACAGCCCGGAGAATGTTGCGGGCCTCGAATACGCGCAGACGCTCCTCAACGACGGCGTGATGAGCTATGCCAGCGAGATCGGTGCAGGTTGGGGCGGTGAGGCGTTCGGAAAGCAGCTGTCCGCCATGACAATCGAGGGCAACTGGATCACCGGCGCGATGACGAACGACTTCCCCGACGTCAACTACACGGTGGCCGAACTGCCGGCAGGCCCAGAGGGCAAAGGCACCCTGCAGTTCACCAACTGTTGGGGCATCGCCGCCGACAGCCCCAACCAGACCGCGGCCCTGAACTTGGTGGAACAGCTCACCAGCAAGGACGCCCAACTGACCTTCTCCGAGGAGTTTGGTCCGATGCCCTCGATCATGTCGGCCGCCGCCGAGTGGAAGAGCGCCAACCCCACCCTGATTCCGTTCCTGGACGGCGCGGACTATGCCCAGGGCGTGCCCATTGTGCAGGGCGCCGCGGATGTCGTGAGCGACCTGAACGCACAGCTCGAGTCACTCAAAACCGGGAACGCGCAAGCAATCCTCGACTCCACGCAGAAGAACCTTCAAGCGCTACTGAAGTAGCCCCATGTCGATGCCTGCACGCACGCCTCACCGTTCCGGTATCCGGGGCGGTGAGGCCGCCTCGGGGTGGCTCTTCACAGCCCCGATGATCATCCTGCTCGGGATGTTTTTGGTCATCCCCGTGCTGATGGCCCTCTGGGTCAGCTTCTCCGACTGGAACGGTCGCGGCAGTCCTTTTTCCGGCTCCGTTGCTTTTGTGGGCTTGGACAATTATTCCGCTCTGGTCGGCGGCGGCGGCCTCGCCGAACAGGACTTCGGCACAGCGTTACGCAACAACGCCTGGTACGTCCTTTTAGTCGTACCGATCCAGACGACGCTGTCCCTGTTCCTGGCTGTTTTGGTCAACCGGCAGATCTTGCGCGGCCGCGGCTTCTTCCGCACCGCGTTCTACTTCCCGTCGGTCACCAGTTCTGTGGCCATCACGGTGCTGTGGCTGTTCCTGTTCAGCGCCAGTGGCGCCGTCAACAAACTGCTCTCCTTCATCGGCGTCAACGGACCGAACTGGTTCAACGACCCCAGCGGAGTGCTGCACAACATCCTCGAGGCGTTGGGCGTCGAGACGGGCCCGGCCGTCCTCACCGGCAACTCGTTCCTCGGTATCTCGTTCTGGGAATGGCTGGCCGGGCCATCCGTTGCCATGAGCGCCTTCATTTTAATGGCCGTGTTCACCACCAGCGGCACGTTCATGCTGTTGTTCATCGCCGCACTGCAGAACCTCAGCGGAGATGTCGTCGAGGCCGCCATAATGGACGGCGCCAACGGTTGGCAACGATTCTGGCAAGTCACCCTCCCCCAACTGCGGCCGACCCTGTTCACCGTGCTCACACTCGGCCTGATCGGTGCCTGGCAGGTCTTCGACCAGATCTACACCGGCACCCAGGGCGGGCCAGGCAAGACCACGCTCACCCCGGCCTACCTCTCCTACCAGGCCGCCTTCACCAACCAGGCCTGGGGCCAGGGCGCCGCGATCGCGTTCATCCTGTTCGTGATCATCGTGGTCTTCACCCTGTTTCAACGTTGGCTACTGGCCGAACGCGCCGTCTCCGCCCGGCGGATGCGCTTGTACCTGAAAACCCCAATCTCCGGAGGTTTCAAATGACCACCACCGTGAGAACCCGCATGCGCCCCAGCACCGCCTCACAGCGACTGCGCAACCTAAGCCGGCCGCAGCTACCCACCAGCGCGATCGCCGGCCGGTCGCTGCTGTACGCGATCCTGATCGTGCTCGCGATGATCTACATCGCTCCCTTCCTCGTGCAGGTCGCCACCTCTTTCAAAACGGATGTCGAAGCAGCCACCAATCCCATCTCACTGCTACCGCAGACCTTTTCGACGTCCGCGTACGAGAGGTTGTTCCTCAACTCGGACTTCCCGATCTGGTTCCAGAACTCCGCAATCGTCACGGTCTTCGTCACGCTTGGCCGCGTGTTCTTCAATTCTCTGGCCGGCTACGCCCTGGCCCGGCTGCATTTTCGAGGCCGCAATGTGATCTTCGCGCTGCTCATCGCTGTGATGAGCGTGCCCGGGGTGGTGCTGCTGATTCCCAAGTTCCTGGTGATCAACCAACTCGGCATCTACGACACCTATGTGGCCATGATCGTGCCGCTGCTCACCGACGCCGCGGGCGTCTTCATCATGAAGAACTTCTTCGAATCGATCCCGGCAAGCGTCGAAGAGCAAGCACGCATCGACGGGGCAGGCAACTTCCGAGTGTTCTGGTCGATCGTGCTACCGATGGCCCGGCCGGCCCTGGTCACGATCATCATCCTGTCGTTTCAGGGCTCCTGGAATGAGCTGTCGCACTTCATCGTGGCCACGCAATCACCCGAATTGACCACACTCACCAAGGGAGTGGCCTCGCTGGCCTCCGGGCAGCTGAGTCAGGGCACCCAATACCCGCTCAAGCTCGCTGCTGCGGCAATCATGACCATCCCGGTCGCGGTGATGTTCTTCATCTTCCAAAAACGCATCATGAACACCACCGACGGCGCCGTGAAGGAGTAGTCGGCGCCCTTCGTTTTTTCCCCCAGATCACACCACAACACCTTGGAGTCGTACCTCACTCATGCTCTCTCACCCTGTCCAGCCGTTGCTCCATAATTCCGCCATTGTTTTGGCCGCTCCAACCCAGGCATGGTCTGGGTCCGACGGACAAACGACGCTTCCTATCCATGGCTTGTACCACTCCGACACCCGTGTCCTCTCCGGCTGGAGCCTGCGGGTCGGCGGGTCTGCGGGCGAGCCGATCGGCTCAGCTGCTCGCGGCGCTGGCGAGATGACGTTCAGTGCGCTGCTGCGCCACCTTGACGATCGCACCGCCGACCCGCGGTTGCGATTGGAGGTTACCCGCAAAGTCACGGCCGGCCACCTGACCGAGAGCATCACTCTTATTTCCGGACTGCAACACGCAATTGACACGACTGTTTCCGTGCGCCTGGTTCCCGATTTCGCGGATATGCAGATCGTCAAAGCCGGCCTTGGTGGCGGCGCGGCGCACGTCACGTCTGGGACAGCCGATCTACCCGAGGCCCCGGTCATCACCGTGAAAGAGACGGGCACCGGCATCCACCTGGCCACCCCGACCGTGGCGGCTCTGGTGAGCCTGAGCGATGACGGTGTGCCGAGCACAGCGGCCGCAGAAGTTGGCGGTGACTGGTCGGTCACTGTTCCCGCCCGCGGCAGCGTCACCGTGGAGTGGACGATCGACATCGAGCACTCAACGACCGTGGTGCAGGCGGCCTCGGGCCTGCCCGAGTGGGCCGGGGTATCGGTGAGCTCCGGCGACGCACGCCTGGACCGCTGGGTGCAGCGCGCACTCGACGATCTCTCCGGCCTGCGGATGGCAACGACGGCACAGCCGGATGAGCCATTCCTCGCCGCCGGCGCTCCTTGGTTCTTCACCCTGTTCGGCCGGGACTCACTCTGGGCTGCCCGGTTCCTACTCCCCCTCGGCACCGAGATCGCGGCCTCCACCCTACGGTTACTCGCCCAGCTGCAGGGCACCCGGATTAACGCCGAGACCGCGGAACAGCCCGGCAAAATCATGCACGAGCTGCGGCCTGCCGCGTTCACGATCCCTGGCGAAGACATGTCACTGCCGCCGCTCTACTACGGCACCGTCGACGCCACTCCCCTGTGGGTCTGCCTACTGGCCGACGCCCACCGCTGGGGCATGGCCGATGCCGAGGTCGAGGCCCTCCTGCCACACCTCGAGGCGGCTCTGGGTTGGATGCGCGACTTCGGCGACAGCGACGGTGACGGATTTCTCGAGTACGTCGACAGCACCGGGCACGGGCTCGCCAACCAGGGCTGGAAGGACTCCGGTGACTCCATCCAGTGGCGTGACGGAAGCCTCGCCGCCGGACCTATCGCTCTCTGCGAGGTCCAGGCCTACGCCTACCAAGCCGCGATCGATGGCGCCGACCTGCTCGACACCTTTAACCGGCCCGGCGGCGACACCTGGCGCGCCTGGGCCGAGGAGCTCAAGACCCGGTTCCGCCAGTCGTTCTGGATCGACTCCCCACAGGGCCGTTACCCGGCTGTGGCCTTGGACGCCCTCAAGCGCCCGGTCGACACCGTCACCAGCAACATCGGCCACCTCCTCGGAACAGGACTACTCACCGCCGAAGAGTCCGCTCTCGTCGCTGCCCGTCTGGTCTCTCCCGAACTCAACTCCGGCTACGGCCTTCGCACAATGTCCACCGACTCGGCCGGGTACTGGCCGGTGAGCTACCACGGCGGCTCGGTCTGGACCCACGACACCGCGATTGCCATCGCCGGGCTCGGCCGCGCCGGCTTCGGAGCCGAGGCAGGCGTTTTGATCACCGGCCTGCTCGCAGCGGCCGAGTCGTTTGACTACCGGATGCCCGAACTCCACTCCGGCGACGCCTCCACTGCTGTCACCGCGGCGGGTTCCTACCCTGCCGCCTGCCGCCCGCAGGCCTGGTCCGCTGCAGCCGCAGTGTGCGTGCTCAGCACCGTGCTCGGCCTCGAACCGAACCCGGTGACGGGCGAGGTGACTTCCACTCCGATCAGCCCCGCCATCGTTGGAAACGTCACGCTGAATGGCCTCACTGCCACTCTCCGAGTCAGCTGAGGATGCCCTCGCTCACCCTGCCAGCGGGTCGGCCGATGACGGTAACCACGTCAACATCCTGATGAAAGCCCCGCCGGAATCCTCCGGTGGGGCTTTTTCACACCCCAAATCGTCTCCGAAATGACGCGGTCATCGTCGAAAACGCGACGGGTGACAATCCATGATCGCCGACCGAATCCAGCCCTAAAATCGCTCGACGACACTAGGAGCATCCACCCGGCATGCCGTGACCAAATGCAGCGAGCGCTGATGACATTCGGTCGGAACGAGCAATAATTTGTGAGGCGTAAGGTGAGCTCCTGAACATACCGCGGGCTTCGGCCGGGAGCCTCAAAGCCTGGCTTATACAAGACGGTGGAGACCGGCAGGGTGTCTAGGTGGGCCCGCCGCGGCCACGGCCGACAAGACTCATTCATGGTGGCGCGTGATGTGCCTGACCGGTGTCGACTATTTCTCCACGTTGGGTTATCAGCCGGCGATCGCGGCTCTAGCCGCGGGGCTGCTCTCGCCCATCGCCACCATCGTGCTGGTCGCCCTTACCCTGTTCGGCGCTTTGCCGGTGTACCGGCGGGTGGCTGCCGAAAGCTTCCGCGGATCCGGCTCCATCCACATGCTGGAAAAACTGCTGCCGTGGTGGTCCGGCAAGATCTTCGTACTGGTTCTGCTCGGATTCGCTGCGACGGACTTCATGATCACCATCACCCTGTCGGCGGCCGATACCTAAACGCGGCCGCGGTCAAAGTGCCAGATCGCTGCAGGCTTAAATAAGGCCTCTCGGCGTGCCGCAGTCGCTGACTCAAGCCGTGTTACCCACTGGTAGAAACCAGACGTGAACACGACCAGTCCGGCATATTTTCACCACCGAATTCCGCTTGGGGGCTCCCCTTTTCGGGAGTTGATGTATTCGTACGTACCCATTACCGCTGCTTCGCGCGAACTAAACGCTGGCTTTTTTCAAGAACGCGGTTTTCGTTGCCGCACAGTTCATGGAAACATGCCGGTTACCAGGAGATCGAACGACTGGCAACTATTTCAGACCCGGGTTAGTCGGCCTCGCGTGCGCGACTGAAGAGAAAGCGACGGCGCCGTGTCCGGCGTGCGTGGTTTTCGACCGCTAGAGGTGCGGCAAGAGTTGATAATGCGGGTGTCCGCACGAGTTCAACATGGGAATACACCGCACATTCAATAATGAATTCGTGAACAGATAAACCGCGCCCGAAGAACGGATTCCGACGGAACCTCGCCTCTTTCCCGCATGTTTTGCACCGACAAATTAGGTGAATAAGTTCGGGCGCACCCCTCCTAGCCGTTCTCGGACCCCATTTCCCAGTTCGAACTCTGATGTACAAGGTGCCGTTAGCATGGTCGTCAAGATCCGCGCCCAGCCAGATTCCGTCAACGACAATACCCTTACGGTCTATCGGGTCGATAAGCACGGCAGGAACGTGTCCAAACTGGTTGACCCGGACCAAAACTATCGAGGGCGCGCGGGAGGCTTCCTCGTGACGAAGAACAACCGTCACAACACGTACATTTATCAATAGATCGTTCCTTCGAAATTGCAAGACACGGAGGACCATGGACCGATGATCTTCCGCAAACGCGCCGCTCCCGGTCATCGAAACGCACAGAATGGGCCACTTACTGCCCCCTCAAGCCCACAAGGCATGTCCAAGCCGCGCGTGGCGATCTTTGGGACGACCGCGCGGTCGCGAGTTCACTGTAAGAGCGTGAATCCGAGCGCACCATGCACTCGATTTTCGGGCCATCGATCCGGTCACGCCCATCGCGTGGTTTCCGAAACGTGTGCGTCTTGAATTTGACAGTTAAAACACAAGGCAGAACACAAACATCTATATGCACTCTAGCAACTGCCCCACATTTCAGATACCGGGTTCGGTGTGAACATAACGGTGCAACTGTTGAGGTGGGCCTGTTCAATATTCCACCGTTCAGCGAATGCGCCGCGAAAGACGGAAAGACGATAGCAATGCAAAAACTATGCATACTATGGCCAGCGCGGTGAATGCTCCCGCGCTCGAAACATCAAAGTCCCCGACAGAGATGGCTATTCCGTAAAAATCGTTTAGCGCAGATACCGCCTCGGATTTTCCGTCAGTGAGAGCTTCCGCCGAATGCGCGGTGAACGGCTGCCGAAGGAGCATCGCTGCCTGGGCGAAAGGCATCGCGTTCATGACATTCACGACGCTTGCCGGAAGAGTACCAGCAGGAATATAGGCACCCGCCAGGAAACCAATGACCGTTCCAACAATGGTGCTCATCGCCGCGAAAGCACTATTGGACCGAACGAACGTCACGATAAATCCGGAGAGAGCAGAAAACGCGGCGGCAGCGACAACGACAACGACATAGCCAAGGGCAAGAAGCAGTTCGGTCGCCGTCATCGTAGCGTTGCCGCGAATGGCCGTATACCCCTGCGATATCGAGACGACAACCACGGTCATGACGATAGAAACGATGAAGCTAGAGGTCATGTAGCCGAAGATCAGGCTGGCGCGCCGAATAGGCGAGACGAGAAAGTCTTTGAAGCGACCGCTAGAGGAGTCTTCAATGAAAACGCTCAACGCAGCGAGTCCGGTTGTCAGGATTGTGATCATCGTGATTCCGGCAAAGACCCACGCGTCAACGAAAGCCTGAACCTCAGCATTTGTTGCAGTTGGAAAGCGCGATTGCAGGTTGTCGACCTGCAGACTGCCCAAAACCAATGCATAAAGACCGATGAGGATCAGCGCAGAAAGCAGCGAAAAGAAAACCGCGGTCCGATCCCGGAAAAAAATGCGCAAGTTACGGCGAGCAAGAATCAGTGCACTCATGCGGTCGCTCGATTCGAGGTCACGGACAGGAATACATCGTCCATCGTCCCGTGCCGGAACTCGAAGTCATCCACGATCAGTCGGTTGTCGCGCAGAAATTTAAGAGCTTCCGCGGATCCGCCAACCGCGATGCGCGCAGCTCCGGCGGCACGGGTGACCGCAAATCCTTGGCTTGCGCACGCCTCGTGCAGTTGCTCCACATCGTCGGACGTAACGGAAAGAATACTTGAGCTGTACGTCTTGCGGAGATCAGCGGGGGTGCCCTGGACAACTAATTCGCCTGCATGAATAATAGAAATTTGATCCGCCTCTTCTGTCTCCTCCATGTAGTGCGTTGTGAGGAACACAGTCATACCTTGAGTGGAACGCAGGGACCGGATTGTCTCCCATACCTGCTCGCGGCTTTGCGGATCGAGCCCCGCTGTTGGCTCGTCTAAGAACAGTAAAACGGGCTCATGTATGAGCGCTCGCGCAATGTCGACCCGGCGCTTCTGTCCGCCTGAGAGCAGCCCATACGGGCGGTCAAGAAATTCTCCCAGGTCGATCATGTTGGCGAGTTCTGCAATACGCCGCGCGCGATCGACTCTCCGCATCGCATAAAAGGCCGCTCGATCGGCGAGGTTCTCCCGGACTGTCAGACTCGGGTCCAAAAGCGAGGCTTGAAAGACGACACCGATATTTCGACGGATCTGCTCATCATCACGGCCAACCGTCATGCCGGCGATCTTGATCGTTCCGGAGTCGGCAGATGACACCGTCGTCAAACACGAAATAGTTGTACTTTTCCCAGCACCGTTTGTCCCGAGAAAAGCAAATATGCTGCCCTCCGAGACTGAGAAAGACAGGTCTTTTACGGCCTTGAGAGAGCCAAAACTCTTGGATAAATGGCTAACATGAATCACGCGTGTTGTTCCCCCGGATAAATCGCCTAATTGTTTATGGCCTGGGGTGTGACATAGCAACTCCCCCCAGCGCCGAAAAGACTCTAACAGGTAGCGAGTCGGGCATCAATACATCCTTCGAGATCTCGATACCATCGGCGTATCTCAGGCGAGAACCGCGTCTCGTATCCCCTGAATACGCGACACGTGGTTGCCCTCGAGTCTTGCGGATTGAGTGCGCGATCGTTCCCACATCATCACGACTGCTCAGGATTAATAGTACGTTCTCTGGTCGCGTCCCTGCGTTGGACACCGCAAATACCTGGGATAAGTGCCTGTCGAGTAGCGACGCGGAATGTTGAAAACGTGCAAAACATGCATATCGTTCCCGCTCTCATTCTCATCTAAGTCGTCGGTATTATCTGCATATGTTGCAGATCGCGAAGTTTGACCTCGGATACCTCTGGGTCAAGCGCATTGTGGCGATTTTCGGAGTGATCGTCACCGCCGGGGCCGCCATCGCAACCGGAGCGATGCTGATTCACGGGCATCCGGCGTACATCGTTCTGCTCGCGGCGTCTCTCGTCATTAGTTCGGCTGTCGCCGTGCGGTCGTGGTCCTTACTCGCACCGCGCAAGCCCGTCTATCGTGGGCACAGAGTGGTTCAGGCGGTATTGATTGCACTGAGCTCTCTCATGATCGCGGCGGTTGCCTGGCTGGTGCCCCAGTCGGCCGAAGCTCCAGCACTGGCTGCCATGAAGTCCGACCGCATAGTCACGGTGACGGAGGACGCCACCGAAATCGTGATGAGGCCAACGGGCGTCGAAAGCCCCGTGGGAGTGTTCTTTCAGCCCGGCACTCGAGTCGATGCTCGGGCTTATTCCGCGATTCTTCGACCACTGGTTGAGTCGGGGCACCTGATGGTTATTGCCAAGCAACCCCTCGGAGTTGCTTTTCTGTCTACGGGAGCGTTTGCAGCGGCCCGGGCCGCGCATCATCCGGTCAATCGCTGGGTTGTCGGAGGTCACTCCCTCGGCGGACTTGTGGCGGCGACAGACGCTGAAACTTTTGCCGGGACCGCTCGCGACCCGGTCGTCGGGCTGCTGCTCTTCGCCTCCTACCCAGCGACGAACATGGCTCAGGTGAACGTCGCCGTGTTGTCGATCTCGGGGTCGAACGATGGCTTGTCAACCCCAGCCAAAATTGCTGCAGCGAAGCCGGCGCTCCCGGCCGCCGCCCGCTACCTCGTGGTGGAAGGCGGAGTTCACGCCTTCTTCGGAGACTACGGGCGTCAGGATGGGGACGGCAAACCCGCCATCAGTCACGAACAGGCTCGCACGCAGATTGCTGCCGAAAGCGTCGCGTTTGTGAACGGGATCGGCGGCTAATTGTTCTCGCCCACAGTGCAGTGCGCCCTGGCTGGTACGAGTCCGGCGAGCACAGAGCGGGCTGTGTTCTCGCATCAAGGGTGTCAGATTCCAAGACGTGGGCATCTTCCACTTAAAAAAAGGTTTGACCCCTAAGATTTGAGCGAATTGCGGATTACCCGAGACTGGCACCACTGATCGAAGGCAAATCGTGAAATATCTTGTAGCTACAGTGCGACTTTCTGTCGCGATACTGGGCACGGTGGCGATTCTGTCGACATTTTTCGACACGGCCACGCGCGCGACGATCAACCCGTTCAACTTCTTCGGGTTTTTCACCATGCAAAGCAACATTATTCTGGTTGTTGTGCTGCTGGTCGCCGCGGTCGTGTCCCTCTCCGGACGACCCCAATCCCGGTCGTTGATGTTGGCGCGAGGTTGTGCGACAACCTACATAGTCATCACCGGCGTCGTGTATAACGTGTTGTTGGCTGGACTTGAAGGTGGCGTGTCGCTCGCGTGGGCCAACTCCGTCTTGCACGTAATCCTGCCCCTCTATGCCGCACTGGATTGGGTGATCTTCAGCGACCGCAGTGCCCTTCCGCTCCATAAAATATGGGTCGCGCTGGTCTACCCCATCGTGTGGATCATCGTTGTCACCATTCGCGGGGCAACCGACGGATGGGTACCCTACCCATTCCTCGATCCCGCACAGGGCTACGGCGTCGTCATGATCTACGCTCTGGCCATTGCTATCGCAACTGTCGTCTTTGCTGCAATTATCTGGGCCATCAGTCGATTGCAGCTCGTGAGTAATTTCACACCTGGCGATGGTTCCGAAACCCGGCTCTCGGAACTTGGGCTGCCCCCCATCATTCACAGATGACAGCCCCGATAGTCGATAAACACTTCGACATGGTTGCAAGCCGAACTCGAGTCATATTCCGCGCGGCTCCCGAAGTGCAATCTGTCTTATAACCGATGTGTTTCGACACGCGGAGGGCACGAGACACCGCCGGTCTGAACCGAATTGGGGCGCAGCTACCCGCAGAGACTCCACTTCGCGATCAATGAGACGGCCGTCGCGAATGCATCGTGACCGGGCCTGTTCAAGAATGCGTGATGAGTGCCCTGCAGGACGTGGTGCTGTACGTCTACTCCGTAGGTGGAAAGTTCTAATGCGAATGTGTCACCGGACGCGCGCATGTTGTCCTTCTCTGCGTTGATTGAGAGGGTTCTCGGAAACCGGTGCAGGTCGTGACCGCCGGGGAACGCGAATCTATTAGCGAGTACGGCCTCTGAACCGGCGTAGTTGCGGTTCATCGCATTCAGGCCCCAGACGGAATGTGTGATCCGGCGGTGACCGCGAGCCCGCTGCTGGACGTCATCTGTTCGCTGGTGCCTGGCATGGAAAAACCCGAATGCAAGTACGGCACCGACCGGGGGTAGACCTTCGTCGGTGGCGCGAAGGGTTGCGGCAGCGGCGAGGCAGGCTCCAGCGCTCGCTCCACCCAGAATCACTCCCTGGGGTGACCGCGCACGCACCTTACGGTACGCGGCGAGCACATCGTTGAGTGGCAACGGAAAGCGCCCCCTGGACAGGCCCGCACGTGTCTTCATCCAGCTCAAACCCGGAGGCGGAGCAAGTCGGTAGTCCACTGTCGCGACCGTCATCCCGTGCCGGGCGAGCGATTGTGCAACGGCATGCGCTTCAGGCTGATCGAGACCGCCTCGGAAAAAACCGCCTCCATGCAGCCAGAGCAAGGTTGGCCCAGCTGCTGTCGGGCCGATGGGCGTTGGTTCGTACCAGCGAACTGGAACCAAATCGTGAGAACTGACATCGGTTGCAGAGACGGTCCGCGCCGGGCTACGCAACCGCAACGTCGCCTGCTTCAGGGGTATCGGCGTTGCGAATCTTGGGTGCCCATCCTGAGAGGATGGCTGCAGTAGCTAGTGCCAATTGACCGACGTACGGCAGGACTGCCGAAGCGATCGACGTACTGGCGCCATTCGTTCCGAAGGTGTCAGCTATCGACATCCCAATACTGAAACCCGCGAAGAAGCGGAAGAAGACTGCGCCGCCGATGATGCTCAGCAAGAGCATCGACACTCGTCTTGGTGTCATCCACATCTGGCTCCGTCGTGCCGCGAGAATAAAGACAGTCACCGCTAAACCACCCCAGAATGCCGCCCACAACGTCACGCCGACTATTGCCGTCGATGGACTGAACTGATCGACCTCAATCATTCGCGCGTAAATAGCGTCGAAACTCAGCGCCGGCACTTTCGACTGCGGGTTCCATACCAGAAGATCGACCGCACCGATCACGATCACCATGCCAACTGCAGCAACACCGAGCAAAGCGACTGGGATCCTCTTCGAACGGCTGGCTACACGTCGTTCTAGTGAGATCGGGGATGGACCGGTCACCACCACGAGCCCTACCAGGAACCCGAACGCTGACAAGAGGATTCCGGCCAGCATCACAGTCCGATGGGGGTCGAAGGTGACGGCCAGGGCGATTGTAACGGGGCCTGTCACGGCAGCCGCTGTAGCAATTCTGGCAAGGGTTGATCGGGCCATGATCGCAGCACGGCCGAAGTACAGCACGCCGACCAAGACGGCCAGTATCGCCAGACGAAAGCTGATCCACGCAACTGCGCTGAGTGTGACGAGCGCCTGCGGAGAGACATCGCGTCCCTCGGGCACGATTCCACCGTTGGTGAGCCACGCTCCCGTAAGAACAACCGCCGCGGCCGCGAAAAGTCCAAGTCCTCGGCGCGTGAGACGGCGCGGCACTGCGCCGCGAGGCTCCATTGTGTGTGCGGGCAGATCGCGGTCAATCGTCAAAGTGAGCGCTGCAGCCCCGCGAGCGATGTCGCGTCGCCGGAGACCGGCATCCGCCGCGGCCAATGAGTCTGCGCGCCATTCCTCGAGATAGCGGGCGCGTACGGCGCCGGGCAGCATGAGCGCAATGATGCGAAGAACCACGTCGCTCTTCATGCGAGGGTCCCAGCCGCGATCTCACTCGGGACGGCAACGACTCGGACCGCCCGTGCGCGACCGCGCAATTCAGCCGCGGCGACCACTTCCCTCGCGGCCGCAGCTCCATCCGAAGTCAACTCGTAAAGGCGTCTACGTGGACCAGTCCGTTCGGAATCATCCTCCCAATTTGATGTCACCCATCCCGATCCTTCCAACCGCTCCAAAATGGGGTACACACTGCCTGCCGGGCGACCCGTCTTTTTCACGACGAGCAGCCCCCAGATGGGCGCTTCGCCACCAAGAAAGACATTCAGCACATCGACGGTGGCCGGAGTGACACGACTGAGAGGAACCATGACGTGAAACTACCACTATATATATAGAGATGCATTGTCCGATTTCAAACAGCGCACTCGATGGCCTGGACGCACCCCGACGCGCTCTCTACTGGGGAGCAATAGTCGGTCAGTTCCGCGCCAGGTCGACACGCCACCACGGACCCTGGCTCTGTGCCCTCGAGGGTCCGCCAATCGCGAATATAGCGAGAATCAGAGGACCAGTCCCGACTGAATAAGTCAGGGCGAGGACCGGGGCGAAGGCGTGCCGCGTCGTGTAGCGGCGGCGCAACTAGAAGTCGTGGTCGCGCAGCCAGGAGAGGAGCTCGTCCTCACGCCGGGAGGTGTCGGACTGTTGCCACGCGCCCAGGTCTCGCTCATCGACGAGGAGGCCGTCGCGCAGGTAGACGACGCGGTCGGCGCGGGCAGCGCACGCGGGGTCATGGGTGACCATCATGATCGTGGCGCCGTCCCGATGCACGCCGGTGAGGGCGTCCATCACCTCGAGGGTCATGCTGCTGTTCAGGGCTCCGGTGGGCTCGTCGGCGAAGAGCACTGCGGGCTTGGTGGCCAGAGCCCGGCAGATCGACGCGCGTTGCAGCTGGCCGCCCGACACCTGGGTGATGCCGTGGTGGGCGACGTGCGCGATGTCGAATCGCTCGAGCATCGCGTCGACGCGGGCTTCGACTTCGGCGCGGGCTGTGGGCTGTGCCTTGAGCGCGGGCAGCAGAATGTTGTCGCGCAGATTGAAGTTGGACAAGAAGTACGCCTGCTGGAAGATGAAACCCATCTTGGTGAGCCGAGTGTGGCTCATGGCGCGTTCGCTCAGCTTGGTGAGGTCGAGGTCGCCGAGGCGCACGTGGCCCGCGGTCGGCCGGTCCATTCCGCTGATGCAGTACAGCAGCGTGGATTTTCCGGAGCCCGAGGCGCCCATGACGGCGAGGAATTCGCCTTGGCGAACGGCGAGATCGATGCCGTTGAGCACTCGGGTGGGCGGCTCGGTCGAGTGGTAGGTCTTTTCCAGGCCGGTCGTGACGAGGGCGGTGGTGACGAGCGCGGGAGAAGTCGAAGGTGCTTCGGAGAGCGTCATGGGTGATCCGTTCGGGGATTCGTGATTCGCGGGACGGGGCGTGTGCATCATGCGCGCAGCCACGCGCTCGTGTCGCCGCGACGCAGCCGCGACGACACGACCACGGCACTGATCGTGCCGACGGCGATGAGCAGCAGCGGGTAGGCCACATAGACGAGCAGCGGGTTCGGAATAAACGCCAGGTTCGAGATGCCGAGACCGGCGAAAGAGATCGCTGCGCCCACGAGAGCCTCGCCGAGGGTCGCAGCGACGACGACGCCGAGCAGGGTGCCGATCACGACGGTGAGGATCCCCTTGAACCGTAGCTGTGCCGCGAGCTCCGATCCGGAGAATCCGAGCGCGGAGAGGATACCGGAGCGGCGCTTCTCGCGGGCGAGACGCAGGGTGAGATTCAGGGTCGTGATGAGCGCGGCGACCCCGATCGCGAACACGATGGCGAGAAGCGCCGCGTTGAAGAGAGCACTGGTGACGTAGCTGAGGGTCTGCGAGACGTACTCGCGCATCGGCACGACGGTCGCGGCCGGGAACCGGTCGCCGTAGTCGGTGGCGATCACGGTGGGGTCCTGCCCGGCGGCGGCGGTGGCGTAGTAGATGTAGCCGGTGACAACACCGGTCGCGTCGCCCGCCATCTTGGCGGTCTGGCCGCCGCTGGTGATGTCCTGATAGACACCATTCACTGTCAGGGCCACCTCGCTTCCGTCACGGCGCACCGTGAACGCGTCGTCGACGTCGACACCGAATCGGTCGGCGTTGAGCACCGACAGCGATATCTCCCCGGCGGAGGGTGGCCCGCCTCGCAGGTACTGGATCGTGTTCCCCGAGTAGTCCCCGACCTCGACGCGCATCGACTCCCACCCCTTGTCCCCGTGCGTCTCGACAAGTTCGTTGGCGAACCTGTGCACCTGGGCGAGACGGGAGTCGGTGGCAAATGCCGTATCCGCTTCCTCCCGCACCTGCTCCAGATCGCCGGAGAATTGCAGGTCGAGACGCAGGTCACTCTCGGGCGCACCCATGTAGGTTACGAACTTCGGGCTCTGGAAAGTGGTGAGCAGGTTCGTCGGCAACGTGATCAGAACCACGGCGAGCAGGAAGACGAGCGGCAGCAGCATCCACTGGCCGGCCTCGGAGCGGAGGTCGACGAGCGAGATTCGACGGCCCAGGTCGCCGCCGCCGTACGAGGCGAACGCCGAGCGGCGCACCCGGCGGGCAAGCCGCATCCCGCGTCGGGCGGTTTGCCGCTCGTTGAGGGTCGAGCCGTGGACGAGGGCGCTGACGACCTCAATGCGATTGATTATGCGCAGCACGCGGCGGCAAATTGCGATGACGACGAGGAACACCGTGGCGAGCGCGGCGATCGGAACGAAAAAGGTCAGGGCTGTGACGGGGGCGGTGGCGTAGCTCGCCTGCATGCCGCTGGTGAGCGCCTGCGACGCGACGATCGCGAGCCCTCCGCCGATCACGCAGGCGATGAGCGTCATCGCGCTGTATTTCGACAAGTACAGACCGGAGATGGTCGAGTTCGGCAGGCCGATCGCTTTCATCGCGCCGATCTGATGAACCTCGTCCTGCAACGTGCCGCGGATGACGAAGCGCACGTTGAGGAGGGCGATGGCGATGAGTAGCAGGCTCACGAACATCAATGCGATCGCGACCAGGCCGTCGCTGATGGCGTTGATGATGCGGATCATGTCGCCAGTGACGGCCTGCCCGTTCTTCGGCAATGACTGATCCGACTCGTAGGCGGCCTGGAAATCACTCGCCTGTGCCGCGTCGGTGAGCCGGTACTCAACGATGATCTCGGGACTACCACCGCTCGTGCCCAGTCGCTCGAAATCGGCGTCGGAGACGAGAAACCGCGTCGCGGAGGAGAGCGATGAGGCCATTTGCGAATCACGCACAAAGCCCGCGATGACAAAGTCCTCGATGCCGAGATCAGTGCGGATGCGCAGTTCGTCACCGGCTTGCAGCCCGAAGCGCTGCTGATAGGCGACAGGCACAAAGGCCTCACCGTCAGCCGGGTACGCGATGGCGCTGTCGGTATCGAGCAGGAAATCGAACGCGGTGTTCTGCGTGACGAAGAGGTTGTCGATAAGGCTCTCCGCCAGGGTGCCGGACTCCGTCGTGCCCGGTCGAGCCCAGGCGATTGCGGCGCTGTCGTAACCGACCATGTCCTCGATAAGCCACGAGTCGATTTCCGGATGCGCGGTGGCGAAGGCATCCAGTGCCGCTTTGTCGTAAGCACCCTTATGCATTTGCAAGAAGTGAGGCGGCTTGGCTTGATCGAACAAGGCGTTCACCGAGCCGAGCGTGCGCTCCATCACCATCGCGCCGCTCGCCATCAGGAAGGCGCTAAGGACGAGGACCACGAGCAAAGCGATGTTCACGCCGGGGTTCTTGCGCAGGTCGTTGAGCGTGTACTTGAAATGCATGTGCTGCGGTGCCTCCGACGACAAGACCCCGATACCGATACCGATACCGATACCGAGGATTTGGAGCGACATCCGGGTGAGTACCACGTGATACACGATGTCGAGAACGATGTTGAACAGGTCGACGCCGGCGACATTCCGCGTCTCCCTGCGTTTGCGCAGCGCGTGGGTCCACAGTCCGCTGAGACCGTAGATGTACAGGATATCGAGGACCCCCTCCCAGAAATTACCACGGAACCAGATCTCCAGGACGCCCTCTCGACGACCGGCGACCAGAGAGATACCGCGGGCCGACACGGCGGGGAGGAGCAAGACTCCATATGGCGAGAACCAACACAGGGCATACGCAAGCGGCCGAAAAAGTCAGCAACCACCCCTGTCAGGAAGACCGATTTGCGGATACTCTTCGCCGCAGGCGCGCGTGCGTGCGATCCATGCCAATGCATTTGGCTGAAGGCTACGTATCAGCGCTGTCGCACTAATCGTCGGGATCGTCCCGATGGGCGAAAACCCATAGGAGTGAATCGTGAAGAAGAACATCAAACTGGTGCTCGGCGCGAGCGCAGCCGCGCTAATCGCCGTGTCGTTGGGCGCTGCACCGGCATCAGCGCATGTGCCGAAATCGGTGCGCGGCAACGTAGTGCTGACCGCCCACCTCACGGAGCTGAACGACTCGGGAGCGTCGGGTAGAGCGGTCGCCATTGTTCGCGGCGAGACAATCCGGGCGATCGGAATCCGCGCGCGGGGTTTGACGCCCGACGCTCCCCACGCTCAGCACATCCACTATGGCGAACAGGCCATGAACGAATGCCCCACGCTGGCGTTGGACGCAAACGGCGACGGGCGACTGAACACCGCCGAGGGGGTACCGGCCTACGGCCCCGTTGTGGTGTCCCTGAACACCAGCGGAGACACCACGCCGGCCAGTTTCCTCGACGTTACCCGGTTCCCCGTCGCGAAAAACGGCTCCTATAGCTACCTTCGCACCAACATCCGCTTCACGGACGTAGCCGGAATCGGATACCCAGGAGCCGAAGGGCTCGGCACCGCCGCGCAAATCGCCGAAGCCATCCGCGCCGGCGAGGGCGTCGTAGTCATCCACGGAAACGACTACGACGGCAACGGCACGTACAACCTCAGCGATCCCGAGGGTGCGAGCGAACTCAACCCAGCTCTCCCCGCCGAGGTAACCGACCCGGTCGCCTGCGGAGTCCTGCGCTAGCTGCGAGCGTCCGGCCAAGACTGAGGTCCAGGCACCGTGCGAGCGCCCACAGCGCCGCATGGTCCTGGACCTCAGCCTTCGACAGAAGGTCAAGACCCTGGCTCGCCTGCGCCAGGGTCATGTCTTCCTGGTTCATCTTTTCCGGTCTCCTCGAGAAGGCTAGCCCTGGCGTCACGAGTGACCTACCTTGGTATCAGTGGCATGCCCCGGCGGTTAATTCATACCGACGAATGTCGGCGGGCGCCGCTATCGAGTAAGGGAGCTCACCGTGGCCTACAACGTCGCACAGAAACTCATCGCATCACACCTGGTCTCCGGGGAGATGGTGCCGGGAACCGAAATCGGCCTGCACATCGACCAGACCCTCACCCAGGACGCGACCGGCACCCTGGTCATGCTGGAGTTGGAGGCGTTGGGACTGGATCGCGCTCGCACGGAGGTTTCCGTGCAGTACGTCGACCACAACCTGTTGCAGGCCGATAGTAAGAACGCGGAGGACCACGATTTTCTCCGCTCCGCCTGCCAACGGTTCGGCCTGTGGTTTTCGAAGGCCGGCAACGGGGTGTCACACCCCACGCACATGCAGCGCTTCGGTATCCCCGGCAAAACCATGGTTGGTTCCGACAGCCACACCCCGGCCGCCGGCTCACTGGGGATGCTGGCCATCGGCGTCGGCGGCACCGAGGTAGCCCTGGCCATAGCCGGCGAGCCCTTGTACATCAGGATGCCCGAAATCTGGGGCGTGAAGCTCACCGGACAATTGCCGCCGTGGACCAGCGCCAAAGACGTCATCCTCGAAATGCTGCGCCGGCACGGCGTCAAGGGAGGCGTCAATCGGATCGTCGAATACTACGGCCCCGGCCTCGCAACCCTGACCGCGATGGATCGGCACGTGATCGCCAATATGGGCGCCGAACTGGGCGCGACCACCACCATTTTTCCGGCCGATGATCAAGTGCGAACCTTTCTGCGCGCCGAACAGCGCGAGCAGGATTTCACCGAACTGCTTGCGGACGAGGATGCGACCTACGACGTGACCGAAGAGATTGACCTGGCTTCGATCGTGCCGTTGATTGCGCTTCCCAGTTCGCCCGGCA
Organism: Cryobacterium lyxosi; assembly: GCF_004403345.1. NCBI lineage: Bacteria > Bacillati > Actinomycetota > Actinomycetes > Micrococcales > Microbacteriaceae > Cryobacterium > Cryobacterium lyxosi. The sequence goes on from NZ_SOGT01000008.1 coordinate 340,629, forward strand.
ACGTCGTGCCCGTACGCGAAGTGGCAGGGCGCCCGGTGGAACAGGTCGTGATCGGGTCCTCCGCGAATCCGGGCCTACGTGATTTCGCGATCGTTGCCGCGATCACGAAGGGGCGGCAGTCATTTCCCGGCCTGTCCCTCGACGTCAATCCCAGCTCCCGGCAGATTCTGCAGGACCTCACCATCATGGGGGCCACCCTGGATTTGATCGGGGCGGGCGCCCGGCTGCATCAATCCGGCTGCATGGGCTGCATCGGTATGGGCCAGGCCCCGGCGAATGGCAGCATCAGCCTGCGCACGATGCCGCGCAACTTTCCCGGTCGCTCGGGCACCCAGGAAGACTCGGTCTACCTGTGTTCGCCGGAGACCGCCGCCGCCGCTGCGCTGACAGGACAGATCACCGATCCGCGCGACCTGCCCGGGCTCTTCGGCTTGGAATATCCCCAGATCACGCTTCCGGCGGTGTCGAGCGTGAACCTGGCGATGCTCGAGAAGCCCTTACCTCCGGAGGAATCCATCGGGGTGCATCTAATCAAGGGCGAAAACATCTCTTCACTGCCGGTCTTCGGACCGCTCTCCGAGCGCATTGAGGCACCCGTCGCCCTGATCGTGGGTGATGACATTTCGACGGATGAGATCCTGCCGGCGGGTGCTCGCGTGCTTCCTTTCCGCAGCAACGTTCCCAAGCTCGCCGAGTTCACCTTCGACCAAGTCGACCCGACCTACCCGACTCGCGCCGCCCTCACCCGGGATACGACCGGCCACATGATCGTTGCAGGGGCCAATTATGGGCAAGGCTCCTCTCGAGAGCACGCCGCGATCACCCCGCGCTTTCTCGGACTGCGGGTGGTGCTGGCGGTCTCGTTCGCACGCATCCACTGGCAAAACCTGGCCAACTTCGGCGCGCTGGCGCTCCAGTTCGCGGATCCGGCCGATCACGATCGCATCGCGCAGGATGACGTGCTCGTGCTCGACGGGATCCGGGAGGCTCTCTCGAACGGAACGGAGATCCTCGTGCGCAACACAACGCGTGATGAGGTCTACTCCGTGCGCCACGAACTCTCGACCCGGCAAATCGAAATGCTCCTCGTCGGTGGCCTCATCCCGTGGCTGCGCACCCGGAGCGCGCGCGGAGCCGCCGATCCTGTGGAAACCAAATAGACCCGCACCGTTTGATGTCCCCAGGATTGGCGGCTCTATGCGCCCGGACCGGACGCACCAACCAGCCACACACGGCGATCACAGTACCGTTGACACGCGCGCAGCGGTAGCGGAGCATGGGGGAAATGAAAGTTGAGAACGACATGCAAAAGAAGTCGCTCACCGCACTCGTGCGCCACCATCTCAATCACGCACGGGACGCATCCAGTGGTCGCAGCGCGGAGACCGTATACGGCGGCCACGCGCACGTCCTCCGCCAAACGCTGATCGCTCTGCGTGCCGGTCAACACCTCGGAGAACACGACAACCTGGCCGAAGCGACCGTGCAGGTCCTCGAGGGGCGGGTCGTTCTCACCTCGGATGGCGCATCGTGGTCTGGATGGCGCGGGGACCTGATCACGATGCCGCCGGGCCGCAACTCGCTGGAGGCTGTCGAGGACGCGGTCATCTTGCTCACTGTAGCCAAGCTCATCGCTCCGGCGGCGTCCTGAGCCGATTGCACTCGACCGGTCGACGGCAGATAGTGCCGTTGACGGGATGGTCGCGGGGACGGAAACCGTCGTGCTCGACTACCCCCCAAGCACCACAACACTGAACATATCCACACGGGCACGGGAACCATCCCGTTCCTGCTAATGTCACCAACTTGGTGGCCCGGTACAACGAGACGCCGTTGCTGAGCGCCTCGATGACGCTATGGCTCTCTTATTTGTGGGCAAACGCCGATTTTGCGGCAAAGGAAAACCCCTGAGTCCCAGTTTTTACATGGGATTCAGGGGTTCGAATGGCTGCGGAGACGGTGGGATTTGAACCCTAATACTGCCTCAACGAAGCAACGGGATCGGCCCGAAACCCGCGGAATTACGCGACTTTTCAATCATCTGAGCCCGGTTGAATTTGAAGTATTCTGGTTCAAATGTTGCCAAAATGTTGCCACGGCCAGCACACAGAGAATCGACCACTACGTCGACGTGCACACCTGAATGCGCGCTCGCGGACGAAGAGCAAAGTCTAAGCGCCGCGACGATCCTCCTCGAAGCCTGGCGACGACAAGCTCGCGTTCGCCTCGTCCAAGTTCTGCAGGCCGGAGAGGGCGCGACTCTCTTCATGATTGACTCTGCTGACGACGCCGCAGTCGCTGCCGTGAAAGTTTCGGCCACGCCAATATGCGCAGAAGAGAACACTCACAGCTTTGCCTATGAGTGGGCGTGCGCGACCGGCAGTTGCGTCTAACGCTTCCACCCCACCTTCGAGAAGCTCACCGATCCCCACCTGCTCATCATCATGGGCCTGCCCGTCTGCTACCGGTGCCACCAGCGCTGCGAGAGGACGCGCATCGGCCACATCAGGCGTTTTAAGTGTGGAAACCCGGCCTGTAACGAGCTCATCCACCTCCACAGCTTCTATTCCGCGCAGGCCAACAAAACTGCAGCCTGTGGCGGCGCTAGAGTCTGTGCGCCTCAGGCTCGCGCCTTCTGAATCCCGGACTAACCCGACACCACCACCCGGCACGGGGTCGCGCGCTTGATAAATAGCTTGTCAAATACTCAGGACCGATAATGGTGATTATGTCAAATAACGCGGCATCTATTGCAACATTTGCAGAATAGGTCCCCCGGCACGAGACTCTCAACCAATACTTGCAAGCTGTGGCAGTATTCCCCGATGCCGGCAAAAATCCGGCGCCGCAGCCCTCAATGCAGTGAGCCGCACCACCTGCAAGACCTGTGCAGAGGCGACCGCCTTACCCCACAGCAGGTGACTCTCGTCCCACTCCCATGGGATCTCGACAAAGGCGCAAACATCGTCCGCTGACCAACGACCGAATTGTCCTCTGTTGGTCATCCAGCTTTCGCTGGCCAGGCTCTAGCTCGGGTAGATGGGACGGTCACAGCCAACAATGTTTGGAAAGGGGGGGGTGAGCCTCGCACGCATGTAGGCGTCGTGGCAGATGCCTTTATGGTGTGCTCAACGTGCGCGCTCTTGGAGAACTGACAGCCTCGGTTTGATCCCTGAGAGAGAGAACCCACCAATCCGAGAACGCCACCATCCCATCCGTGTCCGTCGTCAATTAACGCGATTTATAGTACACGTGGACTTTTCTTCAGGAAGCGTTGATGAAAACCGCTCGCAGATCGCCGTAAATGGAGGACTCGGTGGGGACCAGCAGCGGCGCCACCGAACCGCGGCTCACCGGCCTCCTACGGATACGGCGGATTACAACATTTCTATTGCTCGCTCGGTGGTAAGTACTACCCCGGCGATGTAGTTGAAGTTGATTAGGGCGGCCGCATACCCGTCGCCGAGTTCAGGGTGCTGTGCGGCGGCGGTCGCGTCGGCAACGACGGCCACGTCAAATCCCTGTTCTAACAGTTCACGGAGGTGACTTTCGATGCACAGGTTTGCTGACATTCCTGCGAGCAGAACCTTGCTAATTCCGCGTTTACGCAGCTGGAGCACGAGGTCGTTCTGCTCGGGCCCATAGATCTTGTGGGGACTACACACTACCGTCTTGCCGTCTTGCAGGAACGGTTTGTAGCGCTCTAGCCAATCAGCTCCTGAGCCAGAAAATCCGTCAAGATCCAAGGGCCCCGGTCGATCGAACATGCCGATCTCGTGCATCATTTTTTCCAAGGTTCCGCCGAATTCCCACTGGTGATCGTGGGGGAAATAATAATGCGGAGACACGAAAACCTCATACCCAGAGGCTTTGGCACTCACGAGCAACTGCTCAATGTGCTCGACGGTGTTATTCTCTTCGACGCTCTTACCGACCAGTTCCCAAGTCGCACCGGTGGGGCTGAGAAAATCGTTTTGTGGGTCCGTCAGCACGAGCGCTGTGGTGGATGTATCGAACAACATAAAAATTCTCCTTCATCAAAAGTCACGAGTAGCACGGCGGCATGCCCACTGATCTGACAGCGTAGACGTAACAGCCGTCCACACCAGCGCATTCGGTCGCCACCCGACCAGGCTGCGCCGTCCTCCTTGACATCGTTGCCAGGCCCTCCGGTGACGAGGCTGCCCCGAAAGGCTCGAACGGGTACGAGGGACAATTCCTCCCAGCCGATGAACGGTTCCGCTACGGCGCTGGCGGTAGAGCCAACCGCGAGCCAACCGCGATCCCGCCGCCCATCCCGCCGATCGTGGGAGCAGCCTGATTGTTAGGCCGTTTGCGCTGGAAGGCTCTGGTGAGTGCTGACCGCCAGACGGTTCCACACGTTGATCGCGGCAATGGCCATCAAGAGCTGCACAATTTCCCTCTCCTCGAAATCCGCAACGCCCGTCAACTCATCGACGGTGGAGAGACAGCAACAACGGTTGCCCGCGATCTTGGAATGTCCAGAGCAACTTTTAATCGCCGAACGCGGTCATTGAACCCCACCAGAGTCTCATCTGAGGCGTCAGAACGTGCCCGTATAACCTCCCCCACGCCGACCGGTGGATTTAGGATTAGTACCGGCCGGGGTAGTACGGGTAGGGCGGGTAGACATATCCCGTTCCCCAATAGGGCAAGAACCCGTAATAACCATAAGTTTCATAAAAGAAGACGTTGTCGTCAACGAGATCGGGATCATAGGGCGGAGATCCAGCCACAGTTTCGGTCAATAGGTTCAGGTGCACGTCTTTATCGCCGATATTGGTGATCGCGTCGACAGGAATGAAAGACTTATCTTTGTTAATTCCCAGAAAACCGCCCGTGGCGACTTCAAAGAATCGCACTTTCTCTTCCTGCTCGTCGATCAAAAGAGCGTCCACTTTCCCGAGGTTATTGCCGTCCTTGTCGAGAACTCGGTGCCCCCGGATGTCGGAATCCGTCGCGGCGATGGTCATATGGGTGTCCTGTAGCCGGACAAGCTTGCTGCGCTCTGCAGATGTCATAATTCAAGTCCTTCCAATCGGTTGTGAGAGTGAGGATTGCAAGGAAGCGTCCAAAAAAGAGGGTTGTGCATCGGGGGTCTTTTGTCGATGCCGCCTAGGCTTGTCTCAGACAAGCAGTCGAGAACCTCAGTCTCTTTCCAGTCGACGGCTGGCTGCCTTGATGAATGGTGACCACACGGTCGTTCATTTTAGAGTCGACGGAAAATTTTTCACTCAATAACTGCTCAGGGAAGTTCTTACATAGTGCGCTGCTGAGGGGCGGAGCCATGATTTAAGGATATGACTGCGGGCCCACTTGGTCAAGGAGTCGCATTGAACGATAGAAAACCTCTGCGTGGATTTTTTTGTTGCTTTATTTGAAACCTCCACTTAGGCACGGTCTTGAAACAGTTAGTGAATATGCATTCCTGATGTCTATTCAGCAACGCGTTTCCTCGATATCCCGGCTCATATGCCAAGCAGCAGCCTGTTTTATACGGGATTGACTCTCCTATCTTGCGGTCGAACCGAGGAGCAACCGCATCAATCGACGCCGCATCGGCTGCGAGTAAATTGCGTTTGCCTTCCTGTCACAAAACGCTGGTTCTCGCTGTGAGTCGCGACCTGTCCTGGCATGCGTAAAAAAATGAGAGCCCGAGGTCGGACGCAGTGAGGAGCACGGCGACAAGAGTTATCCGCGGATGCAGCGCGTTCTAGCCGTACCCCCGTTGACTGGGCACCTCACAGGAGAATTTTCACATGTCAAACACACGACGGGAGTTCACTCCTGAGTACAAAGATGAGCCTGTGAAGCTGGCGATCAATACCGGTCAGGCGGTCACGCCTGTGCATTCCCAAGCAGTACGCACAGCCGTTGATCTGCAAAGCACGAATTTTCATAAGCGCCAACAGAGGCTCACCCAGACTTCCCGCGTGGATGTACTTTTCGGGGAGAGGGACATCGGAGTACAGGCCTCAGGACCGACGTCGGGGACGAAAACGCGTTACTCGAATGTCATAGTTTGTCTGTTTTTGCGGTGCGTGTGCGTCGAGTGGCTCCTATGGAGTGTGTCGCCCGATGAAGTCATCGATCAGATGCACGACGGTGTCCAGCTGTTCGTCCAAGACGAAGTGCCCGGTGTCGAGCAGGTGCAGTTCAGCAGACGGTAGGTCGTCAAGATACGCGCGCGCCCCTGATTCAGAAAAGAACTGATCGTTACGGCCCCAGGGCAATAGCATGGGGGGCTGGTGCTCGCGCATCCACGCTTGCCACGCGGGATACAGTGCGACGTTGGACTGATAGTCATAGAGCAAATCCAGCATGATCTGGTCTCGTCCAGCTTGATCAAGCCAGTGTTGGTCCAAGGTCCAGACGTCCGGATCGACGAAATCCGGATGCGCGGCCCCCTCGAGATGTTGGGAGCGCGTTGCCTCAGCTGTAAGCGCTCCGCGGATGACAGGCTCCATCTCCTTCTGATTTATCCAGTACTGAACCACCGGCTGCATATTCGGTCCTAGTCCGGACTCGTAGGCGTTGCCATTTTGTGCAATGACTCCCTGTATCCAATTCGGATGTCGCGCCGCGATGCGATACCCGATAGGAGCGCCGAAGTCGAAAACGTACATGAAGAACGCGTCGATGCCGAGNATACATGAAGAACGCGTCGATGCCGAGGGTGACCAGAAATGCTTCGATAACCTCGGCGACGTGATCGAAAGAGTAAACAAAGTCCCCGCCGTCACTACTCGAGGTGGGAGCACTGCTGTAACCGAACCCCGGGTAATCCGGTGCAATGAGGTGCACCCGGTCGCTGAGCCGATCCATCAAGTGCGCGTACTGGTGCGACGCAGCAGGGAAACCGTGCAGCAGAACGAGCGTCGGCGCGTCCGCGGGGCCCACTTGCCGATTCATTCGGCTCCGGGGGCGAGGCATTGACGTGTCCAGGCTGCGGCGTCCAGATGAAGCAAGAGCGCGTCGATTCAAGCTATTCCTGGCACCACGCACAATTGCTCATCAGAAATGCGACTGTCATAACTTAGGTGAGATAGGACATCACGGGAGTTCTATTCAGCAGATTCTGCAGTGGATACATTACTTGCTGACTTGATATCTATTAGCGATCATTTCACCCAACACATTATCCGACATATCCCCCGCAAAATGCTAGCCTCGGCTCATGACTTGGGTGTGCGGTCTGTTCAGAACCCACTCGGGAACGGCCGTACACACTTGGCTCCCTCTGTGTCCGGACGCGGCTGGGACAGGCGGCCGTATGCTCGGCGGTGGAGGCGCTTCTCGCCTACAGCACTGACGCCGGTGCTGGAACGACTTAGGCTAGGCAGCATGACGGTCGAACAGGTTGAGCAAGGACCGCGCCGAGTCGCGCGCACTGTCGAGGTGCCGGCTTCGGCCGACGACGTCTTTGCGTTGGTGGCTGATCCGCACCGTCACGGTGAGCTGGACGGCTCGGGCACCGTCCGCGGCACAGTGTCGGGGCCGCAGCGGCTCAGCCAGGGCGCACAATTTTCGGTAGCGATGAAGCAGTTCGGCGTCCCGTATCGCATTACCAGTACGGTGACGCGCATCGAGGAGGGTCGGCTTGTGGAATGGCGTCACCCAGCGGGCCACCGGTGGCGCTGGGAACTCACGGCGCTTACGCCCACGTCTACGCGCGTCACTGAGACGTTCGACTACAGTACCGTCTCAGCCGTGCAGGGCAAGGTCTTCGAGTTGCTCGGCTTTCCTCGGCAGAACGCCGCTGGCATCGAAGCCACCCTGCGCCAACTCGCGTCGCGTTTTGCTCGCGCTTGACTTGACGGTGCTCACGTCCTGACCGGACGCCGAGGCCCCGTCTGCACGGGCGCATGCCTCACCAGATGCTGCCAGCGGTGCGGTCGGAGGCTCTATTTTTTTGTCAAGCGGCCAGTTGGTGTTCAGTTTCGTAGAGGGTACCGTCTCGGAGCATGGCGCATAAATCATTACAGCGGCGTCGGGCGAGTGCGATGTGGGCTTGGTTGTGGCGTTTGCCTTGGGCGATTTTTCGGTCGTAGTAGGTGCGGGAGACGAGGTCTCGGAGTGCTGCGAAGGCGGACAGGTACAGGGGACGTTTGAGGATCTTGTTGCCTCGTCGGGAGGGATGTTTGCCGCGGATTGAGCTGCCGAAGCGTCGGGTCACGGGTGCGAGGCCGGCGTAGGAGGCGAGGTGGCTGGCGGTTTCGAAGTGCTTGCCGGTGACCTCGGTGAGGACCCGAGCTGCGGTCCTGACGCCGACTCCGGGCAGGCTCGTCAGGACGGGGAAAGAGGGTGGTTGTTCATCAGCTTCTCGACCTCGACGGCGATGTCGGACCGTTGTCGGCGTAGGGCCGCGAGCTGTTCGGCCAAGCGTGAATGCCCAGTTCGACCGGGTCCTGGACGCATTGGAACACAAGCTCCCGAAAGCGTGCGCATCTCGACGCGGCCAGGGCCGACATTCTCGCGTTCACAGTGTTCCCGAAAGAGCTCTGGAAACAGATCTGGTCGAACAACCCGAACGAGCGCTTAAATAGGGAGATCAGGCGCCAGACCGATGTCGTCGGGATCTTCCCTAACAGGGACTCGATCATCCGTCTCGTGGGAGCTGTCCTTGCCGAGCAACACGATGAATGGGTCGAGTCCCGCCGCTATCTCGGCCTCGATGCCCTGGCCAAATCTCAGGCCGTCGGAACCGTTATGCCCGAGGAGGTGGCTATCGAGATCTCTGCCCTCAGCGCCTAATCAGCCGAGGGATCACAGGGAAACCGAGACACCACTCAAAAGGACTTGACCGGGGACTCCTGCTTCTGAGCAGGTTCCAGCCTGACGATGACGGCCTTGGATACCGGTGTGTTGCTGTCGTCGGCTACTTTGTCCAGGGGAACAAGAACGTTCGCCTCGGGAAAGTACGTGGCAGCGCATCCACGGGCGCTGGGATAGGCAACCACACGGTAATTGCGCAGTACTCGCTGCGCGCCATCATCGTGCACGCCGTGAATGTCCACCTGCTGGCCGTCCTCCAAGCTCAGTTCAGCGAGGTCTTCCGGATTCACGAAGACCACATGCCGGCCTTTCTTGATGCCCCGGTAACGGTCGTCGAAACCGTAAATGGTGGTGTTGAACTGGTCATGGGATCGCATAGTCTGCAGGATCAAGGTCGCGGCCGGCCGGCCAATAAACTCAAGCCCGTTGACAGTGATCATGGCCTTGCCCGTGGGCGTGTGGAAAGTGCGCGAGTCTCGAGGTCCGTTCGGCAACACAAAGCCGCCATCCTTCCGGATTTTTATGTTGTAGTCCTGGCATCCTTCCACCACGTGCGAGATGTGTTCGCGGATCAGATCGTAGTCTTTCTCGAATCCAGGCCAATCAGCGTTGGTCTTCTCCCCGATCGTCGCCCGTGCCAAGCGGGAGATAATGGCAACCTCGGAAAGCAGGCCAGGTGCAACCGGTTCAATCACGCCGAAGGAGGGATGCACCGCACAGACCGTGTCTTCGACCGACACGAATTGCTCTCCCGATGCCTGTCGGTCGACCTCGGTGCGGCCCATGGTCGGAAGAATAAGCGCTTCCTTGCCCACGACCGCGTGGGAGCGGTTCAGTTTGGTGGAGATCTGGACGGTCATGTCCGTGCCGTGCATCGCGGCTTCGGCGGCATTGGTATCCGCGATCGCCCCGACCAGGTTGCCTCCCAATGCCATGAAAAATTTGATGCCGCCGTCACGCATGGACTGGATTGTCTTGACCGCGTCCACTCCATGATCAATTGGCGGCTCGAAGCCGAATTCCTTGCCGAGTGCGTCCATGAATGACTGTGGCATTTGCTCCCAGACACCCATGGTCCTGTCGCCCTGGACATTGCTGTGGCCTCGGATCGGGCAAGCGCCAGCGCCCGGCTTGCCGATGTTTCCGCGCAGCAGAAGCAGGTTGATGATCTCCTTGATCGTGGCGACCGCTTTCTTGTGCTGGGTTATCCCCATCGCCCAGGTGATGATGACCCTCTCAGCTTTCAGGTATCGGGCCGCCAACTCATCGATCTCGTCTATGCGCAGGCCAGTCGCCTCCCGGACTGCAACGTCGTCCAGCTCCGCGAGGTGCAGTGTGAGCTCCTCCAGCCCTTCACAGTGCTCGTCAAGGAATTGGCGGTCCAGAACTGTTCCCGGGTTTTCGGCCTCAGCGTCGAGCACCCTTTTGGAGACGGCCTGTAACAGGGCCATGTCCCCGCCCAGCCGGATCTGAATGAACTGATCGGCAATCTCAGTCCCGTGGCCGATGATGCCCTTGACCTGCTGCGGGTTCTTGTATCTTCTCAGTCCCGCTTCCGGCAGGGGATTTACGGCGACAATTTCCGCGCCGTTGTCCTTGGCTTCCTCGAGAGCAGTGAGCATGCGGGGACTGTTGGTTCCCGGATTCTGGCCCATGATAATGATCAGATCGGCCTTGCCGAAATCATCGTAGGCGATCGTGGACTTGCCAATTCCAATGGTCGGGTCCAAGGCCCGACCGGTTGATTCGTGGCACATATTGGAGCAGTCGGGCAGGTTATTCGTCCCGTAGCCGCGGGCGAAAAGCTGATACGCGAAGGCGGCCTCGTTGGACGCGCGACCGCTGGTGTAAAAGACAGCCTCATTGGGGGACTCGAGGCTGTTGAGCTTGTTGCCGACGATGGCGAATGCCTTGTCCCAGCTGATAGGCCGGTAGTGGTCCTCACCGGCTGGCTTATAGACAGGTTCAGTCAGGCGTCCCTGCGTGCCCAGCCAATACTCCGAACGCGTGAGCAGGTCGCTGACCGAATGCTCGGCCCAAAAACTGGAGGACACGACAATGGGCGTCGCTTCCCAGGTCACGGCCTTGGCGCCGTTTTCGCAGAACTCGAATGCCTTGCGATGATCAGGATCCGGCCACGCACAGCTCATGCAATCGAAGCCGTCCTTCTGGTTCAAAGACAGCATCGTCTTTCGCGTTCGATCCACGCCCATATCCTTGATCGCCGGAATCATTGAGTGCAGCACACCGGGCATCCCAGCGGCCCAGGCCTTAGGCTTCCCAACTTCAATGTCGCTGTCTTGAGGTTCGTTCGCCGGAGGGTTCTCGCGCATCATGACCACTCTCTTCCCGCTTGTAACAGCAGCGACCAGAATCAATCGTGCCGACCATATCAGGACTAACAGGTGCGCTCAGGCATAGCAACTAAAACGATTAAATTGCCAGCCCCGACGCGAGTCGCCTGAGCGAATGCAGGCATTTATCGAACACTGTCACGTTGGGAGACGAGACCGTGGGCGTCCGATATCGAACACATGTATAGGGTGGTCAGCTACGTGAAGCGGCACAGGGCACGGGGCACAGATTTCGACGCCGAGCACTCACGATGGCGATACTCGTGATGAACAGGGGAATGACCCACTAAAAACGTAGCGGCAGGGGAACTGTGCGGTCTGGTTCTCCCTGCCGCGCACGCCGTAATTTGGACCACAGAAGCTAGGTCACATGGGCCGCTAGGTGTTGGCCTATTCGGGCTTGAGGATAACCTTGGTCCACCCGTCGGTGCGGTCGCCGAAGTTCTTATAGGCATCCGAGGCATCGCTAAGGGGAATCTCGTGAGAAACGATCCATGATGGCTTGGCCTTGCCCACGGCAATTAGCTCGCGCAACTGCCGATTATATTTCTTCACCGGGCATTGACCACTGCCAATGTTCTGGCCCTTGAGCCACTGCAGACCATAGTCAATAGCAATCTTGCCCTGCTTGGCATTCTCGTCGAAGCCGCCAGGATCTGCCGGCAGGAAGACACCGACTACGCCGATGCCCCCGGTGATGCGCACGGACTGGATCAGCCGGTTCAGAGTCATGGCAGGATCTTCGGTGCCCTGGGGGTCGTGGGCTTGATAGCCTACGCATTCACATCCCCGGTCAGCGCCGATACCCTTGGTCTGGTCCAATACGAATTGAACCGGGTCCGTTTTTGAGTCATCAACGGCGATCGCGCCGATCTGCTCGGCGAGGGCCAGCCGGTCGGGCCGCCGGTCCACAACCCAGACTTTACTGGCGCCCTTGATCATGGCAGACAGGGCAGCCATGAGCCCGACCGGACCAGCACCGTAGACCACGACCGTGTCACCGGGGATGACGC